>JBHIAT010000046.1:0-22096 GCA_046758705.1 Bipolaricaulia bacterium
CGGTTTTGCCCCTCTTCTTCCTGTTCCTGCGCCTGTTTCTTCTCGATCTCCGACCAGAGCACCAGCTTCTGGGGGAACATCTCCTGGCCACACTCGTTGCAACGGACCACCCGGCCTCCATGGAGCGACTCCCAGTTCTCCGACAGGCAACAGGGCGTGACACCGACCTGTTTATGGACTCTGCCGGGATACCGCCTTCGGGTCCGGTAGACCTCTATCAGCATGAGCAGCAGGCCAAACGCAATGGCAGGCAGGCCGAGACGAATCCCCGCGGTCGCCCCTCTCGCTCCGGCGCTCCCTCCCCACAAGCTGAAGATCACCATGAAGATCCCGAACAGGATTACAAACACAGCGACATCGGTCAACCGCGAACCGGTCATCATTGCCTACCTTCTTGAGCCAAGCCATGATGAAATTCAGTTTTACTCCCAGTATAATAAATCGTCCATCGAAATACATTATGACATCATCGATCGACTCGTTTATCACAATCCTGAAACGCCAGCCCTGGTACCAAGGTCAAATCGAGATCGTTCGGGTGATCCCCGGCCAAGCGGCCCGCTACGGAGTTTTGGAAAAACCGCTCCCGGACCCCGTGAACACCTATCTCAACCGGGAGAACCTCACGCTCTACACCCATCAGGTCAAGGCGATCGAGCAGATCCGGGGCGGGGAAAACGTTATTCTCACCACTCCGACCGCCTCGGGCAAGACGCTGGCGTTCAACCTGCCAATCTTCGAACACCTGTATCATGACCGACGGGCGACTGCCCTCTACCTGTATCCGCTCAAGGCGCTTGCCAACGACCAACTGGAGAAGCTACACCAGCTGGAGCGAGCGACCGGGATCGCCCTCGGGGCGAACATCTACGACGGCGACACCCCTCAGCATCTGAGACCCAGGATCCGAGAGATCTCCCGTATCATCGTGAGCAACCCTTACGCCCTGCATCAGTACCTTCCGTGGCATCACAAATGGGCCCGGTTCTTCAAACATCTGAAGTTCGTGGTCATCGACGAAGCGCACCGCTATCGGGGCGTCTTCGGCTCAAACGTCGCCATGTTGATTCGCCGACTGGCTCGCATCTTGGAACGTCACGGTGCCGATCCGCAGTTCATTCTGTCGTCAGCGACGATCGCCAATCCTGAGGAGCATGCGCACAAGCTGATCGGCAAGGACGTGACGGTCATCGCTGAGGACGGCTCGGACCACGGCGACCGGTACTTCCTGTTCTGGAATCCGGTCCATTACCCCGACCACTCGGTCCACCGCCAGACGAGTGACCTGCTCAGGTTGCACGCCACGCAGGGGTTCCAGACGCTCTGTTTCACCATCTCCCGAGCGATGGCCGAACTGACCGCGCGCTGGGCGAAGGAGGCAACGAACGGCGAGGTGAAGATCGCCGTCTATCGTGCTGGTTACCTCCCTGAGGAGCGTCGGGAGATCGAACGAGCGCTTCGCGACCGGGAACTGGATGCGGTCGCCTCCACCAACGCTCTCGAACTGGGGATCGACATCGGTGAGCTCGACGCGGTGATCATCGCCGGTTACCCGGGGACGGTCGTCTCAACCTGGCAGCAGGCGGGACGCGCCGGACGGGGAACCGCGCCCGCGGCTGTGACGCTCGTTGGGTTCGAGAACCCGCTCGATCAGTACTTCATGAGACACCCCGACCGGTTCTTTGAACGCCCCCATGAGCACGCCATTATCGACTTAGACAACCTGCACATCAAGATGGGTCACCTGATGTGCGCCGCCGCCGAACTCCCGTTGCGTCAGGTCGATGAAAAACAGTTCGGCGACTTCGCACCGTTGCTTGAACCGTTGGAGGACCAGGGATTACTGGGATCGACACCCGTCGGTTGGGTCTATCAGGGGACCGCCCGGCCGGTCGACGTGGTGAACTTGGACAATATCTCTAACGAGATCGTCGAGGTGATCTGCGACGGGGAGACTCTGGAGACGATGGAAGTGCGGCAGGCCTACGCAGAGGCCCACCCAGGCGCCGTCCTGCTCCATCAGGGTGAGACCTACCTGGTCTCCGATCTCGACCTGGAACGGAACACGGCAACGGTCGTCAAAGAGGAGGTCGATCATTACACCGATGCGCTACAGGTTACCAAGACCCGGATCTTGAACCCGGTAGACTGGAAAGATCACGGCGACTTTGAACTCGCTGTAGGCAACCTCCACGTGGCCGAGCGGTTCGTCAGCTACCAAGTCAGACGGTACGATCGCGTCCTTGGCCGATACGAACTCGACCTGCCGCCGATCGAGTTCGAGACAGTCGGGGTCTGGTTCACCGTGCCCGATGCACTCCGGCAGGCGGTGATCCAACGCGACGGCGATTGGGTCGGAGGGCTCCATGGAGCGGAGCACGCGATGATCGCTATGACGCCGTTCCACGCGATGTGCGACCGCTGGGACATCGGTGGATTGTCGACGCCATACCATCCGGACACCGGAGCTGCAACCATCTTTATCTACGATGGCTTCGAGGGCGGGATGGGCATCTCGGAGAAGATCTTTCAGCTCTTTCCTGAGCTGGTAAAGACGACCTACGAACTGATTCGCGACTGCGGCTGCGAGATGGGCTGTCCCTCCTGCATTTACTCTCCGAAGTGTGGCAATCAAAACGAACCGCTCGACAAGGCGGCCGCCCTGACCCTGCTCAAAGGGATCTTGGCACGGGTATAGATTCTCTAATCAGTAAAAGTGATAAAGACAAAAATCTCGTTGTTTGCGCCCTCAAATCCCGGAGTGTTTGCCTCCACAACGATCACGACTCTATCACTAAATTTGTAAATCTCCGTGATGCGATGACGGTAAGCCCCTTCACTACCCAATGGCGATTTTCCATCCGCATGAATAAGTCGGGATTCACCTCCATCCGCTAAAAGTATCTTTATTTTTTGGATTTCCACTGACAATGAATTTTCTTCACCTGTTTTTATCGCTTCTAAAATGATACTTTGATTGTCGGAAATTTTAATCCTGTTTGAGCCGTTTTCATTGCTGATATAATCTCCTAATTGACCCTTTGTTATATCGTACTGTTCAAATGCTGGTTGAGTGATATATTCCAAACGGCCCCGCAAGAAATTTTCAAAACAATCAAAATCAAATGTAAATGTTGTCATTCCTTGAATACATCCATAGAGCTCGAAAGAATCTCCGAAGGTTTTCTCAAGGTCCAACCGGACTTGAAAAACTGCGAAACGCTCATCCGTATTTAGAATCGTGAACTCATAAAAGGCGAACGGGAGAGGGTCGGGGATGATGATCTTTTCGTAAGCGAAATATGCTCCTGAATCTGAAAATCCGATCGCATGAAAGTATTCCTCACGTGCGGCATATAGCTGAAACGATATGCTTGAAAAAATGATTAAAACAAGAAGTAATTTCCTCATTGAACTACCTCCTCATTCATCCGGGGCAACCCATAAAATAGAAAGATCTCATTGCTGGTTCCCCTTTCGAGCGTACAACACCCACTCGCCTGGGGGCGCATCGACCCGATAGTAGTCGGACGGTAGACGGCCGAGCTTTTCAAAGCCCGCCTTTTGCAACGAACGCCGCTCGGCGGTGTTCTTCACCATGGTATAAGCGAACACACTGTGAGTCTGTGATAATCCGAGAAGAAACTCCATCGCCAGCGCTTGAACGGAGGTACCATAGCCTTTACCTCGCTCTCCAGGATCGGCGATGAAGATGTTCAGTTCCCAGTCGATCTTCTCAGGATCCGGATGAAACTGCCACTTTCTGTAATAAAACCTTCCCAACGGCCGACTGTCTGAGCTCGTTCGGATGAGAAAGTACCAGCGGTCCGGACTGTGGAGAAAGAGCGTTCGAAACCCGTCCTCGCTGATATCGGGAACCCGCTTGTAAGGACCTTGTGCGACGGGATCGAGGGTCCACTGGATCAGGAACTCGACGTTGCTCGGGTCCGCTGGTTCCAGCGTGACCGTCTCATTTCTCAACAGAGTTCCCAGCTGTTCTTCCCGGTTCAAGTCAAATCTCCTTTTTTTGTCTATCACAGTTCCTCTGCTTCTGTCTGATGTATCCGAATCCGATCGATCTCAACAATCCACAGCTTTTTCTCCACCGACATTCGGGTGAGTGCTTGAAGAAACCGCTGAACCAGTTGTTCCAGAAGAGCAAGGCTAGGATTACGAGGGACACGAATGACAGCGATGCCATTCGCTTGATCAGGTGGGAAGCGGGTTACATCCGCGAAATCCAGGTCCAGCGTGACCAAACAGCGCTGTTCAGTACAACATACCTCATAGAGATGCTGATCTGAACATCCCTGTAACTCCTGACTCCGAACTGTTTGAACATCGTGTTCTGCAGTGCGGAAAAGTTGCTGAGTGCGAGTTCCAAAGTTCTCATCGAGTTTGAACCTCATTCTGTCGCCTCAACGGGGATGTCAACATATCTTTCTCGGGACATCTCGGCTCCGTAAGCGATGGCTGCGCGAACATCCTCCTCTGTCAATTGAGGGTACTCTTCGAGAACCTCCTCAATGCTCATCCCGGTGGCCAGGAAATCAAGAATCAGGGATACCCAGATGCGGGTGCCACGAATACAGGGTTTGCCGAAACAGACATTGGGGTCAACGGAAATACGCTGTAGAAGGGAGTTCATCTCTATTTCTCCTTTCTTGCTCATGGTCGCTTATCCATGAAGCCAGCAGACTCAGACTCACGTTATGAGAAACTTGCTCGCCCCGATCCTAAGAACGCTGCGTGAGCAGACGTTCTACCACCTCTTCTGCAAAAAGCCTTACCTGATAGCTCTTGATCACTTTCCCGAGTCCCAAGAAGACCTGCTGGTCTTTAGATTCGCTACGAACGATCGACTCCGATAACACCCCGAGGAATAAGAGACGAGAACCGACTACTAACCCGCCACCACTGCTATAGCTTCCCTGGTTAAGCAGAAAAACAGGGCTACCACTAGACCCCGGAAACACCCCTGCATCGATGAGAAATGCGGGCTGTCCCCTAAAGTTGTTCCATGGGGGTGTTGCAGTGATTCCCCGTCTGACGATTGGCGTCACATTATGCTCGTCATAGAGACCACTTGGATAGCCTATAAAGGTTATCTCCTCTATCGCTGCAAGATTCTCCAGAACATCTCTTTCCGGGATCAAGTCAGGTGTAATCGCACGGTAGAAGGGATATCTTCCCGACACCTCCATTTGATTTAGAAGAGAGCCAATTGGAACAGCTGCTAGATCATTACGCGGGTCCATATGACGGATTAGAAACTCGCCATCGATTTCCGCATATTCAACCCAGATCGGTACAGTGGTGTACAGCAGTTGAGTGCTCAGATCATTCAGATTCATTGCTCACTTCCAAGATCCGAAACCCTATCAGGATCAGGTAGCTCTTTGAGAACTTCATCCGCAATCTCAGAAGGTTTCTTAATCGAAGTACTCCGTCTGAAAAAGTAGGCCACGAGCGTCCCGATCCCTATTATAGGGATCAGAATATAGAACGCTATCCCTCTCGAACTGCCTAGTACAACGTACAACTCCACTCTGCCACGCACTAACTGACGCCCCGACACACAACATTGATACGGCAAGAAGCAAGTCATTAATTGGGAACCGCGCTTCTTTAATTTTTGAGAGTAAGCGACGGCATCTATACAGTGTGTTAGCCCGGACTTGGACTACGAAGTCGCCCCGGTCTTGATCCGACAACTTAACCGGATAAGTCCTGGTAGTCGTTGTTAGATCATCAGTTGTATCTGTCCTAAAATCAGCAGCCGGGATACCCTCGGCAGTCGGTTGAGGCAGGTCGTCGTCAGGCATAACTTTTGAGGTTTGTTTATCCTCGGCTCCAAGCGGACGTTCCCTGCTCTTTTCTCCTGACTTACCCTTCATTTCCATCATTCCGGAGTTTACTGAACTCCTACAGCGTCGTCAACCCACCTATAGCTTAATCAGTCACCGACTGTTCTGTGCTCCATCTTAATATAAAGGATTATCTATCGATAGCCTCATCTCTACATCCCTCAACCCAAGCCGGGTTTGAAAATCGAAGCCGTTTTCCATAGAATGGGTAATGTCAGCGATGCTGACCCTAGGGATAGACACGGCCACAGAGATGGGGTGTGTCGCGCTCTGCCGCGGCCATGAACCGGTGGGGGAGCTGTCGTTCCCTGCCGCGATGAGCCAGTCGGAGCGACTCCTTCCGGCGATCGAATCGCTGCTGGGGCAGGTCGAGACGAAGGCCGCAGAGATCGAACTGATCGCCGTCTCGCTCGGCCCCGGGTCGTTCACCGGCCTCAGGATCGGGATCGCAACGGCCAAAGGACTGGGGCGCGCGCTGGGAAGACCAGTGGTCGGCATCGCGACGATGGAAAGCTACATCGATCGTGTCGACTTCTGGTCCGGTCCGATCTTCGTTCTGATCTACGACCGACGCGATCTCGTCTACTGGGCGCGGTTCGAATCGGGGGAACCGCTCGGAGAAGAGCGCTCCGACCCTATCGAGGCCGTCTTGGCCAAGGCGCCCTCGGGGACGCTGTTCGTCGGAACCGGAGCGGAACGGTATCGGGAGCAGATCATTCAGCAGGTGAGCAGGAGCCGCGTGGCTTCGTCCGCCCTGAACGGGCCTTCGGCCCTGAGCATCGCGAGATTGGGATGGCGCAAGTTCGAGCGGACCGGAGCGGATGAGCGGTACGAACTGGAGCCGCGTTACGCGCAACGGCCGCTGGCAGAGATTCGTTCCAAAGGATGAGGTGATCGGGTTGAAGATCGCGGTCTGTATCAAGCGAGTGCCGGAGACCGGGGGGCGGTTGGAGTTGACCGACGACCGGATGGCCGTTGATACCTCCAACATGGACTTCGTGATCAACACCCACGACGAGAGCGCGGTCGAGGCGGCCATTCAGATCAAGGAGGCCGCCGGTGAAGGTGAAGCCCATATCACCATCCTCTCCCTCGGTCCGCCCGAGACGACCGAGGTGATCCGACAGGCGATCGCCATGGGAGCTGACGCGGGTGTGTTGCTCGAGTGTGAGGAGGGGGACCAAGATTGGGACGCCCATGCCATCGCAAACGCGCTCGTGAATGTGCTCAAAGATCGGGAGGTCGATCTCTACCTCCTCGGTCGGGAGGCCGGGGATGACAACCACTATCAAGTGGGACCGATCATCGCGGAACGGCTCGATCTGCCGTTGGTCACCGGTGTCAGTCATCTGGAGGTCGCGGATGGCGTGGCAGCCGTCCGTCGTGAGACGGAGGTCGGCGATGAGGTCTATGAGATACAATTGCCAGCCGTGCTCACCGTGAACGACACGATGACCACGCCCCGCCATGCGTCGCTCCGCGGGATCATGCGGGCGAAGCGCACCGAACTCGAGGTATTCAAACCGGAGCGGGGGGAGCCGAAACTGCAACTTATCGGTCTGAAGAAACCACCCGAGCGCGAAGGCGGAGAGATCATCGGAGAGGGGCCGGAGGCCGTCCCCGAGTTGGTCACCCGGTTGAAACAGGACGGGGTACTATAACAAAATGATTTTAACTTTCATTGAAGCACGCGATGGAAAGCCGGTCGAGCCCGCACTCGAGGTTCTGGCCCAAGGACGGCAGTTGGCCGACGCATTGGGCACAACGCTGGAGGCCGTTCTGATCGGAGCTGGCCTTGAGCAGTCGGCCTCCGAATTGGGGCAGTTCGGCCCGGATCACCTGCTGCTCGCTGAAGACGAGCGGCTGAGCCACTACGCGCCGGAGGCGTTCACCCGGATCTTGACCGATGCCATTGAATCACGTTCACCCGAGATCGTCCTCGGGGCAGCAACGGTCATGGGGAAAGACCTGCTGGGTCGGGTCGCCAGCAAACTGGAACTCGGCCTGGCAACCGATGTAACCGAGTTAGGTGTGGAAAATGGGACGCTCCAGGTGACCCGGGCGATCTGGGGCGGCAGCGTTCTCGCCGAGGTGGAATTCCACACGACACCGAAGCTGATGACGCTCACACCCGGGGAGTTCCCACTGGACTCCTGGGAACCGGAATCGAAATCGATCCAAGAACCCGAGGTCGAGCGTCTCGATGTCGCGCTCGAGGACCGGGACTTCCGCGTCGTCGTTCGGGAAGTCATCCAGCCGGAGCACAAAGGGGTCGAGCTTACCCAGGCCCGAACGGTCATCGCTGGAGGGCGTGGGGTCGGCGGGTCGGAGGGATTTGAGATGCTCCAAGAATTGGCCGACCTGCTTGACGGAGCGGTCGGTGCCAGCCGGGTGGCGACCAACAACGGTTGGATCTCCCCTGACCGCCAGATCGGCCAGACCGGTAAGTCGGTCTTCCCAGACCTGTACATCGCCTGCGGCATCTCCGGCGCGATCCAGCACATCGTCGGTTGCAAGGGGTCCAAGGTGATTGTGGCCATCAACAAAGATCCTGAGGCTCCGATCTTCAAGCTCGCCGACCACGGAATCGTCGGGGATCTGTTAGAGATCGTCCCGGCGCTGATCGAAGAGATAAAGAAAGCTCGTAGCGAATAACTCATCGCTCAAAGACGAACGGAAGGAGAGAATTCAGAATGGCACAGGTCTGCGAAATCTGTGGCAAACAGCCGGACTTCGGCCAGACGCGCAGCCACTCCAACCGGGCCACCAAACGAAAGCGACGGCCGAATATCCAGAGGATCAAGGTATGGCAAGACGGCCGCAAGGTGCGGGTGCGTGTCTGCACGCGATGTCTGAAGGCCGGAAAGGTAAACAAAGCGATAGCCGGCAGCCGCCCCTCACAGTAGAGCTGACTTCAACGAGGGTCAGTCTCAACAATTTCCCAAAATTTTATCATGGTGGCCGTCACCGCCTGCTATATACCCCCATCACTTCCGTCTCGGCCAAGATGTGTCCTTCTATCGCCTGGAGCAATTGCTTCTTGCTCGCGCCGGTGGCGAGGTCGAGGTCGAGCGCCGTATCCAGGGCATAGAGTTTGAAGAAGTAGCGATGGGTGCCACCGGGTGGACAAGGGCCCCCATAGCTCAGCCGCCGCCAACTGTTCTGACCGTGCCGACTGCCGTCGGGCAGGTCAGCGTCCGAAGGGACCGCCTCCGGCAAGCCACGGGCTTCAGCCGGCAGGTTGTAGAGCACCCAGTGAACCCAGGTCCCCCTCGGCGCGTCGGGGTCATCGGCGATGAGAGCAAAACTTTGCGTATCCTGGGGTGGATCGCTCCATTGCAACGGCGGTGAGATGTCTTCACCGTCGCAGGTATACTTGCGGGGAATCGGCTCTCCGGGGGCAAAAGCGGTACTCGTCAACTCAAAAGGCATGGCTTGATCTCCTTTCTCCTCCATCATCCGAATTTATACGACACCCCTTTACCCCCTTGTTGCCACGTCCAGACAACGTTGTCGTGGGGGCAGGCGACCCGGCAGGCGCCGCACTCCACGCAGTTCTCCCACTCGATAATCGGCACCACCTCCCCCTCAGGGACCCGCCACACATCCGCCGGGCAGATGAGCACGCACTCCTTCCCCGAGTTCTTGGCACAGACGTCGGTGTCGATGATCCCAAGATGGGACTCCGGCCCCTCGCTCCAGTGGAGTGTGAACAGTTTGTCGGTGAGCGATTTCTCTTCGGGCTCCCTGAGATACTCTTTGAGATCCATCTGGGTTCACCCCCTGAGCAATCTCCAGCCGAGCCGCAGCCCGCCGAGCAGACCGATGCGTTCTTTGAACTCCGCGACGAGCTTGTCCACCAGTGGTTGATCTTTGAAGGTCTCAACGACCCGTGCCAGTTCCTCCGGATCTAAGATCTGGCCGATCTGCTCGACCGCCTTCCGCTCCAGGTCCTGCTTGGGACTCCCATCCATCTTGAAGATCTGATGGATCGCGGCAAGGATGATCTCGGGATACTCCCGAAGTATGCGCCCGTTCTCGGTGAAGAAATCGGTCAGATGGCGATACTCCTCCAGATCCTTCCAGACCCAACTCTCCTTCATATGCCGTTCGTACTCCTGCAGGGTCGTCTCCGAGAAATCACCGCGTTCATGCGCTTGGAGTGCGACCTCACCAGCCAGGATGCCTGACTGCATCGCCAGATTCGTTCCCTCATGGTACAACGGGTTGGTGTTCACGAGACTCGCTGCATCACCGACGATCATCAGCCCGTCGGCCACAATCCGGGCCGCCTCGACGCCTCGGATCCCGGCCTCGGGGATCATATGGGCACCGTATTCGACCGTCTCCGCGCCGCGGATCAGCGGCCGGATCGCCGGGTGCTGTTTGAAATGCACCAGGACGTCATGGGGACGGAGCCGGTCTCGGATGCCGCTGGCGATCGAATAGCCGATTCCAAGGCTCAGGTGCTGTTTACAGGTGTAGATGAACCCGCTGCCCAGCATCCCACGGACACCCTCCCCGAAGTACTCCAGGGCCGCCCCTTCGTTCCCGGCCAGGTGGAACCGATCGTCGATGACCTCTTGGGGGAGGGCCATCGTCTCCTTGACCGCCACGATGAAATCCTCAGGACGGGGCTTCGGCTTCAGTCCGGCCGCCTCCGCCAACAGCGTGTTAGCGCCCTCGGCGAGGATGACGAGATCGGCCCTCAGGTCGCCATCGGGACGATCCGTGCGTACACCGACGATCCGGCCGTTCTGATACAGGAACTCGACGACGACCGTCTCGGTGACCAAGAATGCCCCGTCGCGCTCGGCAACCTCGGCGAACCAGCGGTCGAAACTTCCTCGGAACGCGGTGAACATGTGGTTGTGGGGAGGCTCGTTCCAACGAGATGTGCGAAAGTCGAGGCTCAACTCAGCATCACTGGAGAGCAGACTGAACTTCCGATGGATGATGTGGCGTTCGAGCGGTGCCTCGCTGACGAAATCGGGCACCAACTTCTCCAGGACCGGCGTGAACAGGATGCCACCGTAGAGGTTCTTTGTGCCGGGATAGCGCCCCTTCTCGAAGATGGCCACCTCAAGCCCACCGCGGGCCATGGTAATGGCGGCGGAGACCCCGGCCGGTCCGGCACCAACAACGATTGCATCGAACTTCCCGTCAGCCCCCATAGAAGACCTCCTCCCGTGCTAACCACCAAAGCGAAAGACCGTGTAGACCAAGCCCATCAACCCACCGAGCGAAAACCCGGCCAGGCCGACCGTCTCCCAGGGAGGCGGGGGATCACCGAGGACGAGGAGTGCGGAACTGATCATCACTGCAACTGCTGTCAGAGCACCGACCGTCGGCACCGACCGAACCGTCTGCCTGCCTTGCCATCGCCGAGTCCCAACCGAAGAGACCCCGTCCTCCAGCGCCTCGATACGCCGTGACAGTCTATCGAGACGCCCCGGCAGCTCGATCAGTCCTTTGACCTGGTCGTAGATGAGATCGAACAGCGCGGTGAGCCCCTTGCCGGGGTGAAGCTTCCAATAGAAGGACCGGATCACCTGATCCCAGCGGTAGTCCGGATCCAGATCCTCAGCCACCGCCTCGACGGTAACCAGCGTCTTGGGGAGCAACAGAAACCGGACCGGCGGGTCGAGCTGGTAGTGGCGTAGCACTCGGTTGATCAACTCATACATGAGCCGACCGATCGGTATCTCCTTCATCTGATGCCGGTAGTAATGCTCAAGGAAGTAGGCGATCTCCCCATGTAACCGCTCGGTATCCTCCGGTCGGACGATCTCCATGGCCTGCAGCACTTTCAGGACCCCGTCTGCATCGTGGTTGACGGCCGAGACGAACAACGTCTCCAGGTGCTCCCGGTCCCGGAGACGGAGCTCACCGACCAGCCCCAGGTCGACGAGGCCCAACCGGTTCTTGCCGAGCACCAGGATATTGCCAGGATGGGGATCGGCGTGGAAGATGCCGAATTTGAGGATCTGATCGAGATAGACCTCGGCGATCAGCCAGGCAATCGCTTTCAGGTCATATCCGGCCGCCTGAAGCGCCTGCTTGCGGTTGACCTTGATCCCATCGAGCCATTCGAGACACAGGACCCGTTCGGTGGCATAATGGACCTTTGGAATCTTCACCCGGCTGTCATTCAAGAATACCCATCTGAGCCGCTCTGCGTTCCCCGCCTCCAGGCTGAAGTCGAGTTCCAGGATTGTATTCTTCTCGAACTCCTTGACCGCCTTGACCAACTGTGCCCGGCTCGCGACCGCGAGGCCCCGTTCCAGGACCCCGGCCATCCGGTAAAGCAGTCGGATGTCCTGTCGGATCTTCGCCTCGATCCCCGGCCGCCGCACTTTGACGGCGACCTCCTCCCCGGAGCGCAGGGTCGCCCGATGGACTTGCGCCAGGGACGCCGCCGCCACCGGCTGCTCGTCGAAATGTCGAAAGGTTCGGGAGAGTGGTCGGCCTAATTCCGCTTCGATGATCTCCACCGCGAACTCACTAGCGAACGGCGTGACCTTGTCCTGAAGCTTGTCCAGCTCCTCACAAACTCTCGGCGGGAAGAGATCCGGACGGGTGCTTACCGCCTGGCCGAATTTGATGAACGTCGGACCCAGCTCTTCCAGAATCCTCCTGAATCGCTTCGGTGGGGCCTCGTGCCCATCCCGTCTCATCAGGAGATCACGAACCAAGTACCCGAAACCGTGCTTGATGAAGATCCGGGTGATCTCACCGATCCGCTTGCCATCGTCCCAGCCTCTGAACGGGATCATCGACATTGATCTCTAAAGCTTTGCTGAGGCGCTCAACCGCTGCTCTTCTTCTGCCGCTCCACCCGGGTGATCTTCTGTTCAAGCTCCTCAACCCGTATCTGCAGGGCCTCCAGCCGTTCAGCGCGGACGAATCCCAGGTCTTGGAGCAGCACCTCGGTCCGCTCCCCGAGCACTTTTCTGAGCCGAGTCCGTTCCTCATCGGCCCGCTCCAGCAGACGCTCCCGAAACGCTTGCTGCTCCCCCTCAGTGAACTCCTTCTCTTCCATGAACGCCTCGATCTCCTTCAGCAACCGGTCCCGAATCATGGCCGATGCCCCGATCCCGATGTTGATGATCTCCTCCAGTGTATTACCCATCGTGTTTATCCCCTCTCTTTCTCCGCGACGGATCGCGCTGCTTGTCACTGACGTGATCGACATCGAGCTCCCACTCCCCCCACAGACCCTCCAGATCGTAGAACTCCCGGGTCTCCCTCTGGAATACATGGACGATGAAATCGTTGTAATCGAGCACCACCCAGTTCCTCCCCTTTACACCCTCCCTATGGAGCAGATGCTCTTTGGGATAATGCTCGATGAGATGATCGACGATCGCCTTTACCTGTTTCGGCCCCTCCGCCTCGGTGATCACAAAGTAACGTGTCGGGACCGAGACGGCCCGCATGTCGAGCACCACAGTGTTCTGGCCGTATTTCTCTTCGATCAGCTGGACAACCTGTCTCAACTGGGTGATCTCCCAGGTCTCAAGATCCGTATTTGTATTTGACCTCCGTGCCCCCATCGTGACGACTCCCCATGAATCAATTCAGAGGCTTCTCAGTTCATCCTGCTTGCGTGTCGGGTAGAGCCTGTCTTTGAAGGTTTTGCGCATCGATCTTTATTCTATCCTAGCTGTCTCTCCTCTGTTGAGATTTTACGTATCGCTTTGGGAATTTGTCAACTGCTCTGCTCTACTACACTACCCTGCACCAGCAACGTACCTGTATCCCTACACTGAACAGCAGAGAGTTTAGGCACGGAAGGATTGAGCTAAAACGTGAAGTCCCTTCCAAAGATGAAGACCAGATCCGTTCCCTCAAAACTCACGCCCTCTTGCTCCATCTGAGTCTGGATCTGGGTCAACTGGGCTTCGAACTCCCCGGGGGAGACCAACTCGACTGAGACATCTCCCAGCGTCTCCATTAACATTCTCGCCTTTTCCAAGTCCCCCGAGAGGTTGACAAGGTAGCTTCGGGGGTATTCGAAGCTATCCGCGTTGCCGATGTGGACAACCTGAAATTCCTTGGCACTCAAGTACTGTGCCACGTTATGGGCCAGGCCTTGGACACCGTTCCCATTCAACACCCCCACCTTGATCTCATCCCGGGTGATCATATCGATCCCGCGGATCAGCCGGTTAACGAGCTCCGCCGTCTTCACGATATCCGGCTCCAGATAGCTGATTCCATCGACTTGCACCGGGATTCCCGGGATCTGAGCCATGCTCGCCGTGTCGAAGGTGGTCCTGCGCAGCAGCTTCATCATCGTGTAGAGATCGACGAGCGACAGGTTGGTGTCGACGTAACGGATCGCCGTGTCAATCAATGCCTTCAGGTTCCATAGGGTATCGAACTGGATCCCTATATCGAGCAGGGCCTTGGCGAACTTCTGTTGTCTTCGAATCCGGCCGATATCACCGAGCTGGTCGTGGCGGAACCGCACATACCCCATCGCCTCCTTCCCGGTGAGGTGCTGTCGTCCGGGCGGGATGTCGATGTGAAGGTTCCCGGCAACATCGTCGTATTTCAGGTGCTTATCCACGTCGATCGTCACCCCGCCTAACAGGTCGACCAGTCGCTCGAATCCTCGATAGTCCATGGAGATGTAGAATTGCGACTTCGACGGCAACCCCAGGAAGTCGGAGATCACCTGCCGGGCCAATTCCGAACCGCCGATGGCGTAAGCCGCGTTCACCTTGCGCCACCGCCCGTCGGGGAACTTCAACCGGGTGTCTCGAGGGATAGAGAGCAGGTTCATCTCCCCATCTTTGGCGATGCTGACGAGCACGATAGTGTCACTGCGCCCCTGCTCGTTCGGCCTATCAGCGTCGATCCCGAAGACCAGAATGTTCGCCCGCTCACCGCGCCTGAACAAGCGATTGATCTTCCCGGCTTGCCAGGTATAGACCTGGACCCCGACCGCTAGGACCACCAAGATGATCCCAGCGATCATCAACCTGCGCTTCCACTTCCGTCGGCGTCTCTCGCTCGAGCTCTTGAAGTAGCTCTTCAATTTCGATCCTCTGTATTGTGTCGATTCTCTTGACCCACAACGATATTACCCCCAAATTTACCACAATTGCCCAGAAAAATCAAGTGCAGACCGTCGATCGCGGCAATTGGTCAGGATCAACCTCTACAACGCAGTTGATCTGGGCAAGATCCTTATGCTATATGAGGATAGTCCGAGGGCCGGTGGGAAGCACACTTGCCAGGCCCTCCCGCCGTACCTTACATTTGTATTTTGATTTTAATTGCCTTCCTTGGGTACAATATGTTTTGGTGAGTGAACTAATGAACAAACGATTGCGTTGGAGCATTACCCTGTTAATCATCCTGATGATCGGCGTTGGGCTATTGAACTTCAATGCCACTCGTGGCCAACAGGAAAGCCAGTTTGAACTGTTCTCCCCGCTGTTTCGGGCCTATGATTATCTAAGAAATTATTTCTACCATCCGGAACTCGACCGCCAGCAGCTCCTCCACGGGGCGATCCGGGGGATGCTCAAGGAGCTGGATGACCCTTACTCCCGGTTTATGGCTCCGCAAGAATACGAGGAGATGCGGACCCGGATCGAGGGAGAGTTCGGGGGCCTGGGGATTAAGATCGCGATCCGGGATGAACAGCTGATAGTCATCGCACCGATCAAGGGCACTCCGGCTTATCAGGCCGGGGTGAAGGCCGGGGACATCATCTTGGAGATCGACGGGATCTCGACCGAGGGAATGGATCTCAGCGAAGCGGTGCAGGTGCTGCGCGGCGATCCGGGGACACCAGTGACCCTCACGGTCACACACCGGGATGGAACCGATGAGATCCTGGCGATCGTTCGCGACATCATCGAGATCCAAACCGTCGAGAGTGAGCGGCTCGAGGGGGAGATCGGTTATATCCGCATCAACAGCTTCAATGATCGGACCGCTGCCGAATTGGACAAGGCGTTCGCCGAGCTTCCCAGGATTCAGGGGATTGTCCTCGACCTGCGCGACAACCCAGGTGGACTGCTGAGCGCTGCCATCGAGGTAAGCAGCCGGTTCATCGATCAAGGCTGGATCGTCTCGACCAAGAGCCCGACCACAGCTGACCAGGTCTACCACACTCGGGGGAACGAACTCCCCAATTTCCCATTGGCCGTCCTCATCAATCAGGGAAGCGCCAGCGCTTCCGAGATCGTGGCCGGCGCCATCCAGGACCATCGTATGGGGATCCTGGTCGGTGCTCGAAGCTTCGGGAAGGGGCTGATTCAGACGACCTTCCGGCTTGGGGACGGATCAGCGATCGCCTTGACCACCGCTGAATACTATACCCCGAATGGGTCCAGGGTTCAGGATGTCGGCCTGACCCCAGATATTCCGGTCGAGTCGGGAGATGGAGGGGAAGTTGAGGGGGGCGAAGACCAGGTGTTGAACACGGCGGTGGCGTGGGTGAAAGAACATCTGGGACAGCGGATGCCCCTGCTGCTCTCGGGCACCTCCTAAGACGAGCCCTCCAGAGACTTTGAGCTCGAGCTGTGGAGCTTGTCTTCATACATCCGCTGATCTGCCTGCTTCAGGACCTCCTCCAGTTTGACCTCGCCACCGGGTGAATAGGTGGCGGTTCCGATCCCCAACGTGATCGGAAAGCCGAGGTCGGGTAGCCGCTCCCGGTTATTCCACCGCTCCAGTCGTTGCTTGAGACGGACAACGGAGCGTTTCGCCTCCGTCACAGACGTCTCGAGCATCACCACCAGAAACTCGTCGCCGCCGAACCGGATCACGATGTCGGAGTCACGGGTGTGTATCTCCAAGAAGTCAGCCACCTGGGCTAACACCTCATCCCCCTTCAGATGACCGTGCCGATCGTTGATCTCCTTGAGCTGGTTGACATCGATCATCAGGAATGAGATGTCGTGACTGTACCGTTTGGCCCGCTCCTCCTCCACCGCGATCGTCTCGTTGAAGTAACGGCGATTGAACAGCCCGGTCAACGGATCCCGGATCGCCGCCTCCCGCAGCTCCTCCTGACGGTTGAGGTTGCTGATCGAGATCGCCATCTGGCCGGCGACCGACTGGAGCAGTTCGAGGTCTTCGTCACCGAACGCATCGATCTCCCGGCTCTCGATGTCGATGACCCCGAGGATCTCCTCTCCCATCTGGATGGGGACGGCCAGCTGGGATCTGATCCCGGGATGATCCTGGAGATGTCTGAGATCCCCGGTCACATCGTCGATCAGCGCGGACTCCCGATGCTCAGCCACCCAACCGATCGTCCCCTCCCCCAGCTTCAACACTTTGAACATGGGCTCCATGTATTCGACATCCTCGTGCCCTTTTAGGATCAGTTGGGCCCCCTGCTTGAGATAGATCGCACCGTGATCGTAGTCGACATTCTCCTTCAGTCGCTTCAGCATCCGGTTCACCAGGCTGTCCAGATCCTCGATCTGGGCCAACTCCTGACTGATGTGGTAGATCCTCTTGAGCCGCTCCTTTTGCTCGTTGAGCTTCTCCTCGCGCTTGGCTCGTTCCACCGTCAACGCCGCTAGGCTCGCCAGCATCTCCATGATCCTCAACCGCTCCCGCGTCGGCATCATCCTGTCATCGGGCTCGTCTACGGAGATCGTCCCGACGATCCCTTCCTCGACATGCATCGGGATGAACAGGAAATCGTCAGGATGCCATCCCCCTGCCTCTCTAGCTTCATCCCCGCCCGCCCCGTAGGGCACCTCCCACGGAACCTGATCATGAGGGATGTAGTAAGAACGACCGAGCTTGAACGCCGGGTTGAAGATCAGCTTGCGCGTCTCCGGGGGCATCCGACGTCGACGCAGTTCCGCCTCCTCCGTCTCACTCAACCCCGCGGTGGCGATCATGCTCGTCCTGATCCTTTCCCCAGCGGAGGTAAAATCGAACGGCCGTTCGTAGAGCGAGATGACCACGCGCTGGAACGGGCTGTGCTCGGCAACCGCCTCGGCCACCCAGTTCAGGATCTCCTCGACTTTGTGGCTGGAGATAATCTCCTCGACGATCAAAAGCAGACTGTCACTCAGTGCCCTCTCCCGATCCTCACGCCTCGCCTGCTCCAGCTCCTGCCTCTCCCCCAACACCCTGAGGAAGGTCTCGACCACCCGGTTATCAAATTGGGTCCCGGCGTTCTTGGACAGTTCCTCGATCGCCTCCTTCTGCGACAGAGCCCGGCGGTACGGCCGATCGCTCGTCATCACATCATAGGCGTCGACGACAGCCAGGATCCGTGCCTCTAAAGAGATCTCCTCCCCAGCCAGGCCCCAGGGGTAGCCGGTGCCGTCCCAGCGCTCCTGATGCTCCTCAACGATCCGGCCCACTTGCTCCAAGCGGCGGATCCCGGAGATGATCTCTCCCCCGATACTCGGATGTTTTTTCATCTCCAGCCACTCCTTGGGGGTGAGCCCCCCCTCCTTGCCAAGCATGTGGTCCGGGACACCGATCTTGCCAATGTCGTGAAGCAGCGCGGCATAGCGCAGCTGCTCGATTTGCTCCTCGGACAGGCCGAACGCCACACCCACCTTGGTAGTCATCTCCGCCATCCGGTGACCGTGGTCCTCGGTGTGCTTGTCCTTCTTCTCGATCGTTTTGGCGAGCGTCGTCACCGTCTGGATAACCCAGTCCTCCATCTCCATCCGGCGGCGGATGTTGGTGATCTCCACCCCGATCTGACCCGCCATCGACAGCAACAACTCCTGATTCTCTGAGTCGAACGCGCCGGCCTTCTGACTCTCGATGCTCAGCACCCCGACAATCTCCCCGTCGATCTCAATCGGCACCGCCAACACCGAGTGGATTCCCTGACACAGCTCCAAATAGCGCGGATCGCGGGCCACGTCGTTCACCAGGGCGGATTCCCCGTGTCGGACGACCCATCCCGGAATCCCCTTTTCCAACTCTAGGGAATCATTCACGTCATATATGACCTGGTCCTCCGGCCCCTCTGCCCCCTTGACGACCAGCAGCTGGTCTTCCTCCACCAAGAAGATCGCGCTGTAATCATAGGAGAAGCTCTCTCTCAACCATTGGAGCACCGGACCCATCAGGGTCTCCATATCCAGGATCTTCGCCATATTCTGGCCGATGAGATAGGTGCGACTGAGCCTCTTGCGCTGTTCGGCGAACTTCTGGGCCATCTGAGCGCGACGCATAGCCCCGCTGATCTGTTGGATGGCGTTTTTGGCGACCTCCAGGTCCTCGTTGCTAAACGCTCCATGCTCGGTCTTGCTGTCGATGTTCAGGTATCCGAGGATCTGTCCATCGATCTCGATGGGCAATGACAGGGTCGATTTTGGCCGGCCGACTTCCTCAAGGATCGCCCGATTCCGTTCGTCGAGGGCGTGGGAGCTGAACTGGTTGAAATCGTCGATGATGACTGGTGCGCCCCCGTATTCGCCCTCCTGATAGGCGGCGTCGCGGGGAATCCTCACCTGCTGGAGCTTCTGAAGATCCCACCCCTTGGCAGCCTTAACCGTGAACACCTGCTCCTCGGCATCCCACAGGATAACCGAGCCGGCTTCGGCCTTTGGGATCAGGCCGACCGCCTCCTCGAGAACCGCGTTCAACACCCACTGGATATCGATATCGGTGTCGATCGCGGTGATGAAGTTGCGCAGGTAATCGAGCTCTCGCTCCAACCGCTCTAGATACTCGCGCTCGTCGCGCCTGCGCCTGCCCTGTCCCTGAGTCTGGGGCTTGCCAATGCGTAACAGCCCCTGAATCACCGTCCGCTGAACCTTGGAGACCTTCTCGACGGCTCTCGCGATCCGGACCCTGTCCTCAATGGGAAGTTTGAGCGTCTCGAGTTGCTTACTCTGGATCTTGTCGGCATCGATCTCCCCCGGCCCCCCGGCTTTGAGGATCTCCACAACCCCCGCTTGCTTGATGTTGAGCTCATTGGAGAGCTCGGCGACCGACGGGAATCGGCCATACTCCTCGAAGAAGGTGCCGATGACGATCCTTACCTTCCCACTGAGCATCTGTATCCACTCGGAGAATTTATCGGACGGTTTTCCCTCAAGATAACGCCGGATCTCTTCTCGGATTAGGCGGGTTGCATGGTCGTCGAATCCGACGCCCTGAGCCGGGTTAAAACTGTAGATGGCGTTCAATAGACCGATATAACCGGCCTGGATCAGGTCATCCGACGGCCGGCTCGAGCCGGCAAGCTCCGTGGCAGCTGTCTGTACCAAGCTGAGTTTCGCCTCGACGATCCGCCGTTCGGCGCCGGGGTTTCCTTCTCCCTGGAGCGATTGGAACAGTTGCTCCAGATCCCTCACATGGTTTTGTTCCCTTCCTTGGGTCATGAACCTCTCATATTCATCGCTTTTCCGTCATGAACCCCCCAAAAATACCCCCGCGGTTTGGTAGTTGGTTAGGAGATATCAGGGTTGTCCACGGCCCCTGATATAATTATGCACCGTGGGGTGAATTTCTAGAATAAATCAATAAGTCAGATGATCATATCCGCCTCCACCCTGGCTATCGGTCAGCCGGGCGATCTCAGCTTCGTCCTGGTTCCACCGCTCTCGCACCCGCACCTGAAGATCGAGGTAGACGTGTATCCCGAGCCGTGCCTCAATCTCCTGGCGTGCCTGCCGACCGATCTCCCGGATCATCCGACCACCCCGACCGATGAGGATCCCCTTCTGGGAGCGGCGGGCCACGTAGATGTGCGCATAGATCTCCATCAGCTCCCGGTCCTCCCGCTCCTTCATCTCGACGACCTCGACGGCGACTGCATAGGGGATCTCCTGGTGGGTGAGCTGAAAGATCTTCTCGCGGATGAATTCAGCGATCACGAACGACTCCGGTCGGTCGATGGTGATCTCAGCGGGAAAGTACTGGGGCCCCCCCGGCAGATATTTTTTGATCAACTCCAGGGTCAGACCCAGGTTGATGTTCTCCACACACGAGATCGGGACGGACTCCCGAAACAGGCCTGTCTCCTGATAAGCGGCGATCGTCTCCTCCACCTCGTTCCCCTGCGCCAGGTCGATCTTGTTGACGGCCAACAGGATCAGCCCTTCGAAGTCCGAGAGCCTGGAGAACAGTTTCCAATCGTATGGCTGGATCTCCCCCCACGGCTCCACCATATGGAGGATGAGGTCGAGGCCGGCGAGTGCCTTGAACACCTGATTGAGCAGGTATCGGCTCAGTTTATCCACCGGTCTATGGAGGCCGGGGGTGTCGGTGAAGATGATCTGGGCATCCTCCAGATTCTTGATACACCGGATACGGTTCCGGGTTGTCTGATGCTTCTCCGAGGTGATCAGGACTTTGCGACCCAGGATCCGGTTGATGAACGTCGACTTGCCGACGTTGGTCATCCCTAAGACGCCGACGAAGCCCGACTTAAATCCCATCCTGGTTGCCTCCCATATTGTGCTTCCTCAATTGTACTAACCGGACACTCTACGGGCAACCAGGCGAAGCCCGTCGCGTTCTCGTTTGACTTCGGGAGCGGTTACGAAGTAGACTAAAGCAAGGTTTAATCAAATCCCACGGCGGTCAGATCGCAACCGGGTGACCCCAGATGAAAGATCAACTGAAGACCAACTTCCTCAAATACCTGATGAGACAAGATCTGCTCACTGAGGAACAGAAGACCAGGGTAGAAAAGATGTTTCAGGAGGATGAAGCCGATCTGGATCGGATCATAATCAGGAACAACATTTTGAAGAAGGATGACTATTACCAGATCCTGGCTGGATACCTGTCCGAAGAGATGAGCCGGGATATCATGTTCTACCCCCTGTCTCCTGAGCGTCTCGACGAAGAGATCGTTCGACTCATCCCGGAATCGATGGCTCGAAGACACGTTATCATCCCGGTGGGCAAAGAGAATGGGAGATTGAAGCTGGCGATGGCGGATCCTTCAGACCTGTTTGCCACCGACGACGTTGCCTTTAGGACAGGGTATGAGATCGAGCCGGTGTTGGGAGCCCGGGACGATATCCTCAGCAGCCTGGCTTACGTCTTCGGCGGGATGGACGAATCCTGGGACGAGGTCATCGGGGATCTGAAGGGAGATCTGCTCCAGGATATCGAGGAGATTGAGGACCAGGATGTCGACCTGGCCGAGGCGTCGAAGCTGGCGCAGGAGGCACCGGTGTTGCGGTTGGTCAACAACATTATCCTCCAGGCGCTCAAACGCAAGGCCAGCGACATCCACATCGAGCCACTCGATCGCCAGA
>JBHIAT010000047.1:0-21742 GCA_046758705.1 Bipolaricaulia bacterium
GTCTATGTGGTCACGACGTCTAACGCTGTCAAGGCGGCGAACATTCTGGAACATCCGGGAGTGGTGATTGCCCATCCGGATCCGCTTGATCCAGTGATCATCGAAGGTTGGGCCACGCCGGCGGATGTAGCCCGGCCGCGGTTGCGGCCCCTGTTCAAAGCTAAGTATGGATGGGATATCAACAGCAGCCCGGATTACGATGTCATTATCGAGATCACTCCGACCAAGCTGCTGGCCTGGGGGAATCATGGTGAAGGGCGCTGGCCAGGGACGGAGGTGCTGCGCGTCCGGTCCCCCTGATGAGAGAATGATAGATCCGAGTTACCTGAACGTCCTCCGCAAGATATATGCTCGACTGAATGACAGCGACATGAATTGGGTGGTCACCGGCAGCCTCGGTTTTGCACTGCAAGGTGTGCTTGTTGAACCCAATGACATTGACATTCAAACCGATGAAGCGGGAGCCTATGAGATTGAGCGCTTCTTTTCCGAGTTTGTGATCCAGAAAGTCGCTTTCTCTTCTGCGGAGCGGATTCGTTCCTATTTCGGTGTGCTGATGATGGACGAAATCAAAGTGGAGATTATGGGAGACATACGGAAGCGGCTTGAGGATGGGACTTGGGAGGATTCCGTGGATTTGAATCGCCATAAGCGGATTGTAGAAGTTGAGGGAATGCAAGTACCTGTCCTGTCTCTGGAGTACGAGCATCAGGCGTATCTGAAGTTGGGCAGGGTAAACCAGGCAGAGATGTTGAGGAGATGGTTGACTCGGAGGGAATATGATGCAGAGCATCAAGACTCTCACAGCTGAGACAGTGTTCACTGCCCAAAGAGAAGATCTGTCTTGATAAGGAGGTGTCGGTGTCCGCGATGAAGCCGATTGAACCCATCCCGGTTGAGGAAATTCGCGCCGCCCAAGAGCGGATCGCCGGTGCTGTCATTCGTACCTCACTCGTCCGCCTGAACGTCGAGGATGCGCCCGCGGAGATCTTCCTCAAGCTGGAAAACTTACAACCGATCGGCTCGTTCAAAATACGTGGGGCCGGCAATGTGATGCTCCTGACCGACAAGAAGCAACTGGACAAGGGGGTGTGGACCTCCAGTGCCGGTAATATGGCACAAGGTGTAGCCTGGTGGGCTCGTCGGCTGGGGGTGGAATGCACCGTCGTCGTGCCCGACAACGCCCCTGCTACGAAGCTAGCTGCGATCGAGCGTTTGGGGGCCAAGTTTGTCAAAGAGCCGATTGCCGATTGGCTGGAGATCTTTCGCACCCGTCACCACGAGAAGGTCGAGGGTCTGTACATCCATGCGTTTAGCGATCCGGCGGTCATGGCCGGCAACGGCACCATCGGTCTCGAAATCCTGGAGGATCTGCCCGACGTGGACTCGGTCGTCATCCCTTACGGCGGTGGTGGCCTGAGTTGTGGAATTGCCTCGGCTTTTCGCGCCCTTAAGCCGGACGTTAAGGTGTACGCCAGTGAGGTGGACACGGGAGCCCCCCTGGCTGCGTCGTTTGCTGTCGGCGAGTCTGTGAAGGTCGACTACACGCCCAGCTTTGTGGACGGCATCAGTGCCCCGTTCCTGTTCCCCGAGATGTGGCAGTTGACCCGCCGACTGCTGGATGGCTCATTGGTCGTATCACTGGATGAGGTGGCTGCTGCTATACGCATGCTGATGGAACGCAATCACGTGATCGCCGAAGGTGCAGGGGCATCATCGGTCGCTGCTACACTGGCGGGCAAAGCTGGCAATGGGAAGGTAGTGTGTGTGGTCTCCGGCGGAAATATCGACGCGAGAAAACTGGAAAAGATCCTTCAAGGTGAAGTACCGTAGTTGAACGTGAGTCGAGGGTGTTCTGCGTGGAAAGCGGTTTCAGATAGAGGGAGGAGAAGAGGATGGAGCGTAGGAGGCTGGGCCGTACACGTCTCTTGGTAAGTCGTCTGGGAGCTGGTCTGTCAGAGATCGGATATCAGTTGACGCTGGGCGATGAGGTCCAGGCAGCCCACATGCTTAACTGGGCGCTCGATGGCGGGATCAACTTCCTGGACACCAGCGCCTGTTACGGTATCAGCGAAGAGCTGATCGGACGTACCATTTCGCATCGGCGCCGGGAGTGCATCCTGGCTACGAAGTGCGGCCATGTCACCGGCGGTTACCAGGGTGAGGAGTGGAGTGCGCAGACGATCAAAGACAGCATCGACCGCAGCTTGGTCCGGATGAAGACCGACTATCTGGATCTGGTACAGCTGCACTCCTGTGAGGTGGAGGTCTTGGAACGAGGCGAGGTGATCCAGGCGCTGCTGGACACCAAACAGGCTGGCAAGACCCGCTTTATCGGCTACAGCGGAGACAATGAGGCCGCTGAGTGGGCGGCAAGGAGCGGCATATTCGACACCCTCCAGACCAGCTTCAACCTGGTCGACCAACGGGCCCGCACCCACCTGTTTTCCCTAGCGAGGGCCCATGGCATGGGTATCATTGTCAAGCGTCCGATCGCCAACGGAGCTTGGGGGGTATCCACAAAACCTAGGCCGTATGCCGATGAGTACTTCGAGCGGGCACAGGTGATGGAGAAGATGGGTCCGATCCCAGGTGCCCCCGAGAATGACATTCTGCTGGCGCTGGGGTTCACCCTGGCTCACGAAGTGGTCGATACGGCGATCGTCGGTACGCGCAACCCTGAGCACATGCAGGCGAACATCGATTGGGTCGAAACCAAGCTGCCGATTTCCAGACAAGTGGTCAGAGAGTTGCATCGCCGTTTTGAACGGGCCGGACAGAATTGGGTGCAGTTGACTTGATCCACAAAGCCGGAGGTCGACTCAAGGGTTGTTGACTTTCTTGAACGAGATCTGCTATGCTGCCTCAGGTGCAAAACACATAGCTGGAGGAATCTGGTCCAACAGATTAACAAACCCATGCCTGAACTCCGTGTCGAAGTACAGCAAATAGAGCAAACGCCCACATCAGAGGGCATCGCACGCCAACATCGCGTCCTGGTCGATCGCCCCAAGGATAAAGGCGGGTTAGATCAAGGGCCATTGGGCGGCGAGATGCTGTTGCTCGCCCAGGGTGGATGCTTCATGAGCAACCTGATTGCCGCGGCGAAGGCTCGTGATATTAGCGTAACCGACTTGAAGGTGATTGTGCGCGGTGAAATGGGCGGCAATCCAGAGCACTTCGAGTCGGTGGTCGTTGAGGTTCACGGCATCTGGCCCAGCGAGGCAGCGATGGAGAAGGTGATCACTATCGCTACACGCAGCTGTATCGTGACCAACACGCTCAGAACCTGCGTACAGCTTGACATACAGCCACGGGGGAAGATCAGCTCGAGCTCGGCCAGAGATACATGAGGTCACGGCCAGACACCCGAACCCTTCTGAACTCCCTGTAGTCTTTGGGGCATTTGATATAGGAGAATTCCAATTGACTGGGTGAAAACCTGCCCATATAATGGTTCACCACAGCAATTTGACCCAGAGAAAGGAGGAGATCTCATGAGATTTCTCATCGTGACAAAATCCAGACAGCCGGCCCCGCCAGAGATGGCAGAAGCTCTCATGGATGCCATGGGACTATGGCAAGATAAATACGCTGGGAAGATCGAACAGTCCTGGGCATTTGCGGGAGTTCAGGGGGGCGGAGGGATTGCCAATGTGGAGTCCTTGGAAGAACTGGACGCTATGATGGCTGAGTTCCCATTTCTCGCCTTCTCCGATGTCCAGATCTACGGCTTGGTCGACCTGGATGGTGCTCTTCAGCGTGCCAGGCAGGCTTTCCAGGCGATGGCCGAAGGAATGGGTGGCTAAGCTAAGTCGCGGCCCTAGCTCTGTGCTTGCCGGAAGTCGGCGCTCAGTTCGCCACGGAACGCCCGTGCCAGCACGGACTGGGTGAGTTGCTCCACACGACTTTTTGCCTCCTCGACCCGTTGCTCTACCGTATCGGCGAAGTTGAACAGCTCCTCAACACGATCGACGATCTCCTGTTGTTCAGGGACAGGAGGAAGGGGGACGGGGAACCGGGCCAGTTGATCGAAGCTCACCCGTGGATGTTGCACCCCGCTCATATGTTGATGGGCATAGGCGACGAATTTTCTTGTGGTGAGCAGCCTCAGTAGATAGCGGTTGACCATACCGGGCCCACATGAAAAGACCAGAATATCTGTGGAGCAGATCCCATCGAAATCTGGAATGCACACTTTATTCAAATAAGGGCGTAGCTTTCCATAAAGTATATCGCCTTTTCTGAACCGGGTTTTGGTGCTGCTCACCTCAGCGGCCCGTCCTGGGGCTTTGATCTTTGTGGTATGGGGCTCTATGTGTGCCAATCCGATGTATGGCTCGTCGGGCAACTCCTTGGGATTGACCCGTTCATTGGATAATTCCACTAACTGACCCAATTTCATCTGGGCCCACCCGTTGGGTCGATGCTGATTCTCTCTCCACTCAGCGGTCAGCGCTCCGGAGAACGCCTGTTTCAGGATCGCCTCGCGGAAGCGCTTCATCATCGTTTGAGAGACGTTCTCCAGCTTCTCGGTTACACTTCTCACCCGATCCAGCAGCGCCTCCACCCGCACCACAATGAGGCGCTGTTCGAGGAGCGGTGGAACGGGAACGGGTAAGGACTCTAGAGAATCTCTTTTAAGATGCGGAATGCCGACCCCTCTCACGTTACGATTTAAGTCCTCATAATGGAAGGACAAGAACCGATAGAGGAAGTGTGGATCTATGATGGGTTTCGGTCGCAATGCGCAAAGGGTCGATCCAATGTAACCCTCAAGCCCGATCGCGCACAACCCCGCGCGAGCTCCGTCCCAAACCATCAGGATGTCATCCTGTTCACATTGGGGACAGGTCTCATCGTCCGTGAATTTCTTGTAGATTCCGTCGAAGGATTCGATCAGGATATAGGGCAGGCAATTTTCTCTCGGGTCTTCATAAATGACTCGAGGCTTTGTGCCCTTTTGAAACTCGCAAATGCTTCCTAACCTGCGCCACGTCCATCCTTCCGGCAGGTCACCGGGTGGGAGGTCGTTCCTCACCGTTCCTCACCTTGTTCACTTTCCCAGAACCTCAATAGCCGTTGCAGTTCTCCCACAGCGGCTTCGAGGTGTGACAGAGCCTCTGAGGCTAAATCTTCCGGTTCCGGCAGGTTTTCCATTGAGGCATCGGTGAGCCAGACGATGTCGAGGTTGTAATTTCGTTCGTTGATCTCGCTGATGGGAAACTTTCTGAACCGCTCGCATCGCTGTGCCATCTGCTCACGATGCTCGAGGGCGTTCAGGCTGGAGACCGCCGGGTCATCGCCGTAACAGGCTTCAAATTCGGCAAAGTGCTGCGACGTTAACGGCCGTTCCCTTTTGGTGACCGGGGGGACCTGGGTTCGTGCATCATAGATCCACACGTTCTCCGTGGGGCGGCCCTGGGTGAAGAAGATCACGTTCGCATTCACGCCGGGGGCGTAGGGGGTGAACGTGCCTCTGGGGAGTCTCAGGATGGTGTGCAGGTTGCACTCCTCCATCAGGCCATCGAAGAGTTGAGCCGCCTGCCTGGCAAACAGGCAGTTATCTGGCAGCACGATGGCCGCTCGCCCCCCGGGCTTGAGGATCGTCATCAGGTGTTGGACGAAGTTGAGTTGCTTGTTGGAGGTCCTCATCCTGAAGTCGTCCCGCTCCGGGGCCTGATCCGCTCCTCGCGTGCCGAAGGGCGGATTGGTGAGCACGACGTCAAACCGCTCCCCGCTATCCGGCTCATAGAGGGAATCTCCTAAACGGATCTTTCCCTCGATACCGTGTAGGAAGAGGTTCATCAATGCCAAGCGCCGCGGTCGGGGCACGAGTTCCGTGCCGTAGTAGGTCCATTTTCGAATGCGTTCACCGTCTGCTTGGGACTGCTCCATCAACCATTCGTAGGCGGCCACGAGAAAGCCGCCGGTGCCGCAGGCCGGATCGCAGAGGGTGAAGTCCCGGTGGGCTCTTGGGTCGGGTTTCATCACCCGGACGATGGATTGAATGAGGACGCGCGGTGTGAAGTACTGCCCGGCCCCTTTCTTGCCCTCGGAGGCCGCCTTCTCTAAAAGTCCCTCATAAGCTTGGGCTTTCACATCCACATCCAGGGATGTCCATTCCAGTTCGTCGATGAGCCGAACGAGCTTGTTCAAATTTGCCGGATTTTGAAATCGAGAGATGGCCCCGGTGAAGATGTCGCCCAGCAGGCCGGGTTCGTTACTGAGCCTGCTCAGCAGCGCCTGGTAATCTTCGGTTCGCTGGAGGCTGGATTTCCCTTTGAGGCTCTGCCAATCGCAGCCATCAGGGAGAGAAAGGCTCCGCTCATCGGCCATCTTCAGGAATAGCAGGTAGGTGATCTGCTCGATGTAGTCCCCGTAGTCGATGCCGTCGTGCCTTAAGGTGTGGCAAAAGCCCCACAGTTTGCCTGTGATGTCTATCATACTTCGTTGAGCGAGGCGTTACCCGCCTACGTAAAGCTATGCAGGCTGGCGACGAAGTAGTTGATCCCAACCCAGGCGTAGAGGACGGCCAGGTATCCGGCGATCCCGAGCCACGCCACCTTGAGATCCTTCCAGCCCCACCGGAACCGAGCGTGCAGGTAGACGGCATAGACGAGCCAGGCGGCCAACATCGCCGTCTCCTTGGGGTCCCACTCCCAGTAGGCCCCCCATGCCTGCTTCGCCCAGATGCCGCCAAGGACAAGTCCACCGATCCCATAGAACGGGAAGCCCAGTGCAATCGCCCGGTAGCTCATCTGCTCGATCTTCTTGAGCAGGGACTCCTGCTTCCCCCGGCGGCGCGCCCACAGGAACAGGGCGTTGGCCCCGAACCCGACGGTGAAGAACCCGAACCCAACCACCATAAACAGGACGTGGATCACCAACCAGTAGCTCTGGAGTGACGGGACGACCGGGCGCACATCGGCCGGCGAGATCGACGGCGAGGCGGCGAACGACAGCATCACCAGCGCCGCGCCGGTGACGATCATCCCGACCGGCTTGATGGGGTAGCGGCGCTCCATGATCAGGTAGATCAACGAGATGAGCCAGGCGAAGAAGGTGAGCGTCTCATAGGTGGTGGTCACCGGTAGGAAGACGGTGAGCGTCCATTCAGACGTCCGTCCCAGCTCGATCACCCGCATCACCACCCCGATGGTCGCGATCGTGACCGCCACCCAGCCCGTCCGGGTGGCGAGTTTTCCCCAGGCTATCCGGCCGGCGGTCACCGTACTTTCAGCGGTGATCCCCAGGCGTCTGCTATCATTCCCGCGTTGAGCCTCTGCCTCTGCCTCCGCCTTCGCTCCGCCGAGCACCACATGGAACAGATAGAAGAGAAAGCTGAGAAAGTAGCCGATCGTCCCCAGGTAAAAGAAGAACACACTGTCCACCATCGTCATTCCCTCCTTGAGATCTCAGGTTCAGCTGTCTTTAATGCTTCTACAATCTCTTCGAACTCCTCCTCGAACTCGGTCGGGTCTTTGCGCGCCTTAGCGCCGATCAGCATCCTACCATCTCCGAAGTGGACCCAGACCATCTTGTGTTTGAAGTACAGGTGGGCCAGGATGCCGATGATCATCAGGATGAAGCCAGTATAGGCGATCGGCAGCCCTGGGTCGTGGTTGATCTCGATGCCGGTGAACTCATCGGCTCGCATCCCGACGATCTGGAACCGATAGGGAAGGTCCGGGCCGTGTTGTGCCATCAGCATCTGCATATCCGGACGGGTGAACGACCAGGTTCTGAACATGAACTCGCCCTCACCGTCATAGACCTCAAGGTAGGCGGCCGGGTTGATCAGCCGCTGGGTACGGCTGTACGCTCGTCCGTCTTCGGAAAGGGCAAAATCCGGTAGGAACGCTCTGAATGCCACGATCACCGCTTCGTCTGAGACCGGAAAACCGGTTCCCACCTTCACCCCCTCGAACTCACCGATCTCGGTCCCGTTGTTGTCCTCCATGAGAAAGCTGAGGTAGGACGCTCCCTGCCAGTCGCTCCCGAACGCCGACTGGTAGAAGCTGATTCCCTTGTAGGTGAGTGGGTGGTTCACTTCGATCGTTTGCGTCAGCACCTCCCTATCGTCTTCCAGGACGGTGAGTTGCGTGTGCCAGTCCATCACCTGCTCGGAGTCCTTGTAGTTCTCGCTCCAGAAGTTATCGACCCGGATGGAAAACCCCCGCGGTGCTTGAATGATATCACCACGATAAGCGATCTGGAGCGTCTCGAACTTGAACGCACCGGTGATCGCCAACCCGATGGTCAGCGCCAGCAGGCCGACGTGAAATACATCGATCCCGAACCGCTCCCAGCGCCACTTCTCAGCGAGGAGTTGGCCATCGACCTCACGCACTCGGTAGTGTCTAGATCGCAACGCCGCCTTGATCCGATCTTTGACGGCCTCCGGCGCCAGGTCGTTGAAGGCAACCTGTTCATGGAGATTCATCCGCTCGATCGCCCGTGGCGTTTTGCAAACCATCGGCCCATTGAAGTAGCGAAGCGAGGCCTTCAGCCGTTTGTAAGTGCAAGCGGTCAGGTTGATCGTGAACAGCAGCGCCACCATGTAAAAGTACCAGGTGTGAAAGATGTCGGTCAGGCCGAGCCGCTTGAGTGTCTGGTACTTAGCTAAACCGTAGCGGGCGATGGAGTCGACCTCACGGGTCATCGGTTCCTGAGGGATGAATGTGCTGATTATCCCGATGACCACGATCAGAGAGATCAACACGATCGCCAGTCGCACTGAGATAAAAAACCGCCACAGTCGGCTTCCGTTCCCGCGTTGGTTTCGTTCCCGCTCGCTTACGGCGGTCGCCTCAGTGCTGTATCCGACCTCGCTCATGCCCGATCACGACCCCTCGATCATCTCGACTCCGACTCCAGAGCCCGAGTCGTCTTCTGGAACGCGGCGACCATATCCTCGAAGTCCATCGCACCGTTCCACACACCGCGGATGATTCCGGCCTCATCGATGAAGAACGTGGTCGGGATACCGGTCATCCCGTACTGGACAAACACCTTCCCATCGGAGTCCAGCAGGTTGGGATAGCTGATGGCGAAATCATCAAGGAACGCCTGGGCATCCGCCGGCGACTCACCCCAATCGACACCGATGAGGGTGATCCGATCACCGTACGCTTGATGGAACGCTTGAAGGTCAGGCATCTCCTTGCGGCATGGAGGACACCAGCTCGCCCAGAAGTTGAGCAGCACCGGCCGGCCACGCAGGTCGCTCAACCGCACTTCCCGGCCTTCCAGATCGGCGAGCGCAAAGTCGGGGGCGCGGAATCCGGGAACGGGGGCGGCCACCTCCGGGTTCAGTTCCTGGTCTTTATCGATGAACACCCCACGGCTCGTCCACAAGGTGAGTGAGTTGGTGTTTCGGACGGTCTCGCCGCGCAACAGTCCCGCCGGGGTCGTGGGTTGCTTGTAAAAGAAGTACGAATAGGTGATCACGCCGAGCATGCCGATGCTGACGACAATGATCAGGATGACTATAACTCTCTTGAGCAGGCCTTTGCCCTGCCCCGCTTCTGTCATCCCTAACCCGTTCCCCCTCGAACTTAACGTTGTTTTATTCTAATCCACTCTGAGCCCGATTAAAATGATAGGGATCAGTTCCCAGGGTGATCTGGATCACTTGAACACCAGCAACCACATTATATTTTAACCGAACGAAGTCTGGGTTTCAATCTGGCTCAGTTTCGTTTCACCCGAGCGAGCCGCAGGGCATTGCCGATGACCGCCAGTGACGCCCCCATGTCCCCAACGAGTACGGCGAGGATCAGGGTCACATACCCGAAAAACACGCCACCCGCCAGGGCGAACTTGATCAGGATCGACACCCAAATATTCCAACGGATCACGCCACGGGCCCGACTGCTCAACGCGATCAGGTAGGGCACCTGGATCAGGTCGTCGGCCATCAGGGCGACATCGGCGGTCTCCAGGGCGGTATCGCTACCTGCCGCCCCCATGGCGATCCCGACGGTCGCGGCCGCGAGGGCGGGGGCGTCGTTGATCCCGTCCCCGACCATCGCCGTCCCCCCGTACCCGACGCCCAGCTTGCGGATCTCCTCGACCTTTTCATCGGGAAGGAGACCGGCGTGATAATGGGTGATCCCCAGCTCCGCTGCGATCGCGTCCGCCGTCTCCTGGTTGTCGCCGGTGATCATAACCACCTCATACCCCATCCGCTTCAGACGCGCGACCATCTCCCGAGCCCCGTCCCGGACCCGATCGGCGACGGCGATGATCCCAAGGACCTCGGTCTCCGTCCCCACGAGTATCGTCGTCTTGCCCCGGCACTGCAACCGGGTCAGCTGATCGGTTGGGATCTCGACGTGACATGCCTCGAACAGCTCCGGTGTCCCGATGTAATAGGTCGTCCCGTTCAACCGGGCCAATGCCCCCCTCCCCGGCAGTGCTTCGAAATCGGTCACGCCTTCCTCTTCCCAACCGATCCCTTCTGCCTCTTGCATGATCGCCGCAGCGATCGGGTGCTCGCTCCGTGATTCGACCGTGGCAGCGATGCGAAGCACCTCCTGGGGTGAGCCATCGTTCAGCGAGATCACATCGGTCACCTTCGGCTCCCCGACCGTCAGTGTCCCGGTCTTGTCGAAGGCGATGACCCCAACCTCGCCCATCGCCTCCAGGTAGCGGCCACCCTTGATCAGGAGCCCGTTTCGTGCTGCACTGGTGATCGCGGAGACGACCGAGACAGGGGTGGAGATCAACAACGCGCAAGGACAGGCGATCACCAGCAATGAGAGTGCCCGCAGGAACCACGTATGAAAGCTCGCCCCGAACAACGGGGGAAAGATGGCCACCCCGACGGCGACGGCGACTACGCTCGGCGTGTAATATCGGGCAAATCGATCGACGAACCGCTTTGTGGGCGCCTTCTGGGCCTCGGCCTCCTCGACCAGATGAATGATCCGGGCAAGGGTGTTTTCGGTCGCGCGTTTGGCCACCTCGACCTCCAGATACCCGTCCCCGTTGACCGTCCCGGCATAGACGGCATCGCTCGGGTTCTTGGCGACCGGCATCGACTCACCGGTGATCGGCGCCTGGTTCACCCTGGAACTTCCGTCTGTGACGATGCCGTCCATTGGAATTCGCTCGCCCGGTCGCACGGTGACGACCTCCCCGACCGCGATCTCCTCGACCGGCAACTCCGCCGTTTCACCGTCCCGCTTCACCCGGGCTCGGCGTGGCGCAAGCTCCATCAGCTCCCTCAATGAATCTCTGGTCCGTTCGATCGCATAGGTCTCGAGAAGCTCGGCCGTCGCAAACAGGAATGCCAGACTGGCTGCCTCGATGTACTCCTCGATCGCCACCGCGCCAAGGACCGCGATCGTCATCAAAAAGTCGATGTCGAGCGACAACGTCCTGATAGCGTAAGCACCGCGACGCGCGAAGTGATACCCGGCGACGATGATCGCCAGCAGCAACGGGAGGGTCGAGACCCGGATCGGTCGCCCTAGCGGATCGGCCAAAATGGGGTCGGCCGTCACGAAGGCCAGCCCCAGGCCGACCGCGAACAACAGGCTCGAGATCCCGGTCAGCAAGACCTGCGGCTCCCTCCAGAACGGTTCCCGGACCTCGTCGTGGCTCATGATTTGGTCGACCCTTTACATGAACATTTGCTCATATGATAATATTATAGAAATATATTGAGCAAATATCGATAGTTCATCATGATGCTTGAAAATAACTCCCTTAATTTTATTCTATACTGGGGTAGATCTCCATGTACAGAAACTCAAAAGCTCGGCTGCTCACCCTGCTGATCCCTATGCTACTTCTTGGATCGAGCCCGATCGTGACCCAGGGCGCCGAGCCGATCGTGGTTGTTGTCAGCATCTACCCGCTGGCCGATATGGTCCGTCAGATCGGGGGGGATCGCGTCGAGGTCGTCACCCTGATCCCGTCCGGGGCCAGCCCGCACACCTATGAGCCGACCCCAAGTCAGATGCGAGCGTTCTCCCAGGCTCGGATCTTCGTGCGGGTGGGCGCCGGTCTCGAGCTGGGGCTGGACCGGCTGACGGCCGTCGGACGGACCGACCTGATCAAAGTCGAGGCGACGGCGGGGATGGAACTGATCGGTGAATCGGGAACTGGTTTGGGTAACCCTCATGTCTGGCTCGATCCGGTACGGGTGATCGAGACGATCTTGCCGGCGATCGCCGGAGCGCTGATCGAGACGGCCGCGGATCCTGCGGACCGGGTACAGTTCTTAACGAATCTATCCCGATACGCTGCGGAGATCGATGTGCTCCATCGTGAGATCGAAGCGATGATGGATGGCCTAGCCGGTCGGGCATTCATTAGCTTCCACGATACCTGGGCGTACTTCGCGAACCGGTATGGGCTGGAGCGGGTGGCGGTCGTCGAGCCTCAGCCGGGCGTGGAGCCCTCCGTCCGGCAGCTGTCCCAACTCATCGAGATCGCCCGGGAGCGCGATGTTCGGGCCATCCTGATCGAGCCTCAGCTCGACCCACGAGCCGCCCGGATCCTCGCCGGGGAGATCGGGGGACAGGTGGTGGTGACCGATCCGCTCGGCAGCCCTGACCATCCCGATCGGGACACCTACGTTGAACTGATGCGCTTCAATCGAGTAGCCTTTAAAGAGGCGTTGAGCGATTGATGCCGGAGAGCAGGGATCATGATGAGTCGAGGTCGAGCGGTTGAGGTCATCGAGGTGCGGGATCTGTCCGTCCGGCTCGACGGACGGAGCGTCCTGAAGGAGATCCGCTTCACCATCTCCCCCGGCGAGTTCGTCGGCATCATCGGCCCCAACGGAGCCGGAAAGACAACGCTGCTCAAAACGATCCTGGGTCTGGTGAAACCGGAGCGCGGCGAGGTGTGTATCTTTGGAAAACCGGTCGGGAAACTGGGCCGAGACCGTCGCAAGATCGGCTACGTCCCCCAGCGGGATCGGTCCGATGAACGCTTTCCGCTCTCGGTGGTCGACGTGGTGATGTTGGGACGGCTTCACCACATGGGGCTTCCCTGGTTCTTCTCGAAGGCCGATCGGCGCGCCGCTCACGAGAGCCTGCGATGGGTGGACATGGAGGATTACCAGAGCAGACCGATCGGGGAGCTGTCCGGCGGGGAGCGGCAGCGGGTGTCTCTTGCCCGCGCCTTGTGTCGGGAGACCGAGTTGTTGTTGCTCGACGAGCCGACCGTCGGCCTCGATGCGCCGACCCAGAAGCGGTTCTATCGGGTGGTGCGTCGATTAAGGCAGGAATTGGGGTTGACGATCGTCGCGGTTTCCCATGACCTGAGCGCGATTGCCGCCCAGGCCGACGAGTTCATCTGTATCAACCGGTCGATCTATATCTCCGGACCTCCCGAGCAGGTGCTGCACGATGAAAAGCTGACCGAAGCCTATCGAGGCGAGTTCGATCTGTTCCAGGCAGAGGGAGAAAGATGATCTTTTCGGAGATGTTCGCGTTCGGCTTCATGCAGCGGGCGTTGATCGTCGGAATTCTGATCGGTCTGCTCGCCTCGTTCCTGTCCCTGTTCATCATCTTGAAGCGGATGTCGTTCATCGGGACCGGGCTTGCCCATTCGGCGTTCGGTGGGGTGGCCATCGGCGTGCTGACCGGCCTGAACCCGGTTCTCACCGCCGGGGCGTTTGCTCTGGCCGTCGCCGCAGGGATCGGGATTATCGCCCGAAAAGGCAGGCTGAGCGAGGACGTGGCCATCGGCATCCTGTTCTCCGCCTCGATGGCGCTCGGCATTGCCCTGATTGGGCTTTCGACCGTTTACAACGTGAATCTGTTCGGATATCTGTTCGGCAGCCTGCTGGCCGTCACCTGGACCGATATCTGGATCGTCACCGGGGTCGGGCTGACGATCGCCGTCCTGTTGGTCCTGTTCTTCAATCGGTTCCTGTTCATCAGTTTCGACGAGGAGATCGCTCAGGCGAGCGGCCTCTCGGTGACGACCCTCTACTACCTTCTGCTCATGCTGATCGCCGTGACGATTGTGATTTCGTTCAAAGTCGTCGGCATCCTGCTGATCTCCGCGCTGCTGGTGATCCCCGGTGCCACCGGATACCGGCTCGCCAAGAACTATCGGGGGGTCCTGGCGATCTCGCTGCTCGTCGGAATCATCTCGGTGATCGGCGGTCTGAGCGTTTCGTTCGTCTACGACATTGCCCCGGGAGCGGCGATCATTCTGTGTGCGACTGTGCTGTTCGGGCTGTCGTTCTTGATCCGGAGGGTGAGGGTGCGTCGCCGCACCCGCTGATGGATGGGATCATCGTCCGCTATCGTCCTCCGGAGCGCTTCAACGTGAAGTAGATCTCATCGAGCCGCTCCCGGGAGTTCACCTTCCCCATCGTGTCCACGAACTCCTTGGTCGTCGGCAGGACATCGTTGATGTAGCGAATCCGCTGTCCGATGGTCTCCCGGTTGTCGTAGATCGGCTGGGGAGAAAGATAAGCGATGACGTGCGCCATGGTGAATTTGGGTCGCGCGTAGTCGTGATCCTGCCGCCATTGGGTCAGCTCATCCAGCAGCGCCTTGACCGTCCGGAAACTGCCTTCCGTGTAAGCGGCGACGACCCGGTTGATCAGGGCCGAGTGGACCTCTACCGCCTCGATGATGAACTCCTTCTCATCCTCCCAGCGCTTGAGCAGATCCCCGGAGATCATCTCCTCGTAGGCCGCGGTCAACCGATTCTCGCCCAGGGAGGCACTCATCTCGACGAGCGTGATCCACTCGATAAGGTCCTGTTGACTTCTCGCCTCGTAGACGGTGATGGGCATTCGGTTGTTGATCTGGTAATCGTGGACGAACTCGTGGAACGCCGTCGACAACAACGAGTAGATCCGCCAGCTTGTCTTCGTCGTCAGCACCACCGGGAATCGATCGGTGATCCGGGTAAATCCGGCCACCGCCGGCGAGGCCAGAACTTCGAACAGCGGCTCGGCGGGGATGTTCTGATATCCCCTGGCCGCGTTGTCCCGCAAAACTTCGTCGATCGCCAGCATCGTCGCGTTGACATAGCCGTTGCGCAGATTGCCGATCCCCTCATCGAGGGCGAATCCCTCGCTGATCCACGTCTGGAGCAGGTCACCGATCTGTCGCCGCCACAACTGCAGCGTCGATCCGTCCTCGATGGCCCCCTCGAACGCCCGGCGCATCTCGGGCACAAGTGGCACCGGCAGGAATATCTCAACCTCCAACAACCGGTCCAGCCCCTGGATCTCCGGGGTCGTCGGGTTGCGCTTGATGAGCCAAATCACATCCCGAAGCGTCCGTACGTCCAGACTCCCGTTGATCCGGCCGAAGCCGACGAGGATTGGCTCCAGGGTTGGGGTGACGATCACCTGGATGTCGCTGTCACCAGGGGAGAGGATCACCTCAGCGAGCGCTTCCTCTCCAAACTCCTGAGTGACGACCAGGTCCAACTGGTCCTTGATCCAATCAAAGGCGAATGGCTCGAGCCGCTTGCGCTCGAGTTCCATCTGATCGATCCTCGCGTAGTCCGCCTCGGTCAGAGGATCTTTGGCCCAGATGTAGCGGAACAGTTCTTTCTGAAGTTCGAGGTAGCGCTCCAGTTCAAACGGCAATATCTGGTTCTGGGCAGCGCTCATCACCCCGACTCCGACAACCAATCCGAGTACCACCCCCCACATCAAGATGTGCCTGCCTCTACGAGTTGTGAGCACCTCGTTCACCTCCATCTAGGGATAGGGACTGGTTTAAGTATAACACAGATTCCCAGGGTCACCAACCGGACCGCCCCTCAGGGTTTGCCCGATGCTTAGAGTTTAGTTTAGTGTTTAGCGGACGTCCACCCTGACGGTGTGATATCCAGACGCACCCGAAGGGAACGGCCGCGCCTGCTTTTCGATTTGAAGGGTTCCCTGCCCATCGGTCGCTCGAGCCATCAGGATATGTCGGCCGCTTGCTTCGGGTCTCCACAAGTATGCCCAGCGACGCCACGTGTTGACCGCCAGGGGGTCCTCCAACACAGCCGGGTTCCAGCTATCCCCGTCGTCGACGCTCACCTCGACGGCGCTGATCCCCCGGTCGCCTGTGTAGGCAATCCCAGTGATGAACACTTCCTGTCCCCGATTCAATCGAAAGTCTCTGTTGGGGGCGTCGATGATCGCGGTCGTCTTGACCACCGCCAGGTCGTCCCAGCCGCGCCGCTCCCAGAAGCCGAAGAAGTCCCGGTCGACGAGTTCGATCCGGGTCAGGTACTTCACGTTCTTCATCCCGTAGATCCCGGGGACGATCACCCGGGCCGGGGCGCCGTGGTTGGTCGGCAGCGGTTCGCCGTTCATCTCGTAGGCGACGATCACCCACGGCTCCATCGCCTTTTGGACGGTGAAGCTGTCGGAGTATCCGTCGTCGGCGAACATGGCGACGTCGAACGCCGAATCCTTGACACCGGCCATCTCGAGCAGATCGACCATCCGCACGCCTTTCCACTTGGCGTTGCTGATCAGATCCCCCCCGACCTCATTGCTGATGCACTCCAGCGTGTTGAACTCCTCGATGGCAGGCAGCGCTCTGAGTTGCTCCAAATCGAATTTGAGTTTTTTCTCCACCAGACCTTCGACTTTCAGGCTCCAGCGATCCAACCGGGTGCGGTGAGCTCTGATATTCTTCTCCACCCAATAGAACTCCTCATTGGAGGTCACTTTGGGGCAGAGACCGGGGATCATGTCGAAGTCCACCGTTGTAGGGGTCTGGATCTGAGCGATCGCGCGCAGATCGCCGAGAAGCCCCAGCGCCATCCCCACCCCAAGCGTCTTGAGAAACCGCCTTCTCGACAACCCTGTTCCCGTCATGAAGACGGAACGCCTCGCCTCAGCCATCGCCATCCACCTCCTAAAATTCCGAGAATGAATCCGTAGCCCAATGAGGCCGCCAAACTGATGCCGAGCATCTGCGCCAGACCGTTGGCTTCCAGATCGGCGGTCTCGATCACCGACAGAAAATAGACCCCGCTCAGACGCCATAAGAACAGGAACGAGGTGCCAACCAACAGGACAAACGGCAGCCCCGAGAAGATCAAGCCCTGTAACCACGGTCGACCTCCCGGGATCCGATGGCGGATCTTGGTGAACAGACCGCCCAGCAGACCGAGGATGATCACCTGAACCCCGATCGCTCCGTAGAAGGCGGTGGACTTCGCGTTGAGTCCACCGAACAACTGAATGATCTTTGATTCCACAGAACCTGGTATGACCGAAAAGAAAAAATCCGACCAGAGTTCAGGAGGGAAGAAGACTGGCTGAGAGATCCAATACCAATACATCAATCCGGTGATCAGGCCCCCGGACCCCAGACCGGTCAAAAAACCTGTCCGAAAGGTGTCCTTCCTACCGTTCCTCGTCACGATCTTCACTTCTTGGGTGCGTTTGTTAGCACCCATTTTGACATAACTCACCCCTATATACTAACCCCCTTCCATGGAACAAGGCCCGGGTTGAGTGAACCCGGGCCCGTTCCTGGCTATCCTCCGTCGTAGTTTCCCATGAACTATGTCGTCGCGTAGCCTCGCGACTGTGACCATCTCCAGCGATGTCATCCTTACTTTAACTCCAACTTCGGTGAAAAAACAATGGGAGCGAGGTCAAGGAGCGGTGAAAATCGGGTGAAAAATCGGTCGATCTCCCGGCAAAGCTGAGCCGGATATCCGGACCGGATGTGATGAACCAACCCGACGCGGCAAACCAGGATCCCGTTGAACCGGCCGAATCCCTATGCTATACTTTCGGGCGTGGATAGAGCAAGTTCGAAGCAGCAAGAGCCGCTGATCCATCTCACCGGGGTGGAGAAGGTCTATCGGCTAGGGAAGGTCCGAGTGCCTGCACTCCGGGGATTAGATCTGACCGTGGACCGGGGGGAATTCGTGGCCATCATGGGCCCGTCGGGCTCGGGGAAGTCGACGCTGATGCATCTGATTGGCTGCCTGGATCGACCCTCCTCGGGGACCATTCTGGTGAACGGCCTGGAGGTGTCACGGCTCGGTGAGCGGGAGCGGGCCGAGATTCGGGGACAGCAGATCGGCTTCGTCTTCCAGAGCTTCAACCTGATTCCAACCCTGACCGCCCTGGAGAACGTCGCTTTGCCGTTGGTGTTTCAGGGGGTTGGACAGGAGGAGCGGGAGTGGCGGGCGGGGACGCTCCTGGGAAAGGTGGACCTGGCCGCACGGATAGATCACCGACCGACTGAACTCTCTGGCGGGGAGCAGCAGCGTGTCGCGATCGCCCGGGCGCTCGTCAACGACCCGAGGATCGTTCTGGCGGATGAACCGACCGGAGAGATCGATTCTGAGGCCGGCCAGGCCATCATGAGATTGCTGCGCCGGTTGAACCAGGAGGGCGGCAAGACGGTGGTGCTGGTGACCCACGACCCGATGGCAGCCAAGTTCGCCGACCGGATCGTCCACATCCGCGACGGTCAGGTGGTGGAAATGAAGGAGAGACTTCCCTATGGTTGCTGAGTTCTTCAGGTTGGCCGTTCGCAACATCCGCTATCGCCGCCGGCGTTCGGTGCTCACCACGGTCGGGATCTTCATCGGGATCACGGCGGTCGTAGCGTTGATCTCGATCGGTCAGGGGATGCAGTTGACCATCGACGAGGAGTTCAGCAAGATCGGTTACAACACCTTGATGGTCTTCCCGGGTCTTGAGGCCGGGTTTCAGGGCGGTCTCCCACTCATCTCGATCTCGTTCGGGGAGGCGGACGTTGACACCGTCCAGCGGGTGGCCGGCGTGGAGGAGGTCCAGACCGGCCTGTTCAAGGTCGCCGAGGTCGACGATGGGTTCAGCCAGGTGATCGGGGCATCCCAACGGGTGATCGATATGCTGGGTGGGCTTGAATTGACCAATGGTCGGATGTTCCGCGGGGGATTCGAGGTGGTGCTTGGGAACGAACTCGCCAAAGATCTGAATCGGTCGATCGGAGAGACGTTGACGATCGAGGGGAAAGCGTTTGAAGTCGTGGGAGTGTTGAAGCGGACCGGCAACCCGCAAAACGACGTCAGCATCTTTCTGGCGATCGAGGCGGTTCAAGCGTTGTTCGACAGTCCCGGGGAGGCATCGATGATCGTTGCCCAGGCGGCCAGAGATGCCGATATCGCCGCGGTCGTGACCACGATCACCGAGGCACTGACCCAAACCCGGGGGCGCAGGGACTTCAACATCCAGACGGCCGAACAGCTCAAGAGCCGGGTCGAGCGGATTCTGGGTTACGTTCAGGCGTTTCTGGCAGGGCTGGCGGGCATCTCGCTGCTCGTGGGTGGAGTCGGGGTGATGAACACCATGTATACGGCCGTTCTCGAACGCACCCGAGAGATCGGGGTGATGAAAGCGGTGGGCGCCAAGGGCGACCAGATCCTTGCTCTGTTTCTGATTGAATCCGGCCTGCTTGGGATCATCGGCGGGATCATCGGGGTGGTGGTAGGTCTGGCCCTCAGCAACCTGACCGCGCTCATCGTCTCGATCTACGTCGAAGGCAGCTCACTCCACGCGGCCAATACGCCCGAACTCATCGGCGGGGCACTATTGTTCTCGCTGTTGCTCGGTTCGATCGCCGGCCTGTGGCCTGCCCGGCGGGCGGCCCAACTGGAGCCGGTCGAAGCGTTGCGCCAAGCGTGAGCTGGCCGATCGAAGTTGCATCGGCCCCGCAGGATGGATATGATGGGTCAACCCCAGCGGTTACAGGGGAGGGGAGGCCTTCCATGTACCAGCACCAGATCCACTTCACCCTGGAGGGGGCCAGCGAGGCCCTGCCTCAGGTGAAGGCTCAGGTCAAGCGGTTGGTGCAGTTGAAGCGTGAACTCGATGCGAACGGGTACGACATCCAGACTCGCAATTACCAGGCCGGGTCGGCACCTAACGGGCAAGGTCCCCACCCACCGATGTTGCAGGAGTTGGCTGAGATCCTCAACGATCTCGAAGTGCAGGGGATCTTGGTCAAAGGATTCGATGAAGGGCTGATCGATTTCCCTCATATCCGTGAGAACGGTGAGGAGGTCTACCTCTGCTGGAAGTTGGGTGAGAAGCGCATCGGCTATTGGCACCGGATCCCCGATGGCTTCGCCGGCAGACGACCGGTCGCCGATCTGTGACGGGCAACGACCTCACAGACGATGGGCGGGGCGGCCGAGATCCTCGCCTACGGGACAGCGGTCAAGTTGGAGTAGACTCTACAGGTCCCGGACCGTGCCGACGATCTCGGAGACGTTTCTGAAGTCGTGCGCTTCCAGCCAGCGTTCCACCCCTACGGCGATTCGCTCGAAGACCTCGGGACCCTGGGTGAGATAAGCTGTGCCGATCTGTACGATATCAGCGCCGGCAAGATGGTGTTTGATCGCATCCTCGGGTTCGGTGATTCCGCCGACCCCGAAGATCAGCATGTCATAGTCTTGCTGTCGGAAGTACGTGTAGCAGCGGTGTACCTCAGCGAGGGCGATGGGAAGAACCGCCCGCCCCCCCAGCCCCCCGTATCCCTGACGTGGTCGGATCGCCTGGGTCATCGTCTCAAGATCGATCTCCATCGTGTTCGGCTCGGAGTTCATCGTGGACACGCACTCCACCCCGAGATCGATCAGCACATCAGCGACCGCCTCGAAGATCCAGGGGACATTATTGTAGGGAGGCAGCTTGACGCTGATCGGAACGGTGACGCGGGTCTTGACCGCCTCGAGCATCTCGCGCACGCTTTGGGGATCCATGGCGATCGGAATCGCCTCCAGGTTGGGACAGGAGAGGTTCAGCTCGAGGAGATCCGCCCCGCTCTCTGTCAACGCTTCGGCGATCTCACCGTACTGCTCAACGGGCGATAGGCCGTGGGAGCAAGGCGCGGTCGCGATGCTGGCAATGACCGGCTTGCCGAACCCCTTCAGATCCGACATCATCTCGGCATAGGCGCGGTAGCCCAGGTTAGGAAGTCCCATCGAGTTGAGCGAGCCGAGATCCCGATCCAGATGCTTCAACCGGGGCTCCGGGTTCCCGGTCCGGGGACAGTGGGTCATGCTTTTGGTGATGACCGCGCCAACCGACGACCGTGCGATGCGGATCAACCGCTCGTAGGTCTCAGACTCAGGCCCCGAGGCGTTGGTGATCGGTGGTTCGATCTCAAAACCGAGCCTGCGGGCCATGGTTCTCATCTCTTCGCAGCTATCATACATCCGTCCGCAACGAAGTTCAAAAGTGCCAAAAGGTGCCCCTGCCACCGGCTTGACAAATCGAGAACCCTATTGATATACTGTATTCGATATTTCGAAAATAATGAAAGTCCTGCTTATCATCAACGACGCTCCATATGGGTCGGAGAAGGCATACAACGCCTTGCGACTGGTCAGAACGTTACAGAAAGAACACACCGATGTCGAAGTCCGCCTGTTCCTTCTGGCGGATGCGGTGGCGTGTGCTTTGCCCAACCAATCAACGCCACAGGGCTTCTACAACCTGGAACGGATGCTCAAGACGGTCATCCACAGGGGAGGGCAGGTCAAGGCTTGTGTCACCTGTGCCGATGCTCGCGGCATCACAGAACTCGACTTGATAGACGGTGTTGAAATCAGCACATTGAGCCAATTGGCACAGTGGGTGATTAAGTCGGACAAGGTGATTACGTTCTGAAATCCCAACGGCGCATAACACTGCATAACGGGAGGAGTTCGAATGGCGCAGACGGATGCTCAAAGAGCGATAACCACGATGATCGTACCTCCACCGGTTCCTGAGAGAGGAGTGATCGGCGTG
>JBHIAT010000048.1:0-21629 GCA_046758705.1 Bipolaricaulia bacterium
TGAACCCCACCAACGCCCCGTAGAACGCCGGCGTTCCACTCGAGGCGATGATCGTGATCTGCGGTGCATAGATCACCCCGCGTACCTCTGAGGTCCCTTGGACTTCGATGGTGACACTCCCTGCCCCTAATACATACAAGATCAACGAACAGTCACCGGTGTCAGAGATGTCCCCAGCATCGGCACAGCGGCCGAGCTCTGCTCCTCCTTTGATGGTCACATTCCCGTTCACGAACAGCCGGACGTCTCCGTCGATGACCACCTCCACGTTGCCGTTGAGGTTGATCCCATCGTAGAGGTAGGTGGTCGGCCTGGTGAGATCGCCGTTGTTATCGGAGAGCGTGCCTCCAGAGCTGAGGGTTTCGCCGCTGTGATCCTCATCGTAGAGGTTGGGCGCGATGATCGATGGGAGTTCCGGAAGCAGCAAGATATCCCCGTTGATGGTGACACTGCCGGTTGTTTGGATCCCCCCATCCTCATCGGCAGCGACGGCAGTCGAGAAGTACCTATCAACAGCTGAGGCGAAGAAGATGAGCGTCTGCCGCAGTATCCGCCGTGCTCCCTGGAACTCACCTTGAGAGAGGATTTGATAGGTACCAGCCTCCGACTTGATGATAAACACCTCAGCACCGACCATTTGATCGTCTGGGACGCCCTCGTTCGCCAGCAGGTAGCCAGGGAGCTGGTAAGGGGAAGGAACCCAGCTCGGGGCGTTGACCGTTGCCGAAGCGAAGTCACCCTGTTGGGCGGCGATGTACTGTGTGGCGCGGTTGATACCGGCTTTGGCGATATACAGGGATCGTTCGCTGTCCTGGGTCAGAGAGCTGAACCGATGACTGTTGAGGGAGATACTGAAGTAGCCGATTCCTAGCAGTGTGATCAACAACAGGACGAAGAAAGTGACAACCAGCGCCGATCCCCGGTCTTCTTCTCCCGTAAGATGTTTTCCTCTCAATCTCCGCATGCGCATAGCGTACTTCCAATGGGAGAACATGGCAGGGTGCTCACCGAATACCCGACCCGTTAAAGGTTTGGGATACTCTGTCTTTTGTGTGTTGATACAGATCTTCAGGAATCGATTCGCGCACATCAACAAGGGTTTGTAATAATTGTAGATGAATTCTCCGAACTTTCTTGCTATCTTTGCTCAATCCGTCTTGCTCTGACAGGTCTACCAGCTCGGTGAGTATGCCGATCGCCTCCACCGTCTCAGTCAGACTTTGTTTCAGCTCCTTGCGTTGTGCGGTAAGCCGGTTTGCGTTCCGATACACTCGTCTGAACCTCTCAGTCAACCTTGCGATCCTGATCTTATCCTGGATGGGAAGTTTGAAGGTCTCAAGCTCCTTGTTCCTGATCTTGCTGACATTCACAGCGGTGGGATCCATCCTCGTCTTGAGGATCTCAAGGATGCCTTGCGCTTCGATATTCAACGCTTTGGTAATCTCCTCGATCGTCGGCAACCTGCCGCTCTCCTGGTAGAGTTTTCCGATGATCTGGCTCACTTGATGATCCAACCGCTGAACCCATGCGGGCATCCCTGCAAGCGGGTTCTCATCGTGAAGGTGGTTCACAATTTCACGGGTGATCAAGTGGGCAGCATGGGATCTAAACCCATTTCCTGAGATGGGGTGGGCGTGGTAGATCGCATTCAATAAGCCGATGTATCCTCTGGGTATCAGGTCGTCAACGGGTCGCTGGGGTATGACCCAATCCCTGGCGATCGATTCGATCAAATCCCGATGGGCTATGACCATCGCCCGTTCGAGCCCTGGATCTCGGCTTTCCCTGAGCTTCTGAATAGGTCGCTGGATCGGTTCACCTGCGCCTGTGACTGAGATTTCTATCTCTCTCATGAAGATCACCTCTCTATCCTGTTAAGTCGCTCTCCCAGACGGGCATTTTCGAGGAGCAGAGATACCTGGCCCGCGATCGTCATCAAAAGATACCGATCTCTGAGGGTGAAACTCGGTTTGCCGTTCTTATTGATCAACTCGATCGCTCCGATCGTCCGATCCTTTAACTTGATCGGAACACAGAGGATGTTTTGGGTGTGGTAGTCGATTGCCTGATCGATCTCTCCGTAAAATCTGGGGTCCTCCCTCGGATCCGGGATGATGAGCGGCTCCCCATGGCGAATCACCCAACCCACGACTCCCTCGGCCAGCGGCATCTTCCTTCCCTGGAGCTGCTCCTGCTTCTCTCCGGTGACTGCCCGGAAGACCAGCCGATCCTCCCGATCCGGATCCTTGATCACGATCGAGCTGGCGTCCGCGTTGAGAACCTCATCGATGAGCTGGAGGGTCGTTTCAAGGATTTCGTCGGATGACCGGGAGGCTTCCATCAGCCTGCCGATCCTGGTGAAGATCACCCACGGGGCTTCGTAGACGCCTATATCTTCCATTGGACATCCCTCCCAGGGGGTCTATGAGTTCACGTCCCAGATCGGCTTTCGCGGCTGCCCGGGTATCCTGATGATTTGGAGCCGATCCGGATCTTGGTGGCAATCCCGATTTCGGAGGTGATAGCGGATCTCACTTTTGATCAGCTGAGCCGCGTAGGGACGGAACGCGATGCCCGTGCGGGGATCGAAGTTATAGATCGCGTTGATCAATCCGATATAACCGGCTTCCATGAGCTCCTCACGGTCCTCGTCCTCGTTCTCACCGGCGCGTGAAAATCTGTCCACGATCGACTTGATCAAATCCATATTTCTCTTGACAATCGCCTGCTCGATCTCCACGTCAGCACTCTCTGAGAGCTGGTGAAGCAACTCCTCCGTCTTTTGACCGTTGTACTTTCCGTTGTACCTTGACCTTGATCTGTCGATGTCGATGTTGATCGTCATGGCAATCTCCTGGTTGAAGACCGCTACCGCTATCTGCCAAACCGGATGGTGGCCGACAATCGATGGGTATCCGGGAGATCTGGATGGGCGAGGAACGCGTAATTGATCTCGAAGGAGCCACTGACGAGGCTGGCTCCCGCCGTTAACGGCAGCTGAGCGAGGTCCTCAAGTTGAAATGCCAGAAACTTGTCTAAGGGACCGTAGATGCCGCCTCGCAGCCCGAGAGGGCCGAGCCACAACTCAGCTCCCGCATGGAGGGTTCGATCCCGTTCGTCGAGGAGGTGATCGATGTCCATGGCCAGGGTCAACGAAGCAAGCTTCTGAACGCCGACCTTCAAGGATGCGCCTGCGCGAACGTTTTGACCCCAGACTTCGGTGTGGCCACTTTGGTATTCGATCTCAGCTCCACTCACATTCTCCATGAGGGCACCGAAGCGCAACGGCCCCAGTTTGATCATCCCGGCGGCGTCGATGGAGAACGTCCCGGTATCCTCATCGAGCGTCTCCACGTGATACGCTTTGCCGCGAATCCCGAACGACAGTAACGGGCCGAAGGCGACCCCAAACGATGCGATCGCCGCGTGATTGGTATAATCGAACTCCCCTTGCTCCACCCCGAGTTCGTCCCGCTGGGTCAAGCCCGGCGCGGTCAGCTGGAGCAGTCCAAAGCCGATATTCCGCTGCGCGTAGCCGAGGGCGCCATAGTTAGCCGCGTTGAACTGGTTGCTAGACAGGGAGGTGAGGCCGGAACCTTTCAGGAAGCCCAGCCCTGCCGGGTTGTAAAACAGGGCGTTCTCATCATCGGCCAATCCGACGAACGCTCCACCCATTCCCAGCGGCCTGGCCCCCATCCCGATGCTGAATAACGCCCCCACGTTGACCAACTCCTCCTCCTGAGCGATCCCCTGAACCGGGGAGAGAGGCAGGATCGCGATTGACAGGACCAGCATCAGCGCGACCCGGTTTAGGGGTGAGCGGATTCTGGTTCTCATTCTGATTTTCATGGTTATCGTCCTCCTCACTTGTTAACGACGAATCTTCCGATCTCAGACCGGATGACGTTGCCGTCCTCATCGACCGCAACGATCAGGTAGATATACAGCCCATTTGCCAGGGACCTGCCGTAGTTATCCCGGAGCTCCCATCTGCCAATCCCAGGGTATTCGTTGCCCATTGGATCCAGATCGTCCTCAAACAGCAGCGCTCCGCTCACGTTGTAGATCCTGAGCTTGGCCGAAGCGATCCCCTGAGGCAGGGAGTAGTAGAAGGTCGTCCCGGCCCAACCGACCGGGTTGGGGCCGTTCACGACGATCAGCGATCCTTCGACGACAAACGGCACCTCCTCTGTCTGGAGGTTCCCCATACGGTCGGCGACGGAGATCCTGGCCGTGTAGTCGCCACTGAGCAGTTTCTCGATGGGTTCGGCGATCCACAAGGGTTCACCTGCCTCATCGACGTCCGTATAGTAGAAGAAGTCGCTTTTGTCCATGACAACGGCGCCGGAGTGATCGATGTACTGGACTGAGACGCTTTCCTCATCGACGCCGCTCCCCGGATCATAGGCTTTGAACCGCGCCTCCGGCCGGAACCGCTGGTAGAAGTCCCGCTCATCTCCAATTCCGACCTCGACGAACTCGGGAGGTCGGCTATCGACCAGCACCGCGTAGTCGCTGAAGTGATCGACCGAAACGGTGACGGTGTGAAGCTCGGTATCCACTTGATCGACCCCGACAAACTGCCATCCTTCATCTCCAGTGAAGAAGTAGATGGCCAGCTTGGTCGGATCCTCTGTCTGCTTCGGGTCATAAGCCAAGGTCAGTTTCGCGGGTTTGTCCGGAGAAAATGTCAGCCCGTCCGGATAGAAGCGCCACATCGAACTGACCGGGTTGAGTCCCTGTGTCTCTACCGATGAACTCTCCGGATCGCCATAGTCTTTCGGCGTGATGGATATCATCACATCTGTGTCGAGAGCGCCCGCTGCGATCTCGATCTCGCTCGCCTCGTTCTTGACCGTCCCACCCGTCTGAGCCGATATGTTCTCGACGACGAACGACTCGGTTCGCAAGCTTGCGTTGCCCGCGTTGTCGGTGGCCACGAGGTAGATCGTTCCCATCCCCTCGAACGCCCCGAGTTCAACGGCCTGCTGATAGCGATAATCTGCCTCTGTGATGGTGGTTTCAACGCTGTCCACCGTCTGCCCGCCTTCATCCTCGACCGTGAGCTGGATGAGAACCTGAGGATGCGCCTCCACGATGTGCAAGCCGACGGTCAATTGGGTATCGACCAGCTCCGCTGCGAATTCGCCCAACTGCGGCGGTGTGGTATCGATCAGGATCTTGACGCCCTCGGACGGATCCTCTATGTTGCCGTTCTGATCCCACGCCCTGCTTCTCACCCAGTACTCCCCTTCCTCGACCGGAACCATCGGGAGCGTGTAGCTCCACGCCTCGGTCCCTTGGCTCTCCAACCAGGTCGCTTGGATAACCCATTCGCTGCCGTTCCAGTAGGCGTCGTCGAACTTCCTAAGGCTTATCTCGACCTTCTGCAAACCACTGAAGTTATCGAAGGCCGTCCCACTGATCTCAACATTTTCGAGCGTGTTGGACGCAAAGCCATCCTCAGGAGCGGTGATCTCAGAATGGGGGAGTTCTCCGTCGACTTTGACCCGGTAGTGGATGGTATCACTCCAGGCTCCCGGTTGGTTGTACTTCACTCTGAGATGGAGATAGGAGATACCGTTCTCTACATCGGTGAAGGTGAGCTGATCGCTGGTCGTGTTGACTTTCAGCTCTGGAACGGTCCCCTCGCTCTGATCGAACCGGTAGCTGTATCCCTCTACCTCGACGTTGTCAACGGGAACCTGCCAGCTGAACTTCACATCGTCGCTGCCGTACCAACGCGTCTGATCCGGATGAGTGCTGCTGTCAACGATCGGGCTGGGTGCGATGAAGAACGTGTACATCTCGCTGGATTCCAGCCCGCCGAGATCGACCGCGTAGACCGTGACGGTGACATCCCCGCCGACATCGGTATGGGGCTCATCCGGCGGGTATTCATAGGTGTAACCGAACGGGACAGCGGATGGAACAGGCTTGGTGATCGAGATTCCGTTGATCTGGATATCGACCGTGCTCTCATCCACCCCCTTCCCCTCGTCCGTGACGGTGACGGTGATCGGCTCGCGTGTATCACCGGTTGCGTTATCACCGCTGCTCGAATCGGTGTTGGGGGTCTGAATCAGGATCGTCGGGCCGAGGCTGTCCACAAAGAAAGCTCCAGCGACCGCGCTCGCCGCGCTCCGGTTGCCCGCAACGTCTTGGGCGACCGCATACAGGTAGTTGTTCCCCTGGTTTAGCTGGACGTTCTGGAACAGATAATCTCCATCGACTATTGTGCTTTGAGTGCCCAGGCGCTCCGCTTCCACCTCGTCGCTGAGATCCCGATCCAAGAACAGCTCGACATGATCCACATCGCCTGCCGTGGCAGCGTCGGGGGTCACCTGGATGTCCGCAAGGTCATAGCTCAGCTCTGAACCCTCGGCTACGGCCGCCCCATCCTTCAACACCACCAGGGCGGTCGGTGCCCCTGGAGGTATGGTATCGACGATGAAGGACAGCTGGCCGGCCACCCCAGAGTTGCCCGTGAGGTCGGCGTACGCGACACTCACCTCGACTATGCCGTCTGAAAGCGGAGTGGATGGGGCATAGCTCAGATCCGTCTCGGTGATCGTGGCCTCCCCGGTGACGTCGCTTCCGTTCACCGTCAGCTGGACACTGGCCGTATCGATTCCCGAGCCGTCACCGTCGTCGAAGGTTGCGGAGAGGGTCGGTTGCGCATCGCTGGTATAGATGTCCTGCGCCGGGCTGGTGAACTGGACGGTGGGAACGACGGTGTCCAGGAGCAGCATGTCGGTTAACCGATTGGTGTTGCCGTATATATCCTTAGACAGCGCCTCGAACACATTGGTGCCCTCGGTCAGGGTGATGCCGCTGTAACTGAAGCCCTGAGTCTGCACACCCTGACTCACCCCGCCGATCAGCAGCTCGATCGACTCGAGATCCGGATCGAGGGGTGGGGTCACGATGACATCCACGTTGCTGACGTTGGTGGGCGTGGTGATCACGTTCTCTGTCCCGCTGGCCCGGTATACGGTGGCTTGGGGCGGGGTCACATCCGCGTCGACGGTGATGGCGAACGGCGCTGATGGATCGCTCTTGCCGATCACGTTCTCGGCCCTGGCGGTGATCTGATACTCACCCGAGCTGGTTTCCTCCGGAAGACTCACCGTGATCAGGTATCCCCCGGTTTCATCGGCAAATTCCGTGCCGACCTCAACCCCGGTGAACAGGATCGTCACGATCGTTCCGATCTCGGCTTGCCCGTTCACCTCGAAACTCTTGCCGACTTTGTCGTCGCCCGGGCTGACCACGCCGGTGATCGTCGGGACTCCAGGAAGGCTGTTGCTCACCCCGACCAAAGCCTCTGCGGTGCCTGAGTTGCCCGCCAGGTCCGTGGCAGTGAACGCGACCTTATAAACGCCCTCGCCGACGAGCTGGTTGGCGTCGTTGCGGCCGTTCCAGTCGAAGCTGTAATTCCCCGCCTCCTGGGACGCCCCGAACAGGATCCCTTTCACCTGGTTCTGGTTCCCATCCAGGATCTTGATGAACAGCTTATTCACAGACTCTTTCAGTGTATAGTTGACCGTAGTCCTCCGTTTCTCAAGCGGATAGTCCGGGAGGGTGGTGAACGTCCGGGGGTCGGTGGTGGCACTGATCTCGGGCGCCGTGGTGTCAACCGTGAGGTTACGGCTGACCCCCTCGGTCTCGGTGCCTTTGCTGGCGGTCACCTCGATCTGATTGACGCCTTCGATCAGGGTGCCGTCGGCAAGACTGAGGGTGAGCGAGAAGCTCCCGCTGCCGTCGATAGTCGCCGGACCGACGGCCGTGCCGTTGTTGTTCACGGTCAATGTCGCCCCGGTGTCCACCCGGCCGCTTACCTCAAGCTCCGTCGCCGCGAAATATCCATCCTGTGACGGGGTATCCACACGGAGCAGACGGGATTCGTAAACGAGGAACTCACTTTCAAATGAGGTTTCGAGGAAATAGACCTCGTCCTTGCCGTCCCGGTTCAAGTCGGCCAGGACGACCGGAGCTTCCCACGCTCCGCCGCCGGTGACGCGTTCTCCCTGGTAGATGTTCTGATACCCGTTCGTCGTCCTCTTCCACAGGTAAAATTGATGGTAATCTTGTCCGTCCGTGGGGTCCCACCAGTTGAAGTTGATACCGATCTCAACCGCTCCGTCTCCATCGATATCTCCGATGTCGAAGTTGCGGTTTCGATAATCCCACCGGTTTATATCCAGTTCTGGAGGAGGCGGCGTCAACACTTCCCCGATCTCCAGGGTGTTGGCCGCGGTCAGATGAAGCTCCCAGATCCGCTCCGATGTCTCCCAACTCGAACCGTTGTAGAGCACCTCATCCCGTCCGTCTCCATCGATATCGATCACCTTCGGCCAGCGGAAGTCGTTGGCTTTCCCCTGGTCGATGTCGCTTCGCAACTCTTCGACCAACTGGCCCGAGTTCGAGTTATAACCGTAGAGGTACAACGTGTTGTTCGATCCGGTGATGATCTCGTGTTGCCCGTCACCATCGAAGTCCCCGATCGCGGTTCCCCGCAACCAACCATCCAACCCGTCTACCTGATACGACAGTGCGAAATCGACTCCGGTCCACTGGAAACCCAACAGCTTTCCATCCCGAGTGGAGACGACGATATCCTTGTAGGGATTGGTAGCATCCACATCCCCAACGCTCAATGACCACCAGTCCCAGTCCGCCTCGCCGATCTCTCCACTGAACCACAACGGGTTGAATCCGTTTCCGTTCCACGCGAAGATACGGATGTAAAGCGGGTTGTAGTTCCCGTTCCAATCTCCGAGTTGCAGGATGATCACTTCGTTCAATCCGTCGCCGTTGACATCCTCAACCAGCACTTGCCTGAAATCCGAACCGAAGACCTCCTGGTAATACCACTCGGTGATGAACTTCCCGCTGAGCTCATCCCACTCGGTAAGCACAATATCACGCCAGCCGAGGAAGACCAGCTCTTCTGTGCCATCGTTATCCGCGTCTCCCCGGACCGCGGAGGTTGTCCACACGCCCGCGATCTCTCCCGGTTGCGTGATGACCCCTTCCGGTTGCAGTCCGCCGATGGTGGGGGTGATCTCCCCCGCCACCTCGTTGGTCACCTGGATGGTCCCAGGGGGAGACTTGGGGCTCTCGTTCCCGGCGGAATCGAAAGTGGTCCCCTCCACGACGGTCTTCCCTACGGTGACCGATATGGGCCATGCAAAGCGTCCTTCGGCGTCCGCGACCGTATCTTGTATCTCCCTGGCTTGGTTGGACCAGGTGATGTACAGTCGGACCAGACCGTTGGCCAGCGCTCCGTGCCCCCGGACCTCAAAGTCGGTGATCAACTTGTTAATGTTGTAGGTGGTGAAGTCAAGCTGCGGCGCTTCAGGCGGGGTGGTGTCGATGAGGAAGTGGTTGTTACTGACCACCTCGATCGCATTGCCCGCCCGGTCGGCCCCGGCGACGGTGACGGTGGCCTCACCGTCCAGGTAGTGGGTACCGTCCGCTGGGTTGGTGGTATAGGTGTAGCTGTAGGTCTTCGCATCCACCGTCGTCATCGTTCCACCGGCGATATCGTTAGAACCGGGTTGATCGATGTCGATCGTCGGGGCCGCCCCGAGGGGCTCATCGGCGGTGGCCATAATCTCCAGCGCTCCGGCCTTCACCGGCGATCCCGGTTGATAGCTCAACTGCACCGTTGGTCCTGCTGTGTCTACCTCGAAGGAATACTGGGTCTGGTTTGCGGCCGTCCCCAGCAGATCCTGGGTGTTCACCGTTACGGTGATCGTCCCATCGCTGTATGACGTCGCGGGTGTATATGTGTAGGTATAACTGGCTGGATCTCCGGATGGGGTCGGCTTCGTGATCGCGTTGCCGTTGACCCGGATCTCCACGCTGGTCTCGTCCACCCCTTTCCCGTCATCCGCGACGGTCACGACGATCGACTCTTTCGGGTTGTTCGTGTAGAGATCCCCGGTATCGGGATCGGTGTTGGGGGTCTGAATCAGGATCGTCGGGCCGAGGCTGTCCACGAACAGGTTGAACGATGAACTCGAACCGCTGGAGTTGCCTGCCTGGTCGATGGCCACGGCGGTGAGCACGTTGCTTCCCTGATCCAGCGAAATGGCCGTAAACGAGTAGTAACCGTCGACCACAGTATTCTGGGTCCCTAAGCTCACCCCATCGCTGAACAGTTCCACTCGATCCACATCATCGGCCGTCGTCGCCTCAGGGAGCACCTTGACGTTCACCACACTGTACGACAGCTCGGAATCCGCCGCCACCGACATTCCATCGGCAGGATTGAGCACCTCTAAGCTCGACGGTGAATTCGGTGGCACGGTATCGATGACGAAACTCAGCTGGCCGGTGGAGCCCGAGTTGCCCGCCCGGTCGGCGTAATCGACAGCGACGTTTACCGCCCCGTCGGCCAGGTTGCTGAGCGGCGTGTAACTGAGGCCGGTTGCCGTAATCAGGGCATCCCCGGTCACCTCGACCCCGTTCACCTGCAGCACGATGCTGCTGGTATCGATTCCCGAGCCGCTCCCGTCGCCGAAGGCGGCCGAGATGGCCGGCCGATTGTTGCTGATATAGTCACTCTGACTGGGGTTGGTGAACTGGACGCTCGGCGCGATCGTGTCGAGCATCAGAGTATCCGTGAGGCTGTCGGTGTTACCGTAGATGTCCATGGCGATCGCTTCAAACGCGTTACTTCCCTCGGATAGGGTGACCCCGCTGAACGTGAACCCGGCAGTCTGGGTTCCAAGGCTGATGCCATCGAGCGTGAGTTTGATCGACGCCAGATCACTGTCCGCAGGTGAGGTGATCACCGCATCCACAGGGCTGACGTTGGTCGGACCGGTTACGGCGTTCTGGGTGCCGCTTTCCTTGTAGGTGATGGCTGTTGGTGCATTCACCGTCGTATCAGCCACGATCGTGAATGGGCCTGACGGGTCGCTTTCACCGATCACGTTTTTGGCGGTGGCCTTGATCTGATAGGAACCCGGCCCGGTGCCTGTGGGCAGGTTGGCCTCCATGTCATAGTCGCCGTTATCATCGGCGGATCCGGTGCCGATTTCGACCGTACTGGGGCCGAAGTAGATGGCCACCGTCGTCCCCGCCTCGGCCTGCCCGGTTACATGAAAGCTCTGGCCTACGGTGTTATCGCTGCTGGGGCTGGTGACCCCGGTGATCGTCGGAACCGTGGGCGGGCTGTTATCCACCCACACCAGCAGCTCTTGGGTTCCCTGATTGCCCGCCAAGTCTGTGACGGTGAACGAGACCTTGTAAGCGCCCTCGCTGACGAGCTGGTTGGCGTCGTTGCGGCCGTTCCAGTCGAAGCTGTAACTCCCCGCCTGCCGGGACGCCCCGAACAGGATCCCCTTCACCTGGTTCTGGTTCCCATCCAGGATCTTGATGAACAGCCTGTCAGCGTCTTCACCCAGGGTATAGCTGATCGCCGTCTTGCTGTTCTCCGGGGGATAACCGGAGAGGGTGGTGAACGTCCGGGGGTCGGCGGTGGCGTCGATCTGCGGCGCCGTGTTGTCAATCGTGACGTTGTGGGTGACCCCCTCGGTCTCGGCGCCTTTGCTCGCCGCTACCTCGATCTGGTTGGCGCCTTCGATCAGGGTGCCGGCGGCAAGGCTGAGGGTGAGCGAGAAGTTCCCGCTGCCGTCGATGGTCGCCGGGCCGACGGCCGTGCCGTTGTTGTTCACGGTCAACGTCGCCCCGGTGTCCACCCGACCGCTCACCTCGAGCTCCGTCGCCGCTAAGTAGACATCGCCCGTCGGGTTATCCACGCGGAGCAGTCGGGCCTCATAGACATATATATCGCCCTGATAAAAGTAGTAGATCTCATCCTTGCTGTTGGGGTTCAGATCAACTAACGCGACCGGTTTATCCCACTCATCGTACCTCAGGGTCTCCCCTTGATAGATCTGTTGGAACCCGTTCGCGGTCTTCCTCCATAAGTGAAGGCGATTATACCATTGGCTATCGGTGTTGCTCCACCAGCTGAAGTGGATCCCGATTTCGATCTCGCCGTCCCCATCAAGGTCCCCGATGCTGAATTGGTGGTTTCGGTAATCCCATGTGTTCATCCCCGCTTCCGGAGGCGAAGGGGTCATCACATCCCCGATCTCCACGGTCCCGTCGGGGTTCAGATGAAGCTCCCGCACCCGGTCGCCCGTGTTCCAGTCCGAACTGCTGAACAGGGCCTCGTCCCGTCCATCCCCATCGATGTCGAGCGCTTGGGCCCAGTGAAAATCCCCAAGTTCCCCATTATAACCGGGGATATCTATATTTCCATCTAACTTCAACTCCTCCACCAGGCCGCCGAACGCCGAGTCATAACCGTATATATAGAGGATATGGTTGCGTCCGGTCATGATCTCGTTCTTCCCGTCGCCATCGAAGTCCCCGACCACCGTCCCTCGGAGGTCGTTCTCCAGACCGGTGATCTGGTGAAACAGTTTAAAATCGACCCCCGTCCATTGGTAGACGAGCAACTGCCCGTCCCGGGTGGAGACGACCAGGTCGTTGAACGGGACATCGGTATCGACGTTCCCGACGCTCAACGACTGCCAATCCCAGTCGATCTGCCCAATCTCATCGCTGAACCAGAGTTGAATGAATCCGTTTCCATTCCATTGGTAGATACGCAGATAGAGTGGATAGTGACTGCCGGTCCAATTCCCCCGCTGGAGGGCGATCAACTCGTTCAATCCGTCGCCGTTGACATCTTCGATGAGCAGTTGATTGAACCCCTCACCGGAGACATTTTGCCAATAGTCTTCAAATCGATACTCCGCTTTGAGGTCATCCCATCGGACGATCCGGATGTTGTGCCAATCGGGATAGACCAGCTCCCGGGCGCCATCGTTGTCCACATCCCCGACCGCAAAGTGATTGGTCCAGCCGGCGTTGCTGATCGTCGCCTTCTGGACGATCACCCCTTCCTCCTGAAGGCCGGACAGCGTCGGGGTGATTGCGGCGAAGCCGGAACACCCTATACCGATCAGAAGAAGAACCGAAAGGATGAATACCGACGATGATCCGACTCTAACTCTAAGAGATTGAAGAGACGTCATATTCAGAGATACCTCCTTCTTCAATTTCGCGCATTTAGTCTCTGAATGAAGGTTATTCCCGTTTTGTTTGGAGAATATAGGGACAAATGTCGGAAAAAAACGGAAATGTTATCCTTTCCGCTATCCTGCTGATGGCTAAACGCTTACACCAGATACACTGGCTTAACACCCCGGACAAAGATCCCCCGCCTCAGGACAAAGGTCATCCTCTCGACGCACGGATGTCCTTTCATATCTTCCAAGGCGCGTACTTTAATAAACTGATGGTGAAATATAGGACCGTCGCAGAAATTCTCGTAGTGAGGTGAAGCAACCCATGAATCGGTATTGGGACGTGAGCTGGCAGGCGAGGTGGGTGGCCTTGACCCTCATTCTCGCTTTGGTCGTCCTGCCGGCCTTTCCGGTCCTCCTCTACGCCCAGGAAGGCCAAGAAGGTCAGGAAGGCCAGGAAGCCGAGAAGGGCATCACCCGGGAACAGATCCTGGATCAGGCCCGGGGGCTGCGCGACAAGATGGAGGAGATACGCGCCCAGCAGATCCAGCTGGGAGAGGTGCTGGGCACTATCGAAGGGAATGTCGGGTTTCTGTTGGGACAGCTCGATATCTTGGAGGAGCTCGAGCGACTGGACGGGCAGATCAGAGGATTAACGGAGCAGGCAGGAAAGCTGGAGCAGGCCAACCGGCTCAACCAGCAGCTGAGTCTGGTGAGTATCGGCGGGGTGGCCCTCGTCTTCCTGCTGGTGCTCGTAGGCGGCTCCTGATCGGGACCTCTTGGTGCAAAAGATGAGTTAAAAATCCGCAATTGGCCGAGGAAGATAAGATCATCGCCACCACCAACTGTGGTCAGGGAAGCAAAGCATGGAAAGACCGGCTGACGACCTGGAAGCACAACTGGAACAACGAACGCGGGAATTACAGGCTAGCAAAGCCCGCTTCTGCAATATCATAGAAAAGAATGCTGATGGCATCATCATTGTGGACAGAAATGGAATGGTGCGTTTTGTCAATCCGGCTGCGGAAGCCCTCTTGGACCGCAAGGCAAAAGAACTCCTGGGTGAATTATTCGGCTTTCCGGTGGTGGCCGGTGAAACCACGGAGATTGACATTATTCGCAGAGATGGAGCAACAACCGTAGCGGAAATGCGCGTGGTGGAAACCGAATGGGAAGGTGAAATAGCCTACCTCGCATCGCTTCGAGATATCACTGATCGCAAGCAGGTCGAGGAGGAGTTAAAATCAGCCCAGGAATACACCCGGGACCTGATTGATAGTTCTCTGGTTATGATCATCTCCGTAGACCAGGACCGCAGGATCGTTGAGTTCAACCAGGCAGCCCAGGAAACGTTCGGCTACAGTAAAGCGGAACTCCTCGGCCAGCCCATCGACATCCTCTATGCCGATCCAGCGGAAGGGTCGAAGGTTCATGAAACGATCCGGAGAACCGGTCGATTCACCGGCGAAATCGCCAACAAACGGAAGAATGGTGAGATATTTCCCTCGTTGCTCGCCGCTTCTGTTCTACGAGATGCGAGCGGTGAATTTTTGGGGGTCATGGGGGTCTCTCAGGACATCACTGAGCGCAAGCGCTTTGAAGCGCAACTGGTCCACTTGGCAAACCGCGACCCGCTCACCGGTCTTTTCAACCGGCGTCGCTTTCAGGAGGAGTTGGAGCGTCAGTTCGCGCAGGCACGGCGCTACAGGACCCAGGGGGCGCTGTTGTTTCTGGATCTGGACAGCTTTAAGGACATCAATGACAGCCTCGGTCACCAAGCCGGGGATGAACTGCTTACGAGTCTGGCCGCCCTGCTGAGGGAAAGGCTACGGGAGACCGACATCCTGGCGCGCCTGGGCGGCGACGAGTTCGCCATCCTCCTGCCGCACACTGAGGCGGATCAGGCACAGGCGGTCGCCGAGGATCTTCTGGAGACGGTGCGCTATCACACCGTCGTGATCGACGAACACCCGATTGGCATCACGACCAGCATCGGTATCGCCCTGTTTCCCGACCACAACATCACAGTGGAGGAGTTACTCACCCGCGCTGATCTAGCGATGTACCATGCAAAGGAAAATGGCCACGACCTTTTTAGCATCTATACCCCCGATAGGGACTGGCAAGCACAGATTGAATCCAAGCTCACCTGGGCAAGACGCATCCGCGAAGCGTTGGAACAGGATCGCTTGCTGCTGTATGCCCAACCCATCCTCGACCTCAACAGCAATCAGATCTCCCAATATGAGTTGTTGCTGCGCATGGCGGGCGAAGGGGGCGAGATCATCCTCCCCAGCGCCTTTCTCAACGTCGCCGAGCGGGTTGGCCTGATCCACGATATCGACCGCTGGGTGGTGTACCAGGCGATCCATCTCATCGCTGACCATCACTCAGCTGGCCGAGACCTGTGTCTGGCAGTCAACCTCTCCGCCAGAGCCTTCGCAGACAGAGAACTGCTGCCGATGATCCAGCGCGAACTGGCCGCCACCTCCATCAACCCGGCAAGCCTGATGCTGGAGATCACCGAAACCGCTACCATTGCCGACATCAACCAGGCCCAGAAGTTCCTTAACGCCCTGAAGGCGCTGGGTTGCCGGTTTGCGCTTGACGATTTCGGCGTTGGGTTTTCCTCGTTCTATCACCTCAAGCACCTGCCCGTGGAATACCTGAAGATCGACGGCGGCTTTATCCGTAACCTGCGCCGCGACCCCGCGGATCAGCAATTGGTCAAGGCCATGGTAGCCATGGCTCGTGGGCTAGGCAAACAGACCATCACCGAGCACGTCGGTGACGAAGAGACCTTGCAGCTGTTGCGGGAATATGGGGTGGATTACGCGCAAGGCAACCATATCGGCCGGCCCGCTGCAGTGTCTGAGGTGTTGTCATCTAATTTTCGCCCGAAAAAACCGGAATACCTCTTCCACTCATTGGAAGAGGAGATTATGGCTGAGGTTGAGGTTGGAAAGCTTAAGATTCTGCTGGTCGAAGACAATCCTGATGACATCGAGATCACCAAGCGGGCGCTGAAGAAGAGCGAGCTCGACGATGATCTGCTGGTCATCCAGGATGGTGAAGAGGCGCTCAATTTCCTTCATAAACGAGAAAAACACCGAGATGCGCCCCGGCCCGATTTGATCCTGCTCGATCTGAACCTGCCCAAGATAGACGGCCGAGAGGTGCTGGTCCAGATCAAGCGGGATGAAAAACTCCGGCAAATCCCGGTGATCGTGTTGACCGTCTCGAAGTACGAGAAAGATATAGCGAAAGCCTACAACAGCGGGGCGAGCAGCTACATCACCAAACCGGCCGACTTCAGAGGGTTTGTGAAGATCATCAAGATCGTCCGGGACTATTGGAGGATCGTTAAACTGTCCTCCGAAAGTGATGACGTCAGATCATAGCCGTTGCGCCGCAGTAGGGACAAATGTCGGTTAAAAACGGAAATTTCCCCTTAGGGGAGGAACGGAGTGATGGTGGCAGGCATCGGCCTCATCGTGGGAATTTCAGCGCTCCTGACATTCCTCGGCCGGTGGGCGTTAATCGAGCTCGTAATCGATACCCCTGATCACTTGGAGTTGTGGAAGGGGATAGTGATCGACGTTGTTGGTCAGGAGAGGTACCCCAAGCGCCTCAGCGGTAGCGGCAATGATCCCATCAGCGAGTCCCACGGTGATGCCACGGGAGCGCAACTGTTTCAGCAACTTCCCGGCTCGGCGCGCCACAGTGATATCCACCTCGATAGAGACAAGACCATCAAGAAAGGCCTGGGTGGCGGCCTCCTCCTGAGGTCGCATTCCCATATAGACCTCAAGATGAGTGATCACACTGATAGCCGCCAGCCCTCCTGTAAAGCGGGTGAAATGATCTAAAAGCGTCTTTGCATATTGATGGCCGCGTAGGTAATCGATCACAATGTCCGTATCTAAAAGACAGGTGATCGGAAGTTCTTCCTGTTCCACTTCAGCCATCCCCTTCGATGAGCGAACGAATTCTTTCCTCATCGAGCTTTCTCAGTCGATCCACGTACTGAACGGTTGCTTCGGGTGTCAGGAGATCAGGATGGTCTTCAGCCTTCCAGGCTCCGTATCCCGCCTCCAGGCCTTGCCTTTGTCTATAACGGGCAAGGTGGATCCTGAGCGCTTCAGCGAGAAACGCACTGACTTTCCCTTTCTCGACGAGCTCTCGAAGTTCCCTGACAACATCGGCAGGCAAGGTGATCGAGAGTTTCTCGGTTTGAGGTTGAAGGTGTTTGGCCATCTTCTTAATCCTCCTTTTTATCATGGTTTATAATACTACCAATAATATGATTTTTCAAGGCCTCACCGAAACAAGAACGGCAGGCCGATGAGTCCTTCGTGATCGGGCAGATCGAAGTGATCTGTTGCCGGTGTCCACAAAGAGAGGCTTGATGACTTGGGCACCTTTAGTGTCTTGGCTTGGAAGGTAAGCTCCATCGTCGGCTGCCCATTTCGATCCGGCCAATATGCCTCCGGCATCGCTATCAGCTTAAGGCCAAGTGTTTTCCTGACGGCTGATTGCTGACCGCTGAATGCTAAATCTTGACAGCTGAACGCTTACATTTAGAACCGCGGGCAAAGGTCACTTTCCCCTAAGACATCGGTCCCCTCTTCTCGAAACCAAGTTAATCTCTTTGATGAATGGATGCCCTTCCATCTTTCAAAGCGTGCTTTTTCACTTAGGAGTGACATACGTAATGCTGCCGCATATAGGCTGGCGTATTTGTTTAGCGTCTCCAGATTCAGCTATAGGCAGGTTTAGGGGGTACACAACAGATTGGCTTCCTGGAGGCTGGGCCGCGTGACGTGGTGGAATTCACAGCACAGAACGAAGACGAGCAACAAAATCAGCGGAGGAGGAGGAGAGGGATCATGAAGAAATTTTTGCTGAAGTTATATGTCACCGGACAGACTCCGAAATCCGAGCGTGCGATCGCAAACCTACGTCACATCTGCGAGAAGGAGTTGAGTGGCCAATACCTGCTAGAAATCATCGATGTTCTGGATCGTCCTCAACTAGCTGAGGCCGAGGGAATCGTGGCCACGCCGACCCTGATCAAAGAATTGCCCCCACCCCTTCGACGCATCATCGGCGATCTGTCCGATATCGAAAAAGTTATATTGGGGCTTGACCTGCGGAAAACTGAATCAGAAGACCAAGAAGGAGACGAATGATCTTGGACATCTATGATAGTCGATCTGGAGACGCTAAACAACTGCCTTAGCTCGAGCAGGAATGCAGACGGCATCATCCTATGCAAACTCAAATTCTTTCTGGGTAAAAAGTCTCAAGCAAGCATCCACCACCTTGGGATCATAACGGACATCTCTTTTTTGTGCGATCTCCTTTAATGCCTTATCGATACCGAGAGCGGGTCGGTAGGGTCGATGAGAAGACATGGCCTCAACGACATCAGCCACACCCAAAATCTTCGCTTCCAGGAGAATCTCTCCATCCGATAGACCTGAAGGATAGCCAGAACCATCTATCCTTTCGTGATGCTGAAGCACGATTTGGGCAACCGGCCATGGAAATTCTATCGCCTTCAATATGTCGTAACCGATTTGCGGATGGGCCTTTATGATGTCAAACTCACTCTCGCTTAGCTGGCCGGGCTTATTGAGAATGGCTGCCGGTACTGATATCTTGCCGACATCATGAATGAGGCCGGTGATGCGGATCCCCTCGATCTGCTCGTGCGAAACGCTCATCTCCCGGGCGATGGCACAAGCGAGTTGGGACACGCGCCGTTGGTGGCCGGCGGTGTAAGGATCCCTCATTTCAACCATCAATGCGATGGCATGGACGGTGCTCTCCATGCTTCTTTGTAACCTCTCGAAACTTTGTTGAAGTTCTTCCTCGGCCCGCTTGCGCTCGGTGATGTCGCGCAGGGATGCAAGATAAGCACTTTTCCCCTCCCACTCGGTTTCCACCACACGCATTTCAGCGACGCGTACATCTTGATCCCTGCGAATAATGTCAAGCTCCATGGTTTCACCGGCCACCACCGGGAAGCCGAACAGTTCGTCTATGAATTCCTCCGCCTTGCGGTCCAAAAGGGCTTCCGCGGCCGGATTGACAAAATGTATTACACCCTTCCGATCTATAATGATGATACCATCAGCGTTCCCGGTGATGACATTGCGAAAGCTGGCCTCACGGGCCCGCAACGCCTGCTCAGCCCGCTTGCGCTCCCGTCGCTCCTCCGCCTCGCGCAGCTCGCGCTCAATAGCGGGGATCAGTCGCGTCAGATTGTCTTTCATGATGTAGTCATGCGCGCCAGCTTTCATGGCGGCCACCGCGACATCCTCGCTTATAGCACCTGACACGATGATGAATGGCAGGTCGAGCCCCCTGTTCTGCAACAGCGTCAATGCGGCAGGCGCGCTGAAGTTTGGCATGGCGTGATCGGCGATGACGATATCCCATGATTGCTTATCGAGCGTGGCGTTCATGGCTTCGGGTGTGTCGACCCGTTCAAACACCAGGTCATAGCCGTTGCGTCGCAGCTCACGCATGAGCAACTCGGTGTCGTCTTCTGAATCCTCGACAATCAATACGCGCAGCGGTGTGCCCATCTACGCCCTCCCGTTACGAGGTGTTCCATCTTGCAGCAGTCGCCTGATCTCGTTTACGATCTTTGTCTTGAGCTTTGATACGTACCATTGAGAATAGCCGATCTCCTCACCGACCTCCTTTTGAGTTTTGCCTTCATAGAACAGTCCCTCGATCACCCGCTGCTGGATATCGGAGAGCTGCTTCTCGACGATCAGCGCGATCCCGATCCGATCCTCGATCGGCAGCTGGTCCGACTCGCGCCGGTTGCTCCGGATCTTGCTGATATCGACAGACGGTTTGGGGTCGTCCTCGCGACACCCCTGATCGATCGAGATATAGTACATGCTCTTCCTGGTTTTGAGGGCCTCGATGATCCCTTCCCGTGCCACGTTGAGTTCGTCGGAGAGCTCATCGAGGGAGGGCAACCGGCCGTTCTCCTTGAACAGTCGTTCCTGGGCTTCCGCGATCCGTTTGTTGAGCCGCTGAAGACACCGGGGGATTTTGATCAGCTGGTGTCGATCCCGAATGTGATGTCGGATCTCACCTGTGATCAGATGGGTCGCATAGGTAATGAACTTGACGCCACGGTCCGGATCGAAGTTGTGGATCGCGTTGAGCAGGCCGATATACCCCGCTTGGATCAGATCATCATAGTCCTCACCGGAGATTAAAAATTGTTTGGCGATCGACTTGACCAAGCCGATATGACGCTCTATGATGATCTGCTCGAGTTTCGGGTCGGCGCCTTTGGAGCGTTTGCGGAGGAGATCTTCGGTCGCCTCGGCTTTGATCTTTGCTGTGCTCATGGCTTATACCAGCTCAGTCTAACCGTTGCAGGTCTAAAGCAAAAGGACATATAGGGGATGAAAATGAGAGTTTTGTTACAAATATCCTTTATAGCAGCTTATACCCTTTTCTTTTGGGGGAGATAGGGACAAATGTCGGTTAAAAACGGAATTTTTTTCTTATTCAGAAGTGAATGTTTTTTTCTCCTGCTCCGGTTGCTGCCGATGTCCGCGCTGTGACAGGACAAAATTCCCTTCCATATCCCTTGACAATTCAAATTCAAGGGCGGTACAATAAGCCACAAAGGGATATTTGAGATATATTAGTGAGACATTTGAGATATTCTATTGAGACATCCAAGATATTTTAGAAACCTTATATTATAAATCTCCAAACGAAAGGGGCAAAGATGAACACTGTGAACACCATCAAGAAGGTCCTGAAACGAAAAATCCGTTTCGATAAGAATCTCCACAGACAACTCCAGGGGAGGAAAGGCGTGATGGCAGCCGGCATCGGCCTCATCGTTGCGATCTCCGTGTTCCTGACATCCCTCAGCAAGTGGGCGTTAATCGTTGTGATGTCAGCGAGCATCTGGTTGATCTACGACGAATTCAGAAAGCGGGATCGATTAGACGTCCTCGAGAAGATCTCTCAGCGATTTCGCTGGTCGATGGTGCTGGAGGTAGCTATCCTGGATGCGCTCATCATCGGGGTGGGGGTGGGGTTGAACCGACTTCCCGGCTTCGATTGGGGGTGGATCGGGTGGCTGACCGAATCGGGCAGTGGATTGGGGGTGGCCTGGGAGGTCACCAAATCCCGGATCCTGTGGTTGCGGTTCTTCCCATCGCTGTTCTTCCTCGGGTTTCTGGCACTCATTCCGTTCCTGGCCTATGTGGAGGAGTGGATCTTCCGTCGGGGGAAGGACCGGCCCAAGGACTACAGCAAGTATGCGATCGCTTTCGGGTTGGCCCATACCATTATCGGTGGTGTCCCGATCGGCTGGGGAATTGCGCTGATCACACTTGGGATCTTTCTGGGGCACAAATACAGCGTTGCCTACCGACGGTACCTCAACGAGCACCCGCAACAATACCAGGAAGCGATAGAGAACGGCCTGATCGAGAGCACCACGTATCACTCCATCAACAACGCGCTGTTGATCGCCGGGGCGTTTCTCGCCGCCACCCAGGCGGCATTCACCTTGTGAAC
>JBHIAT010000049.1:0-21511 GCA_046758705.1 Bipolaricaulia bacterium
GAACTGGCCCGCAAGTATGACGACAAGGATATTGAAGCGTACGCTCTTGGCACGAAAGGTATGGTGCACGCGCGGCTCGGTGAATTTGCGCAAGCCCGAGAGAACATGCAGCGCGCGCGCGAGGTGGTGCGCAGCATCCATTCGCCGGTGACGGAAGCGGATGTGGATCTGTTTGCGGCTTGGTCGTATCTCGACATGGGCGATCCGCAGCGTGGGCTGGAATATAGCCAGCGCGGCGTGGAAAAAGCGATTGCGACGAGCAGCATGGAGTGTATCTGCCATGGCTTTGTCTGTCTCGGTTTCGGAAATTTGCAGGCGCAAAAACTGCCTGAAGCGGTCGTAGCGTTCGAAGAATCTATCCGGCGCTCGGAAATTTCGGGTGCGGCGCAAACTGAAAATCTCGGGCGGGCCGGGCTGGCCATCGCCCAATTTTACAGTGGACGCGCTGAAGCCGTCCAAGACATGGAGGACGTGTTAGCGAATGCTCAGGCGATTGACGATCAACTCGGGGCGGCTATAGTCGCGCAAACCCTCGGTGAATCTTTGACACAGATGGGTAAATTGGAACGCGCGGAAAGTTATCTCAACAGGGCGTTCGATTATTACCGCCGTACGGAGATGCGTCCCTACCTAGCCCGTGCGCTCCAATCGCTCGCGCATTTGTATGAAAGACAAGGGCGCAGTCAGGATGCAGAGAACGCGCGGGCGGAGGCCGAAACGTTGATGAAAGAATTGCATTCTCTAGGGTGGAAGGAATTGGCTGAATGAAAAACTGCGTACCATGTTTGTCGAGAACGCACCCGGGAAATTAGCGTAAGTGTTTGTCCAGAAAGATGGAGGGAGAACTTCTATGGCAAAGCCTATCATTCTGATCGTTGACGACGAACCACAGGTGCTCAACGCGGTCGAGCGCGACTTACGCCAGCATTATCGCGGCGACTATCGCATCCTCAAAGCGGGTTCAGGCGCGGAGGCACTGGAAGCGGTGCGCCAGCTCAAGCGACGCAATGCGTCTGTGGCCCTGTTCCTGGTCGATCAGCGCATGCCAGAGATGAGTGGCACCGAGTTTCTGGAAGAGGTGCGCAGACTGTATCCTGAGGCACGCAAAGCCTTGCTCACCGCCTATGCCGACACTGAGGCCGCCATCGCCAGCATCAATACCATTGGGCTGGATCACTACCTGATGAAGCCCTGGGATCCCCCCGACCAACATCTGTATCCTGTGCTCGACGATCTGCTGAGCGACTGGACTGCGACCGTGTCGGTGCCGTACGATGGCATTCGGGTGGCCGGCACTCTGTGGTCGGAAAGCAGTCACAACGTCAAAGACTTCCTGGCCTGCAACCGAGTTCCCTATCAGTGGTTGGACATTGAGAAGGATGTGCAGGCTCGGGAGTTGGTGGAGGCGGTCAATAAAAATCAAAATCAGCATCAGCATCGGTTGCCGGTGGTGTTTTTCCCCGATGGCAGTGTGTTGGTCGATCCGGACAACCGGGCGCTGGCTGAGAAGGTCGGCATGCAGACACGGGCGACGCAACCTTTCTATGATCTGATCATCATCGGTGCCGGCCCCGCAGGATTAGGAGCTGGGGTCTATGGCGCGTCCGAGGGGTTGCGCACGGCCATGATCGAGAGAAAGGCCACCGGTGGGCAGGCGGGCACCAGCTCGCGTATTGAGAACTACCTGGGCTTTCCCAAAGGCTTGAGCGGGTCCGACCTGGCCCAGCGGGCCACCGCTCAGGCCAAGCGCTTCGGGACCGAGATTTTGACCGCGCAGGAGGCGACTCAGGTGCGTGTCGAGGATCCTTATCGCTTTGTTGAACTGAGCGATGGAACGGAGTTGAGTTGTCATGCTCTGTTGATCGCAACCGGCGTATCGCTTCGTCAGCTCAACGTGCCCGGCATCGAAGCGGTGACCGGAGCCGGGGTCTACTATGGAGCTGCGTTGACCGAGGCAGTGCATTACCAGGACCAACACGTATTTGTCGTCGGCGGGGCCAATTCGGCTGGTCAGGGAGCGATGTTTTTCTCCCGGTACGCGAGCCAAGTCACCATGTTGGTACGCGGTAGCTCATTGGCAAAGAGCATGTCGCAATATCTGATCGACCAGATCAACGCGACGGAAAACATCGAAGTGCTGGTCAACACAGAAGTGGTCGAAGTGAAAGGCAAAGACCGACTCGAAGCGATTACGATAACGAACAACGAGACAGGCGAAACCCAAACGATGCCAGCCGCGGCTATGTTCATTTTCATCGGAGCCGTTCCACACACCGACTTAGTGGCGGGCGTGGTGGAACGAAACCAGGCGGGGTTCATCTTCACCGGGCCGGATCTGATTCACGATGGTCGCCGACCCAAGAACTGGAAGCTGAAGCGCGACCCATTTTTGCTGGAGACCAGTGTGCCGGGCATCTTCGCCGCCGGAGACGTTCGGGAGGGCGCGATCAGACGGGTGGCTTCAGCCGTAGGGGAAGGCGCGATAGCGGTCAGTTTTGTTCACCAATATTTGAGGACAGTCTAGTGTACGACTTCTTGAAGAAGGTGCCCCTGTTTGCTGACCTGTCCGAGGCTGATCTGAAGCATCTGTGCGAGATGGCCGAGGAAGTGCGGCTGTCAGCGGGACAGGAGTTGTTTGCGGAAGGCAGTCCAGGCGACCGGGCGTATATCATTAAGGAAGGGCAGCTTGAGATTGTCAAGACCTCCGGCGGGCGCGACGTGCTGCTGTCTGTACGCGACGAGCCCGGTGATATTATTGGAGAGATGGCGTTGCTGGAGCAGGTGCCGCGTACGGCGAGCGTGCGTGCCCGCACTGACAGCGTGTTGTTGGCCATTCATCAGGATCAGTTCGATCACCTGTTGAACACTAGCTCTTCGGCAGCACGCGCTATCTTGGATACCGTCCTCGCGCGTTTGCGCGGCACGGAAGCCATGCTTCGCCAGAGCGAAAAGATGGCCCAATTGGGCACCCTGACCGCCGGTGTGGCCCACGAACTCAACAACCCGGCGGCGGCCGTCAAGCGCGGTGCGGGACAGCTAAACAGCTCCATTGCGCAATTTGAACAAGTGCATATAAATTTGAGCCGGCTGGCTCTCACTGAAGCGCAACGGGAGGTGCTGCAGGATCTGGCTCAGCAAGGCCAGGAACAGGCGGCTCGACCTCCGGAGTTGGATGTGCTCGTCCGCAGCGATCGTGAATACGAGCTAGAAACCTGGCTGGAAGAGCAGGGAGTGGCCGACGCCTGGGAGCTTGCACCTACGTTGGTAAATCTGGACTACAATACCTCTGCGCTGACGGTGCTGACCGAGCACTTTCCTCCCGACCAGCTTCCGGTGGTGATCGGCTGGCTGGGTGCGACATACACGATATACAGCCTGTTGTCAGAGATCGGACAGGGTGCGGAACGGATCTCTCAGATCGTCAAGGCGCTCAAGACCTATTCATACCTGGATCAGGCCCCAGTGCAGGCCGTGGATGTGCACGAGGGGTTGGATAGCACGTTGATCATCTTGCGTAACAAGCTCAAATCCGGCATCAGTGTGCGCCGGGAATATGCGCCCGATCTGCCGCAGATTCAAGCCTATGGCAGCGAACTCAACCAGGTTTGGACCAATATCATCGACAATGCGGCCGATGCGTTGGAAGGGCAGGGTGAAATCGTCATTCGCACACGTCGGGACGGAGAATCCGTGGTGGTCGAAATTCAGGACAACGGTCCCGGTATTCCGGAGGAGATTCGGTCTAAGGTGTTCGATCCTTTCTTCACGACCAAGCCCCCCGGGAAGGGAACCGGACTGGGCTTGAACATCAGCTATAATATCGCCGTCCAAAGACACCTGGGGGATATCAAGGTTTTCTCACAGCCGGGCAAGACCTGCTTTCAGGTGAGGCTTCCAATCAGTTTTGAGACGGCTCAAGGCAACCCTCCTCCCATCGAGGCGATCTCTAGGGCCAGCGATGAACGGATCCGCTACATTCTTGAGACGACCGAGAAGATCGCCGTCGTCGGTATATCGGCGCACTCAGATCGTCCAGCGCATACTGTCCCGGCCTACTTGCAGGAACACGGGTACCGTATTTTCCCGGTCAACCCGAACCTTGACGAAGTGCTCGGTGAAAGAGCGTATCCCGATCTCGTCTCGATCCCGGAGCCGGTGGATGTGGTCATGATCTTTCGCCGGAGCGAGATGGTCCCGCCGATTGTCGAACAGGCGATTCAGATCGGGGCCAAGGTGGTTTGGATGCAAGAGGGGATCGTCAATGAGCAGGCGGCCGAAGTCGCCCACACGGCCGGGCTGGAAGTCGTGATGGATGCCTGCATGCGCGCCGCAAACAAGCGTCTGGTGAGGTCGCATGACAAACCCTCTATGTAAGCGTCCACTTGGTGGTCATGCTGGTTCTCGTCGGTGCGGCCCGACGCGCGGTCTGGCCATACCTGCTGGTCCTGATACCGATTCATTAGACCGGGCAGACCCATCGTATGGTCAGCATGACCGTGACTGATGACGATCGCCTGGATCTCTTTGATGTTGATCTCCAGGGCATCAATGTTATGCATCGTGCCTTGAGACGTGACCCCAGTGTCGTACAGGAACGTTCCCGTTTTATCCCCCTGTTTGACGTGCAGCAACGCTGAGAAACCATGTTCGGCCATGGGCATCAGCCCTTCAAACATGCCTGATTTCATCAGATAGCGTTGTACGACGTTCTCGTCGTTTTTGCTGAACGTTCCCATATCGACAACGTTGTCAACGATACTCGTCACCTGTACTTCATCAACTTCTGGAATTGCGATGGTTTGAGGCATACTCTTTCCTCCTTGACTTGGATTAGATCTCTCAAAAATCATAAAATCATATGTTGCTTAGAACGTATAATCAAAATATAAAAATCCAAGGAGGCCAAAGTAAACTCTCACATTCGAACGATTACCGCTTAATCCTGGGTCGTTCAGATGAGACACCCAATATGCCCTTCCCATAAGGATAAGGAGGTAACAAACGATAGCTGACAATAACGAACTGCACATCGTATTCGGGACCAGTGGAGATGTATAGTTAGACGGTCTCCACAAACGTGGCAACCTTTCCAAAGGAGGCCAATGATGTTTGTACACATGTCAGTGGATATTCAGACACCACCAGAAAAGGTCTGGCCATACCTAGTCGAGCCAGAAAAGACGATGCAGTGGTTCACCGCTTTGAAGAAGTTTGAGTACACCAGTGATCAGCAAGAGGGGGTCGGCTCTACCTTCTATTGGGAGGAGGAGGCGAGAAACAGGATCTATAAGCTCAATTTTGTGACTACCGAGTGGGTTGAGAACAAGGTCTTTGCCTACCGCATGACGTCTGGAGACTTCTTCAGAAGTTACGACGAGCGTTGGGAAATCGATGCCACGCCGAATGGCTGTCGCTTCACATTCAACGACCACATCGAGTTCCCATATGGGCCAATCGGCAAGGTCATTGGTTGGTTCGCCGCGCGCAGTGCCAAGGCAACTGGCAATGAAATCCTGGCTAATCTCAAACGCTTGGCGGAGGCTTAGAAGACTTAGAGGCGCCTCTTCGCTATTGCAGCATTGGGCCTGCAAATGCCTAACCAATACGGCTGTATGAGGAGCGGCACGCGAACCGGGTGGCTAATTGCGCTCAGGTCAAATCAATATCTGATCTATGTAGCACCACATCCAATCCTGTCCCCAACCTTGTCCAGGTTCTTCGAACGCCTGGATGATGGGATGACCGGTGGCGTGAAAGTGCTTGGTGGCGTGCTTGTTCTTGGAGTTATCGCAGCAACCCACGTGGCCGCAAATCAGACAGATACGGAGCTCCACCCACGTGTCCCCGATCGCCAGACATTCCTCGCAACCCTGTGCGCTGGGTGTGACCTCCTGGATCAGCTCGAGATGCGTGCACTGCTTACCGCCTTGTGACTCACTCATGCACCCACCTCGCTCAGGTACTTGTGAATGAACATGACCGCCATCGCGCCTTCACCCACTGCCGTTACCACACGCTTCGCCGAGCCACAGCGAACATCCCCGGCCACAAACACGCCGGGCAGGCTGGTCTCAAGCGGGAAGGGATCGCGCTCAAGTGGCCAGCCTTTGGGCCGGTTTTTCCCGGCTAGATCGAAGCCGGAAAGAATGAACCCATACTCATCTCGGGCCACCGCGTCGCCCAGCCAATCGGTATGCGGCACGGCTCCAATGAAGATGAACAGGGCCGTTGCGGATACGGCCTCGCTCTGACCGGTGTCGATGTGAGTGAAGGTGATGGCTTCGAGGTGATCCTCACCTTGGAGTCCCGCCACCTCGGTGTTCAGCCACACCCGAATGTTCTCGGTGGCCTCAATCCGGTCTATCAGATACTGTGACATGGTGCTGGACAGGGAATCCCCCCGAACCAACATTGTCACGGTCTTTGCGTACTCGGAGAAGTACATCGCCGCTTGCCCGGCGGAGTTGGCCCCACCCACGATATAGACCTCCTCGCCCTGGACGGACTTACCCTCGGTCAGAGCCGCGCCGTAGTAAACGCCTGCTCCGGTCAGGTTCTCGATGTGGGGTACCTCAAGCCTGCGGTAGGACACGCCGGTGGTGATGAGGAGCGCATAACCACTCAGCTCGTTCCCGTCGGCGAGCACAACACCCCGATAGGGGTCGTTGAGACACAGCCCGGTTGCCTCTTGGGCCGAAAGCACCTCCACCCCGAAGCGCCGAACTTGGGTCACGGCCCGCCGGGCCAGGTCGCCACCCGAGAGGCCCACCGGAAATCCCGGATAGTTCTCGATACGGGAACTCATTACCGCTTGGCCCCCAGGAGCCTGACGCTCGATGATCAGGGTATGCAATCCCTCGGAGCCACCATAGACCCCAGCTGCCAGGCCGGCTGGGCCGGCACCGACGACGATCAGATCGTAGAACGGTTTCTCGGCCTGAGTCTGCAGCCCAGCCTTTGCGGCGACCTGCTGGCTTGACGGCTCCTCTAGAATCGCACCGTCGGGGAAGAGCACCAACGGCAGCCGCGGGGCCTCGAGGCCAGAATATTCGAGCAACTCGCGGGCTTCCGGCTCCATCTCAAGGTCGAACCAGCGGTAGGGCACCTGGTTCTGTGCCAGGAACTCCTTGACTTGGTGCGACTTGGGCGACCAGCGGTGGCCGATCACCCGTATTCCTTCGAAGGGGGGGCGGTAACCGGCCTGCCAGTCGTCGAGCAAGTCGTTCAGGACCGGATAGAGTTGCTCTTCAGGCGGATCCCACGGCTTGAGCAGATAGTAGTCAACATTCACACTGTTGATGGCACTGATAGCAGCGTCTGTATCCGCGTAGGCGGTGAGCAGGACACGCTTGACTTCCGGGAAGAGTGAGACCGCTTCCTCCAGGAACTCCACCCCGGTGAGCCCCGGCATGCGCTGATCTACCAAAAAAAGTGCCACCGGATCGCCGCTGAGCTTGAGCTGCTTGAGGGCCTCCAGTGCCACCTCGCCTGAGTCGGCGCGCAGCACCCGATACTCAGCGCCGTACTCGCGCCGCAGGTCACGCGCAACAGCCCGCAGCACCTCAGGATCGTCATCTACGATGAGCAATGCAGGTTTAGCCATAAGTCTCCAAGTCTCCTAAGAGTTTTTTAGTATTGTAATCTTAGCGGCCCTGAGAAATCAAGTCGCTATTGAGTTTGAGTTGCGCTGGGGACCCTCGATTGGCCGGGTGTTCCGGAGGGCGCCATCTGGCGCGCCGTCCTCGCCCTCAGCACGACGCCGCGCAACGCGGTTTGGGCAGCCATCGCCCGCTTGCCAGAGCACTCCCGCGATGACGAAGACGCCCTGCGGCGTCGTCCAGGCACTGGCACCCACCACCAGCAGCGGCCCGGCTACGCCGCCCAGCGAGGCCGAAGCCCCCTTGATCCCCACGACTCGCGACCTGTGCTGTTCCGCGGTGATATCGAGGTAGAACGCGCTCAGTGCAGGCGATGTCAACGCGGTTCCCAGCCCGGCTACGACGGCGACCAACATCAACAGTGTGAACCACGTAACGACCGACAGGCCGAAGTAGAAGCCGGTGGTGAACAGGATTCCTATCACGATGATTGACTTGCGACCGTACCTGTCGCTCGATCGGCCGAGCACCATCGCCAGCCCGTAGGCACTGACCACGGCGCCGAATTGGACAGTGGTCCAGCCGAGCTCCTCGAAGAAGTAGAACACCATCTGCGGTTCGATGAAAGCGAAAGCAAAGACGATAATGAAGTCGAGGAGTAGCAGCGTCCCAAACACGTGGATCGGTCTTGGGAGTGAGGCCCAAACCGATGCCTGTTGCGCAGCGGGTGCCGTTGCGGCAGCCCGCCGTTGCCGTAGCTCCTCTCGCCACCGTACCTCGCGGGTGCGTGTCTCTGGAACCAGGATGGTTGCGGCGATGAACGCGATGAAGGCCAGCACTGCGGAAGCAACGAACGGAGCAGCGAACCCCCACCCGTCGTAGAGGACGCCCCCAGCAACCGGCCCAAAGATGAAGCCGGCCCCGTAGCTGCCCATCACGATTCCGACCCACTGGGCACGCTTGTCTTCCGGAACGATGTCCGCCACCACACCCATGGCCGCCGGGAACAGGCCCGCCGTGAGGGCGCCTTCCAGCGCACGCACCAGGATGAAGACCTCCGTTGATGGCGCGAACAGAAACCCGATATTGGCAACCGTGAAGCCGGCCAGGGCCACGAGAACCAGGGGGCGTCGCCCGAACCGGTCGGCGAACGATCCCATGAACGGTGCCGCCAGAAGCTGTGCCAGCGCAAACGACATCGTCATCAACCCCAGGGCTTCCACACCGGAGCCAAACTCGCCGAGTCGCCGCGCGAACACGGGCATGATGATGCCGAAGCCGGTCATCATCAGAGCCACGCTGGCCGCAAGCAGCAGGATAATGTTGCGGGCACGACGCGGACTCAGGTCCGAGGTGATCACCTGGGTCGCTACGACGACTTCCCCTAAGTTTGGATGTGTCCTTTCGGAGTTCATAACTCCACCCCGAGTTCAACCATGAGTGTGGCGAGATCCATGTAGGTGGTTTCGCGCTGAATCAGGCCATCGCTTACGTCGTAGATCGACACCCCGCGAAACTGGATGGTTCTGCCGGTCGGTTCCACGCGGTTCTCAAAGATCGGGGGCTCCAGCGGCCCGCTGTTGGTCCCGGTGAAAATCCATTGTGTTACGACGACCTCTTCGGCTGCGATGGTGCGGATCACTTCGTAATCGATCTCGGGAAACGCGGCGAACCAGGACGGCCAGAACTTCTTCGTTTCTTCAACCGACAGTGGACGGGCTCCATAGGCGTCGCCGTAAACGTAATCCAGCACAAAGTCCTGTGAACGAAGCGAATCCATCCGATCGTTATTCTGTGCCGCCAGCGCGGCGGCGTATTGCGATACGACATCAAGGGCCAACGATCCAGCCATCATTTATCCTCCTCGTGATCCCGTTATCTCACTTGCGCGAGCCCATTGTGTCCTACCTGGCTGCGAATTTCCTATGAGATCAGCTTTTCCAGGATCTCCTCGCCGTGGTTGAAGAAGATGAAATGCCCCTCGCCGGGATAAAACGTGGCGTTGCAGTCAGGGATTGTGTTCGCGTAGTACTCGCCCATCTGCCAGATGATTGGCTTCACAAGCCATGGGGCGTGTTTGGCCAGCCAAAGGTTCATCCGACCGGGCCACATCATCCCCTGGGTAGCTCCCGGCCGAACCAGCGGTGCTCTAGAGGCGATGAGGCCGGCGGCGGTCAGTCGATCGGGAATCTTGAAGGTACACGTCGCCACGTAGGGCCCCCCGAACGACCAGCCGGAGACCGCAAACCGGTCGATCCCCAGGGCGTCGGCCAGCTCCACCACATCGTCGGGCCAGTCCAACGGATTGCGATTCCTGTGTGGACTCTGAACTCTGCTCAGTCATGGTGCTTCACCCGCACTCCCTCACTCCACCATCTCGCCCTCTAACAGATAACCGGCCTCCTCCCAATCGGCAAGGCCACCCGCGTAGCGGCGTACGTTCTTATATCCGTTGTCCACCAACAATTTATACGCGGCGATGCTGGCGATGCAGGCCTCATTGGAGCAGTAGACGACGATCTCATCGTCCGGGTCGAGGTGCGCTTTGGCTAACTCCGGCGTGAAGATGTTGAGAGAGCCAGGGATGTGCTTGGCGCGATAGGCCCAATCGCCGAGGACCATCACCAGCTTGAAGTCGTCCCCCCGGTCCAACTTCTCCTTCAATTCCTCACGGCTGATCAGTTTCATGTTGAATCCCTCCTGTAGGTCTGACTTTAGGTCTAATTTTCGTTAAGGTATCGTTTTTGGCGTCCATCTGTCAATTAGCCAACTGCCAACTGATCGAAACGGGAAATCGGTCCTATAGCCAGCCGATAATTCCCAGAGCCCGAGCTGACAATAACTCAAGGGAAGATTTCAGAAAGGTGAGTCTAACCATCGCTTTTTTAAGCTCATTGATGGAAATGGCAATATTGTAGCAATAGCTCCTGCCCAAGCTCAGGATGAGTGGATGACAGAGGAATTTGTGCCTTTCAAGGTGATGCCTTTAGTTTGATATGCCTGCTCCAAGCCGTGGTGTGCTTATCTTAGAAAAGGACAACTCTTCCGGGCTTCCAGAATATGATGATGAACTTCGGATGCCTATTGTCTTTGGGGAATCGATGACTGTTTGTTAAGGTATATTTTATTGCCGTACTCCCCCCGGATCCTGGTTGGTCAGACCGTGTGATCCTTGCGCGTCTTCTTGCCCTCGCCGCCGCTCTGGAACAGCAGTGTCAGGATGGACGGGGCGATCAGCACGGTGATGAAGGTGATCATCACCGCGACCCCGAAGATATCCGGGCCGATCGCGCCGATCGCCGCTCCCCGGACCGCGATCGCCAGTGTGAAGCTGCCCCGGACGGCCATCCCGAAGCCGATACGTAGCGCACCGACCTGATTGAATCCCAGTGGGATCGCCGGCAGGCCACCTCCGATGATCTTGGAGAGGATGGCAGCCAGCGTCACCAACACGCCGAATGCAAAAACACCGGCCAACACCCGGAAGTCGAGGAGCATCCCAATGGTGATGAAGAAGACCGGCACCATCGTATTATAGATGGGCTCCAGTCCGGTGCGTAGTGGGTGGGCTGCTCTGCTGTTCGACAGTCCCAGTCCCAGGCTGAACGCACCGATGATGGCTGCCAGGCCGAGGAGCTCGAAGAGCGCGGCGGCGATGAACGCCAGGGCGAGCGCTATAGCGAGGCCGCTCCCCCGGGATCCCAGACCTCTGAGTATGTTGGACAGGTATCGAGACAGGAGGGCGATCCCGGCGGTGAACCCGAGCCAGATCCCGATATTCCGGCTGGCCGTGAGCGCCATCTCTGCCGGCTGAAAGCTCTGTCCGCTGGCAATCCCTTCGACGGTGGCCAGGATCAGAATCACCAGGATCGAGCCGATCATACCACTCCCCATGATCACTGCCCCCTCCGGTGTGCGCAGTTGTCTCAGGCTCTCTAAGATCCGTGCAGCGATCCCAATCGATGGAGCGGCCAGGATTGCTCCCATGAACAGCGCTCGGGGGTCGGAGGGGGCAGTTGCATACCCGAAGAGAAAGGTGATGTAGATCCCCAAGACGAAGGGAATAATCAGGTTGCTCAGGCTAACCAGGACCGCGGGACCGCCGTAGCGGATCAGGCCGCGGAGATCCATCTCCAGACCGATAGAAAAGAACAGAATGATGAGGGCGATCTGGGCGATGACGAGCAACTCGTTCGAGATGGGAAAGCCGACCGCCGTCTCCGGTCTGGGGAAGAGTGGGCCAATCGATGGGATCCGGATCAGATTCCCCAGAGCGTACGGACCGATCGCCACGCCGATCAGGAGCTCCCCCAGGATCTCAGGTTGATTGAGCGTGCGTTTGAACAGTTCGCCGGCGATCTTGGCCAGGAGCAGGATGATCCCCAACTGCAAAATGGTATGTACGATCACAAGATCACCGGTTTCTGATCATTCTTTCGTCCACCTCAGATGGAGTCGGTCGATGAACCGGAACGTCCAGGCGATCTCATGCTCATCTTTCTCGCGTTTGACCGCCTCGCCCGCTATCACCCGAAACCGATCATCTTCGAACCGCGGATCGACACAGAGCATCCGCTGCTTCTCCTCCTTGGTCCCGGTCCGATCTTCGAGGATGAGTTCCTGGAGAGAGCCATCGGCCATCCGCACGTTGAGAGTCGCGTTCCCCTGAACCTGAAGTTTGAAGTTTAGATCGGACCAACGGCGGGGGATTGCCGGCAGCAGATGAATCTTCTCGGGCGTTGACCGGACGAGCATCTCGTTCAGCGCGTGGACGAACACACCGGAGGCGGTGGTAAACCACGGGACGGTCGGCTCACCGCTCTCCACCACCAAATGCTCGTTCATCGCGCCGAACAAGCCGGCCGACGCCATCGCCTTCTTGACGGTCGCATAGGTGTTTCTGCGGTCGCCCATCCGAGCCAAACAGACGGCGATCCATCCGGTTGCCCATGTCCAGGCATGCTCCATGTACCAGGGATCGGTTCCGGCGGCGTAACTCACTGGGTTGGCGGTTCGGTCCATGAAGTCGTAGATCGTTTGTTTCACCTTGGGATGCTCCGGCGCGTAGATCTCAAACGGGTGAAGCACCCCGAGGACAACCATCGACGCATGTTCCGCCCCCTCATACTGCAGAAATTTCTCATCGTCTTGAGGCAATTTCGACTCTAGCTTATCGGCCAGCTCCGACCACCGCCTCCGTTCCGCCCGGTCGCGCCCCAGCCGCGCGGCGACTTCGGCTGCAATTCGAAAGTTGGTGATCACCGCGCACGCAGTGTAGAGGGGATTCTGGGCCGGGACCACCTTCTCATCCATGTCGATGCAGTTCTGAATGATCGCTCCTTCGTCCAGCTCGATGATGATCCACCGGCGGTAGAACTCGGCCGCCTCCCGGATCACCGGGTAGGCGATCTCCTCTAGAAAATCGTCGTCGTCGGTGTAGCGCCAGTAGAGCCAGGCTTCCAGGGCGATGAGCGCCGAATGGTGGATCTCATCGAGCGAAGCGCCGTGGGGTGCGCCATCATCACCGTCCTCGAGCGATTCCCAGGCGTAGCGCGCCCCGGTGTGCCACGTCCGATACCGTGCCTTATCCAGCGTCGCATGGCGGAACCGGGGAACTCGTCCGGCCAGCTCCAGTTGGCCGGACGAAGCGAGCGCCAAAAACGAGTAGAACTCATCGTAGAAGTAGCGCCCGTTCCAGTGCGTGTCGAAGATCCCGGTCGGGATCGACCAGCGGGTCACCTGGGACCGTAAGTGGTAGAGCGAGATCCGCCACTGTTCCATCAGTCTCTTATCAGGAACCTCCACCCAGCCCCGCTCCCAGAACCTTGCCCAGTCGGCTCGATGTCGGTCGAGAATCTCTGTATAGTTCTCTTGTATCGCTATCTCTAGGTCGGCCTCGTCCTCAGCGTCCGCGAAGATCAGATAGTAGGTGGCGGCCAGTTCTTCCCCGGCCTCGGTGACGACCAGACGGAAACGGTTCCCGTCCCGTTCAAGCTCCGCCGGCCGGTCGCAGCCGACGGTGATCCGGCCACGATAATCCTGCTTCCCCTGGACCCGGTATTCGATTCGATGCATGTTTCGGTCGGAGGACGGATTGATCGTCATGTATTTAGGAAACTCGTCCGGTGCCCCAGGCGGGCTCAGGATGTAGTCGAATTGGCTCATCAGATCGGAGCCTTGCGGAGCCTGGATCTGGCTGCGCACGACGATCATCCGCCTCCCGAACGGGGTGAGGACGGTCACCTGCTCGACGATACCGGCCCGGTATTCCAGCCGGGACCGCACCCGGCCCTCCTCCGGGAGGATCTCCTGTTCCCAGCGTCTCGGTGTCAGGAGTTCCCCGCCAGCAAAGACCAAGCGCTCGAAGTGGCCGAATGGGATGAGTGAGCCACCGTGGTCGTCGTAGCGTCGCCCGGCCCACCAGATCGTCGGGATAAGCTCGAAGTAGCCACCTGGGTATTTTTTTTGCTGCTGCCCGCCGGTGTGATCGACGAGGAGCGATAGCTCCCCGGTGCCAACCAACGGCGGGACGTACCATTTCAGTTTTGCCTTTGAGGAACTGATCACTCTGGAGAGTTTTCCGCTTTTGCTATTCATTCTTGTCTTGTGGAACTTAAAGGATTGACTTGGACCCCACCGCTTGTAACTTTTCTAGCAGCTTTTCTATAATCTATATTTAGCTGCCTCCTGTCAAAAACTGAAAGCTCCGATGTCTCGCCGATTTTGCCCGATCCAACCTCAACCTGTAGGATAAATTAAGTCAGTAAAACAAGGAGGTTAACGATGGGGTTTCCTGAGGATCGATACACCCCTCACGGGTATATTCGTAACCCCTACGATTTCGGGCCCCACTGGGGGTTTGACGGGAGCGGCACCCTGCGGTCGAGCCCGGCCTGTGGGTTCGGATGGTACGATGGGTACGAGACACGAGATTATCTGTGCCGGATGAACGTCGGTGTGAAGATCGGCTCCGAGCTGTTTTTGCTCCCGATAGATTTTTCAAAAGCGGGGTGTGAGCTTTACTCCAGTTATCATACCATCAACGTGATGAGCTACAACTGGGGGTTTCGTGGGGTCAAGGTCGATCTGCGCTTCTTCCTGGTCGATCGGGATGCTCTGGGGTGCATCGCCAACTTTACCGGGACTTTCAACGACCTGACGATCTATCTGGTAGGGACCTGCACCAAACAGGAGATCCGGAGTTGGCGCGGTGAAGCCTACGGCGAGTACCGGAACCGTGATGATGTCGTCCTCCTGTATACGAACGCCGGGCCCTGGTATGCGCTCAAGACGGACCGCAGCAGCACCGGCCACGAATTTTCCGATTCCCTGAAGCCGATGCACAAACAGATCGGGTCCGGGGAGCTGAGAAATCCTGGCCGTCTCGCCCTGAATCCGCTTCTGAAGAGAGAGTCGGTGGTCGGCACCTTAGGCTTCGACGGGGTGAGCGGTCCGCTGACAATGATCCTGGCGCGGGGAGGAACGCGGGAGGAGGCGGTGAAGACGGCCCAAGCTGCGCTGAGTCGCGCCGCTGAAACCTACGAATCCAAGATAGCCGAGGACACAGAGTTCTGGGACCGGGCCCCACGGCTCGCCGGTGACTGGCCGGGGGCGTGGCGGCGCTCGTGGATCTACGATCTGGAGACGACCCGGATGTGTCTGTTCCCGCCCGCCGGGGTGTTTGAGCGAAGTTGGCCGACCTGGATGATCTATCGGCCCCGGATCGTGCTCGCCGAGAACGTGTTGGACATGATGCGCCTCAGTTACGCGGCCCCGGAGGCAGCTCAGGACACCGTCTTGCACATGTTTGAGACCGCGCCGGAGCCCAACGTGCCGTGTATCCGGGTCAGCGGAGGCTACGACATGGTCGCCCGGGATGGGAGCACGTGCGGGACGTCCCCGGCCTGGTGTCTGCCATTCCATAACATTTACCTGATGTACCTGCGGCATCTCGACCATAAGTGGCTGGCCAAGCTGTACCCGTATCTGTGTGCTTACCTCGACTGGTGGTTGGCGCACCGGACGGACGAGGACGGCTGGGGTTTTTACAAATGCACCTGGGAGAGTGGTGAGGACGGTTCACCCCGGCTCGACCCCCGAATGACCGGCGACCGAGATATCTCCAATATCGTGATACCGGTGGAGGTGCAGGCATGCATCGCCCATTCGGCCAAGATTCTCTCCATCTTTGCTGGGAAGCTCGGCAACCGGGAGGATGTGGAACGCTGGCAGGCCGTCTTTGAGACGTACCGGGACAAGACACGGGCGTTGTGGGACAACTCAATGCGAAAATTTCGGGATCGGGACCGGCGAACTGACGATTGGCTGAACCTCGTCCCGGAGTCACCGCTGTCCCTCACCCCGCTCCTGTACGGCGTGGCCACCGAGGAGCAAATGGAATCCTACCGGTCTAGACTCGGCGAGTACCGGCGTCCTCCGGTGACGATCTGGCCGTCCGAGGCGCTGGTGACTCTCGAAGCCGGAACGGCGATCGGATGTCGGGAGGTGTGCGCCGAGCTGGCGTACTCACTGTTGGAGCGGGTATATCAGGAGAACGACCGCCGGGAGTTCAACGAGATCGGACCGCTGCCGGGGGCAGCCCGCGAGTATTGGCCCGAAGATCTCAGGGGCTGGGATGCGGCCGAGTGTTACGGATGGGGGGCCACGACGATGTCGATCTTGTTGAGGCAGATTGTGGGATTCGTGGAGCATGAGGAGACGGACGGGACGAAGCTGAGGCTGGCACCGAGTCTGCCGGAGCCAATGCGCACGCCTGGAGCGACCTACCGGGTGGAGAATCTGCACTATCGTGGCGTCGGGTTCGACCTCTCCTATCGGGTGGCCGAGAACGCCCAGATCACGGTGGAGATCACCCACCATCCACGGGCAAAGGTCGTCTCATTCAGCGCCGACAACTTTGCAGAGTACACGCTCAGCTTGGTTTCACCCGAACCCGAATAGGGAGAACTCATGGCGTGGAAGAAGGAGCTCATCAGAGCGGTGAAGATCTTGCTGGTCGGGTTCGCCTACGCGTTCTGGGGTGCCCTCATCATCATTCTTTTGAACTCCTTAGGTGTGATCCCCAGGATCTGGGCGATCGGCATCGTCATAGGCTACCTGATCCTCATCTTCACCCTGACGATCCTGAACCTCATCGGGGAGAGCGTGGGCTACCGGCTGTTCAAACCGTTTCTGCGATTCCGATTTCCTCCTTCTAACCCTAATGGCCGCCAAGACCGCTGAGGGTGATCCCTTCGATGAAGTAGCGTTGGAAGAACAGGAAGACGATGATGATCGGCACCACGATCAGGAACGTCATCGCCATCTGCTGGCCGTAGAAGATGGTATAGCGGTCGCTGAAGTTGGCCAGACCGAGGGGTAGGGTAAACATCTTATCGTTGGTCGAGACGATCAGGGGCCAGAGCACATCGGTCCAGGTGCCCATGAACGTAAAGATGCCCAGGGTGGCCAGGGCCGGTTTGATGTTAGGAAGAACGACGCGAAAGTAAATCCCCAGCTCGCTGCTACCGTCGATCCGGGCGGCATCCATCAGCTCCGTCGGCAACGTCTGTTTGATGTATTGCCTCATGAGGAAGATCCCGAACGCACCCGCAGCATGAGGCACGATCAGCCCCTGGTAGGTGTTGAGCCATCCCAGCCATTTCAACTCCCAGAAGACCGGAATCAGGGTGACCTGAAACGGAATCATCATCGTGGCCAGGATCAAGATGAAGATCTTGTTTCGGCCGGGAAACCGGAATTTGGCGAACGCGTAGCCGGCCAGAGAGTCGAAGAACAGGTTGAACAGAGTGACGGACACGGCGATGATGATGCTGTTCATGTAGTAGCGGACCAGTGGGACGGAGGAAAACACCTTGTAGAAGTTGTCCAGCGTGAACGGCCTCGGGATGAACGTCGGCGGATAGAGGAGCACCTGATCTGCCGGCTTGAACGCGGTGCTGGTCATCCACACGAACGGCAGCAGCATGGTGAAGCCGAGGAAGATGATGATGAAATACAAGAATGCCCTGAACAGGATGGCTTGAGGAGGTAGTCGCCGCTTTTTGACGACCCTCACGACCTGTATCCGTTCACGCCTTAATACCTCAGCCATGATTCAATTTCCCTTCTGAGTCACAGTCTGATCCCCCGTCCGAAGTACCGCCACTGTATCATCGAGAAGGTAAAGACGATGAGGAACAGAACATAGGCCATCGCCGAAGCATATCCCATCCGGAAGTACTGGAACGCGTTGTTGTAGATGAAGTAGACCATCACGTCGGTGGTGTAGTTGGGTCCACCCTCGGTCAGGACATAGATCGGGGCGAAAACTTGGAACGAACCGATCAGCGACAGCACCATGACGAAGAACGTCGTCGACTTAAGCAGCGGCCAGGTGACGTAGCGGAACAGTCGCCACCCCGTCGCGCCGTCGACCCGAGCGGCCTCGTAAAGTTGATCCGGTATGCCCTTCAACCCGGCTGCGTAGATCACCAGATTGAATCCGATCACCTTCCAGACGGTCAGGGTGATGACGGTGGGCATGGCCAGCGCCGGACTCGACAGCCAGTACTGTTTGGGTATGCCTAAGAAGCTCAAGAAGTAGTTGAGCAGGCCTGTCTCTGGATTGAGGATCCACTGCCAGATCACCGCAATTTCGACCCAGCCGGTAACCACCGGCAGGAAGTAGATGGTGCGAATCAGGGTCGCCCCCCGAAACCACTTCTGGTGGAGGATCAGGCCGATGAACAGCGGGATGAACACCGCACCGGGAACGTACCCCAACGCGAAGATGAACGTATTCTTCACCGAGTTAAGGAACAGCTCGTCCTTCAGGAGCTTGGCATAGTTCTGCAAGCCGATAAAGATCGGGTCAGAGAAGATCTCCCAGCGGTGAAGGCTCATATAGAAGGCAAAAAAGACCGGAAAGCCGATAAAGATCGCAAAAATAAGAAGGTCCGGGAGGATGAACAGATAAGCCGTGATCTCCTTGTAGTTCAGCTTTCTCAATCTTCTGGCTCTAGCGCTCATTGTTCATCCTCCCGGTTTCTGTGGTTAACCGCTTACCGCTATTGGAAGCGCAGCACCTCCTGCTCAATCCGCCGAGCGGCGTCGTCCAACGCCCGTTTCGGATCCTTCGCCACCTGCGGGTTGAAGATGTTGTTGATCTCCGGCCCCAGCAGGTTCCTCACTTGGGTATAGCGATCGAGGATGTACTCGGTCGAGGAGTCCACCATCTGATCGATGAACGCGACCCAGTCCGGCCGTGTTTCGGCCATATAGGTATTGGCCACCGACATCCGGCCGGGCGGGGTGATGCCGAGATCCGTCCACGCCCTATGTGCTTCTGGGCTCATCATCGTCTTGAGGAATGCCCAGGCGCCATCCGGATTCTTCGCCTTGCGGGCGATCGTCCAGATCGACGAGAACAGCACATTGGTGAACCGCGGCGGCGGACTCACATCTCGCTTGAGCGGAAGTGGCACGACCTCGAAGTTCACATCGGGGAAGAACAACTCGATGTGACCAGTGCACCACGGGCCGCACTTCATCATGGCGATCCTTTGCTGACCGAACCAATCGCCCTGCCAGCCCTCAGTGACGCCTGGAGGAATGACCGAATTGTCCTCGAACTGCATCTCCCGGAAGAACTGGACGGTGTCCAGACCCACCTCGTTGTTGAACGTCGCCTTCCGCTTGTCATCGCTCCAGATCTGTCCGCCGTTTTGGAGCAACCAGGCCCAGAACGGGTAGTCCCAGGTCAGGAGCGCGGCGGTGCCGTAGCGGACCACTTCGTCGCCCCTGCGGACTGTAGCCTTCCTGGCGATCTCTCGCATCTCACCCCAGTTGTTCGGGATGTCGAGACCCAGCTCGTCGAAGACGTCGACGTTGATGTAGAAGGCAAAGTCCATGGCATCGATCGGAATTCCGAAGATCTGATCCCCGTCCTTGTGCAGGAAGCCAAGCCCTGGCCAGAAGTCGCTCATGTCGATCCCTTCAGGCCCCTCGATGTACCTGTTCAGGACCATGGGGATGTTCCGCTTGTGCCAGCTGACCGTCTCGGTATCGAACATCTTGAGGACGTCCGGCCAAACATCACCAGCGATCGATATGGTGACCTTCTCTTCGTACTCTGGGATGTTGACGAGATCGATATTTCCGATCGACGGGTACTGAGCCCGGACCATCGGCACGACGTGGTCCTCCAGGAAGATCCGCTCCGGGTCTCCTCCCGCCCACCAGACGGTAATGTCACCGGAGGGGTCGAACCCCTGGCGTCCCAGGCTGATGACACCGCCCAGAGCGGTCACGATGCTGGCTGCCCCCATCGCCTTCAGGAACCCTCGGCGGGTGACCCGAGCATGCTCAAACGACATCGGTGCTCTTTCAGACATGCTTCTTCCCCCCTTTCTAAGATTAAATTTAGTATAGTGCGGCCGTTTAGGCGGCGCAACTTTGGGAACTTGGGGCACATGAGGTCGCTATATCTTATAATTCCGGCAGATAGCGCTTCGGGATCGCCGCGCCGATCGTGTACAGTGGATCGACTATATTTATATTGGCCAAAATGCCAGGTGACCGACGGAGAGGTCAAGCCAGTGTTCAAAGGTCTTGATCATCACCATCTATATCTATACCATAGGATAGAGGGTTGTCAACTCCTACTAATGTACGATACTGTACAGTGACGCGTTTGTATCACTATGCTTAAAAGCAGGGGGCTTAGGTGCGTCAGGATTTTCGCTAATATATCTCAACGGAGGTAACTGTAGTGAAGTCCTATACCTTTCGGGTCGTGATCGAGGAGGACACGTGGCCCGGTGAAACTGAGGGAGGCTTCCGGGCGTTCGTACCTGCCTTAGAGGAGTTTGGAGCCTCTACCTTTGGGGTTACCCAAGAAGAAGCGATCAAGAACCTTCAACAGGTTCTGAAGATGATTCTGGAGGAGCTTCTCCAGGAGAGTCAACCCATTCCTGAGGATATCGAAGTCTCTTCGGAACCCCGGGTGACCATCACCGTGTGACATGGCGATTGACTACAGCAAGCTCCGAAACCTCTCTGCTGCCAAGCTATCCCGTGCTTTAGAGCGGGATGGCTTCGACTTCGTCCGACAACGAGCTTCCCACCGTCGCTACCATCACCCCGATGGTCGAAGAGTGACGGTTGTTTTCCCCCGGCCTGGCTACACCTATCGACCCAAGACGCTCAAGAGCATCATCGAGACCCAGGCGAAGTGGACCGAAGCCGATCTCAAACGCCTCAAGCTTCTCCCGAAGTACGATCCTTAATGGCGCCATATAAATTCTTTCCTCTTTCCAGGATCTCTGCTATATCTCAGGGTTCTGACAGATAGCGCTTTGGGATCGTCGCAACCTCGGCTCAGTTTCCAGAGGTGGGGATCGATCTGATCACTGTGTAGACGGTCACATCTTCGGCGTACTCTGCCTCCTCTTCCCTCCCCACAACCTCCAGACCTCTCGTCTGGAGTCTCGCAATCCCCCGTTCTCGCTCTCCCAGTTGTTGAAACGTTCCTTCGCCGGTAAGGAACTCGCCGGTAATCACATCGGAGAACTGTCGCGTGGAGGCGATCGCTTTGATCATCTCAACGCCGAAAGGTTCGGTCACCACAAACTCGAAATTAGAGACCGCATTCGGTATTTGATAGACGCGATCGGCTTCGACGAAGTTAGCCCGGTTGAACCGGTTGGGGAAGATCAAGGTCACCCAGTCCTCAGCTGAGATGTGATACAGCTTCAAATAAGCATCCTGGTTCGAACGGAAGTAGACGGTCAGCTTTTTGCCTTGCCGGTAAGTAGACCCATCGCCCTTGCCTACCCAGACCTCTACTCATGTTCCGCACTTTTCCAAAAGGGTTGAGTTGTGGTAGAATTGCGCCACTGACACTGACGCTG
>JBHIAT010000050.1:0-21358 GCA_046758705.1 Bipolaricaulia bacterium
TCAATATGGAAAGACGGTCATCGGGGAGAGTGAGCAAGTTGTGGATCAGATCAGGTATAGTAGAGGGTGAGCAAGTTGTGGACCAGATCAGGTTTTATAACTTTTCAACTTGTGAACTTTTCAACTTTTAACTGTTTATGCCAGGCCGTGGCGCACCGCCCACACCGCTGTCTGGACCCGATCGGAGACGTGGAGTTTCATGATGATGTGCTCGACGTGGGTTTTGGCGGTGCTGACGCTGATATCGAGCACCTTGGCGATCTCGCTGTTGCTCATCCCTTCCACGACGAGCCTCAGCACCTCCCGTTCTCGGTCGGTCAATAGATCCTGGGTCAACTCGGTGCCGACTGGAGTAGTCTTAGAGCTCTCTTGGGTCAGCTCTTCGACAAGCTCTTTGAGCATCGAACGGTTGATAAGGGACTCCCCATCATGGACCCGGCGAATGGCATCAACAAGCTCCTCGCAGGGGACTTCTTTGAGTAGATACCCGGCCGCGCCGGAGGCGACCGCCTGTAACAAGTAACTGGGATTGTCATAGGTCGTGAGCATGATTACGGCGATCTCCGGGTTCTCTGCCTTGATCTCTTTCAGCGCATCCAAGCCGTCCATCTCCGGCATGCGAACATCCATCAGGATGATATCCGGTGCCAGTCGATTCGCTTTGACAACTGTCTGTTTCCCATTGGCCGCTTCCCCGATGATACGAATCCCTTCCACATCAAGCATGAGTCGAAGACCATCTCGTACTATGGGATGGTCATCAGCGATCAGGACAGTGATCTCACGGTTCGGTCGGCTATCCTGGTCTGCCGTAATCCTTCTTCTCCTCAAGGGGATCTCGGCCCGGACGGTCGTCCCCTGATCGAGAGCACTTTCGACTGTAAACCGGCCGCCCACCAATTTGGCCCGCTCCTGCATCGCGATCAACCCTAGCGGCTTGTCCTCCTCCCTGTCAGCTTGGTGGAGCTCTTTTGGATCGAATCCAGTTCCCCAGTCCTGCACCTCGACGTTCAGGTGAGCTGATCGTCGCTCGATCGCCACCCGTACCCGGTCCGTCTCAGCATGCTTTTTGGCGTTGATCAGGGCTTCCTGTATAATCCGGTAGACGACCACCTCCACTGTCGGATCGAGCCGCACCTTCTCCAAATTCTCCTCGAACACCACCTCCCAGCCAGTTTCCTGTTGGAGTTCCCGCAGGTGGTCTTGGATCGCAGGGATCAGCCCGAGATGATCCAGCGTCGACGGCCGAAGCGCTGCGATGATTCGCCGTGCCTCAGTGATAGACTGATTCAGCTGGTTGAGTCCCTTCTCCAGCACTGTTTGTATCTCCTCTGTGGTGCGGGCACGTGATCTTAGCTTTTTGAGACCAGTTTTGAGGTACATGTTGGCGCTGATGATGTGCTGAATGAGCTCATCATGGATGTCGTAGGCAACCAGCCGTCGTTCCTCCTCCTGGACTTGGATCAATCGATTGACGAACGAGCGGAGTTGCTTCTCCTTCATCCTCAGGTCATCATAGAGCTGGATGTTCTCGATGGCCATGCCGATCTGATGTCCGATGGCCATCAACAGCTGAACCTCCTCTTCCGTAAACAGACGGGTGGTACGAGTGCCCAGCAGTAACGCGCCTGTGACCCGTTGTTTCGATTTCAAAGGTATAACCACCTCTGATTGCAGCCCCGCTTTCTTGATGATCTCTCGGTGGGCAACTCGGGGATCCTCAGCGAGGTTCTGGATCACGATCGGCTCCCCTGACTGGGCGACCCTCCCGGGTATCCCTTCACCCAATTTCAGTTTCACGATGGTAAGCATCTCGACCAATTCAGACGGTATTCCCTGGTAAACAGCAGGGACAAGCTCCTGGTTGCTCTCATCTATCAGGAATATCTCACCGCACTCCACCTCCATCAATTCTATCGCCGCACCCAGAGCTTGATCGAGAATGGCATCCAGATTCAGGGAACCACTCGCCATGCTCGCGATCTCGTACAAGGCGGACAGTTCCAGGGTGCGTTGTTGGAGCTTCTGTAGGGATCTTTTCCGCTCTTTAGACAACCGAGCGTTCTTGATGGCCAGGGTGATCTCATCCCGGACCTCCTCGATCAAATTCAGATCCTCCTCGTCGAACGCATTCTCCACAGCAAGGCTGTGGATGATAAAGCACCCCACTATCTTCCCGTCGATGTGCACTGGAACGATGATCAATGATTTCGGATATTCCAACTCTTTGAACTGTTCCATTATCTCAGGATCATAATGCCGCTTGTGTAACGCTTTGAACTCCTCACCCTCGATAATCGTCGACTTGTTGATCGATTTCAGGATGAGGATCGAACGATCGGTGGGAATCTCGATCCGCTTCAACAACTCCAGGTCCCAGCCGCAGGTCGCCTGGAACTCGAGGATGCCTTCAGCTTCGTTTAGCATCAGGACCGAGCCGCTATCGGCATTGGGGACTATGTCGATCGCTTGTTCCAAGATAACGTTCATCAACTCCCCTAAGTTGGAGGTCTCATTCATCACCCTCATGAACCGGTTGGTTCTCCTGATTTGCCTCACCTGTTGCTCTAATTCTTCAGCCGTGAGCTTGACCTTCTCATATAGTCTCGCGTTCTCGATGGCCACGCCAATCTGATGCCCGATGGCCATCAACAACTGAACCTCCTTTTCAGCAAACAGACGAAATGTACGATCGCCTAAGAATAACACACCAATGAAGCGATCTTTCGATTTTAACGGTATGATCACCCCGGATTGCAGTCCCTCTTTCTTGAAGAGCTCTCGGTGGACAAGTCGGGGATCTTCAGTGAGATTCTGGATCACGAGCGGTTTCCCGGACTGGGCGACTCTGCCAGCCCCCCCTTCATCCAATTTGAATCTCTCCTTTGCAAATGCTTTGATCGATTCAGGAGATAACCCCTGGTAAGTGGTAAGGACGAGCTCCTGGTTACTCTCATCCATCAGGCGTATCACACCGGCCTTCGTCTTTGTCAATTCCATCGCCCTGCTCAGAGCTTCATCGAGAATGACATTCAGATCGAGGGAACCACTTACCGTGCTCGTGATGGCATACAGGGTGGACAGCTCCAGGTTGCGTTGTTGGAGCTCCCACAGGGAGTTCTCCCGCTCTTCAAACAGCCGGGCGTTCTTGATGGCCAGGGTGATCTCATCCCGGATCGCCTCGATCGTCCTCAGGTCTTCCTTGTCGAAGGCGTTCTCCACAGTCTTGCTGTTGAGGGCAAAGTACCCTATCACCTTCCCGTCGATGTACACTGGGATAAAGATCGACGATTTCGGATGTCCCACCTCTTTGAGCTTCTCCACTATCTCAGGATCATAATACCGCTTGTTCAACGCTTCGATCTCCTCGCACCCGACGATCGTCGGCTCGTTGATCGATTCCTGGATGAGGATCGTGCGATCGGCGGGGAGTTTGATCCGCTTTAACAACTCCAGGTCCCAGCCGCGGGCCGCCTGGAACTCGAAGACGTTCTCTCGTTCGTTCAACATCAGGAACGAGCCGCTGTCGGCGGTGGGAATCATGTTGATCGCTTGCTCCAAGATAACGTTCATCAACTCCTCTAAATCGGAGGTCTCATTCATCACCCTCATGAACCGATTGACACTCCTGATCCGATTCTCGGCCTGCTTGCGCTGGGTTTCTGCTATTTCTAATTCATTGATAAGTTTCCCTTTTGCCTTATCTTTATCTTTCATACTGATCTTCCCTTTGGCCGACTGAGGAGTGAGCGTGATAGGCAGATTGCAATGTTTGCCACAGCTGTCGATCCTTTATACTCCAACCCGATCCAATCGTGCAACTCCTTGGGAAAACCCGGTTCCACCGATCACTTTTTAGGGAACGCTTCAGATCTCAATCAGTCCCTAATCCCAATGCGGTTGTAGTTTCAGGAGCATACTGGGGAGGTTAACTGCAAGCTCACCATCTTAATACTAGGATATAGAGAGATTGAAGCGTTGTAATGCTTCTCACAGACAGATTATCGAAATGGCCATATAATGAATTGACTTTGATCTATCAGATTCGTGATAAATATCAAGGAACTTGATCGGAATTCTCTGCTACTTCCCGAATAGGGATGGGCTTGAGAGCTTGGACTTTGATCGGGATTTGTGCTAACCTTCTATACCAGTAACTCATGATTCAGAGTTCAAGGAGGGACCGAGATGGCGGACCGTAAGCGCCAGAAGCCGCACGATGAGCCCCGACGCCGGCCGGGAGGAGAACCGGAGCGGGAGAACGAACCGGGGGCTTCGAAGGATCCTGATCCCGACCAGGAGGCGAGGGAGACCCAGATTCGTGCCCTGGCTATCCTGGATGAGATCCTGATGCAAACTCCAGCGGATGATCCCCAGCTCGGGCTGTTGGAGCTGCTACGCCATCAGCTCGAGGTCGACGAGCTCCAGCTCCAGGAGGCCCAGGATCTGATCGCCGAGTTCGAGGAGATCTACGAGAAGCTTACCTCCCCCGCCAACCGTATCGGCACCTACCTGGACTCCCCGGACGAAGAGATCGCTTACATCGCTCTCGGCGACAGCGAGTATTACGTCAACGTCGATCCTAATATCGATCTCGAGTCGTTAAAGGTCGGGACCCGGGTGAGGTTAAACGAGGCGTTCGTGATCATTGGGGACCTGGGTTACCATCCTCAGGGCCCGATCGTGAAGGTTGCGGAGGTGTTAGATGATGGGCGACTGCGGATCTCGACGGAGGGGCCTGCGCAGTCGGGGCGTCTGGTGATGCGTTCCTCGGCTTTGGAAAGGGAGACGTTGAAACCCGGCGATGAGGTCCGAATGGAGCCCTCGCTGAAGGTGGCGATCGAGTCGTTCCAGAGACGGGAGGCCCGCGACTACTATCTAGAGAAGATCCCGGAGATCCCGTGGAGCCGGATCGGCGGACAAAAGGAAGCGATTCAGCTCATCCGCGATACGATCGAGCGTCCGCTCCTCTATCCGGAGTTGTATGAGCGCTTCGGCAAGCGGACGTTGAAGGGCATCCTGCTCTACGGTCCGCCGGGCTGCGGCAAGACGTTGATCGCCAAGGCGACCGCGTACAACCTCACCCAGGCCTACAGCGAGCGGATCGGCAAGGACGTGCGCGAGTACTTCATGTTCATCAACGGTCCACAGCTGCTCAACATGTGGCTGGGCGAGACCGAGCGCATGGTCCGGGAGATTTTCTCTGCCGCACGCGAGCGGGCGGCGGAGGGATACCTCGTATTCGTCTTTATCGATGAAGCCGATTCGCTGTTGCGCGCGCGCAGTTCGGGCCGCTACCTCAACATTGCCAACACCGTCGTACCTCAATTTTCCGGTGAGATGGACGGGTTGGTGGGTCTGGAGAATGTGGTGGTGATGCTCACCTCGAACCGTCCCGACTACATCGATCCTGCGGTCCTGCGCCCGGAGCGTATCAGCCGCAAAGTCAAGATCGGCCGTCCCGACCATGACTCATCGGCCGAGATCTTTTCCATCTATCTCCATGAGGACGTGCCGCTCGATCCGGCCTGGGTGGAACGATGCGGCGGTGATTCCGAGCGAGCGCGCCGCGAGCTGATCGAGCGCGCGACCGACTATCTGTTCCGTCGCACCCGGGAGACCGCTTTCCTCAAGGTGAGTCTGCGCAGCGGTCGCCGGGAGACTCTCTACTGGAGAGATCTGGTCAGCGGTGCGTTGATCGAATCGGCGGTCGAACGAGCCAAAGAGTACGCGATCCGACGATGGATCGATGAGCAATCCGAGGGAGGCGTCAACTGGGAGAATCTAAACGAGGCGATCCAACGCGAGTACCAGGAGAACGAGATCTTCCCTAAGGCCGACATGGTTGAGGACTGGTTGAAGCTGCTCGATCACGAACCAGAGAACGTTGTCGAGGTACACCCTGCCCAAGAGCGGGACGGGAAGGAACGTCGCCGGGACGTCGATTCGGTCGTCTGAACCGGCGGACGTTAAGGAGGATCGATGGAGCGGCTGATGGGCACCGAGATCGAATATGGCTTGTATATCGACGGGGTTGATTTGGTCGATCTCGTCGACGAGGCCCGGGCGGTGGTAGCCAGTTGGCCCGGGCAATTCGCTGCACCCTGGGATTACAGCCGGGAGAACCCATTGCGCGATCTGCGGGGAGGGTACGCGTCGCGGCTGGCCACCGACCCACGGGATGACCGCTACGAAAGACCGTCTTCAAGACGGCTTACACCCCATGAGAACCATGTCGACCTCGTCCTGCCCAACGGAGCCCGGTTGTACCAGGATCACGGTCATCCCGAGTACAGCACGCCCGAATGCCGCTCCCTCTTTGACCTGGTCGCTCATGAGCGAGCGGGTGAGCGGATCGTCCGGGAATGTGCTCGCCGGTACGCCCGGAGAACCCATCACCAGGTCACCCTTTATAAGAACAACACCGACTTCCACGGGATGAGCTACGGGGCGCACGAGAACTATCTGGTGCGCCGCGATGTCCCGTTCGAACAACTGTTGAGCGGTATACTGCCGTTTTTGGTGACCCGGCAGATCTTCGCCGGGGCCGGCAAGGTAGGGGTTGAGGGAGAGAAAAACGAGGCCGGAACGATCCCGTACCAGCTGTCGCAACGGGCGGACTTCTTCACCGAGCTTGCCGGTGTCGACACGCTCTACAAACGCCCGTTGATCAACACCCGCGATGAGCCTCATGCCGATCCCGCCCGTTTCCGGCGGTTTCACGTAATTGCTGGAGACGCCAACATGAGTGAGTATGCGCTCGCCCTGAAGCTGGGCACGACGGCCCTGGTCCTGTCTCTGATCGAGTCGGGTTGGGGTCCGAATCTGGAGTTGAAAGCGCCAGTTCAAGCAGTCCGCCATATCTCGCGGGATCCGACGTGGCGCTGGGAGGTCGAGCTGACGGGTGGGCGGACGATGCCCGCGGTGGAGATTCAGCGTGTTTACCTGGAGGCGGCTCAGGAGCGCTATGCGGGTCAGGACGGGGAGGATGAGGAGGCGGACTGGGTGTTGCGGGAATGGGAGGCGGTTCTGGACGGCCTCGAGACCGATCCTGAACGGCTTGCTGATCGTCTCGACTGGGTCGCGAAGCAGGGATTGCTGGCGTCGTTCATCGAGGCCGAGGGCCTGGACTGGAGCGATGAACGGTTGCTCAGCCTCGATCTCGCCTACCATGATCTCGAACCGGAGCGCGGACTCTACAGTGCTCTTGAGGCAGACGGAGCGGTGCGACGGGTCACGACCGATGAGCAGATCCGGAAAGCGATTGAGTGTCCGCCGGCCGATACCCGGGCGTACCTGCGCGGCCTGTGTGTCAGCCAACTGGGGACATCCCTACGATCGTTGACCTGGAGTCGGATCGTCCTGGATAATCACGATACCGAGGTGGTGTTGGATTTAAGCGATTGGGTAGACGACAGGGTGGCGACGCGTAACCGGGCGTTCGCCGATGCGGAGGCGGAAGTCACCCCCGTCGGGATCAAACAGGCGATCGAGCAGCCTATAGATGGTGATTCAAACTCTGAGGATGAGGAGGTGTAACCGATGCCCGAACGTGTGAAGCGAAGAACGGTCGAGGAGCCTTGGACGAAGCCCAAGCAGGGCGACGATGACGGACCGCAGACCCCCGATATCGATCGGCCCGACAGCCGTCGATTGCTCGAGCGGATGAAGCGGGTCGATCCACGTCAGGCGCAGCGCTATCGCCAGCGTAGCGGGGAGTAATCGGAGCCGAGAGGCGAAGGGCAGAGTGAGGTGAGACCATGGGATCGAGGTTCAGATTGGATGGTGGCGCTGTTAGTGAGTCTGAGTTCGAGACGACCGGCGACTTCCTCGGGTTACTGCGTCGTAGTGGCATCCCGTTTCCCGAGGTGGGGAACGAAGGGGTCGAAAGCGGTGGGGGTCCTGCTCAGGGGCTCGGCGCTGCACATGGCACGACCGTGATCGCCGTCAAGTTCCGGGACGGCGTCCTGAACGTGGCCGACCGGCGGGCGACCTCGAGCAACTACATCCTGTACGATGAGGCGGAGAAGATCCTGTCCCTGGATGATCAGATGCTGATTGCCATCGCCGGCTCCTATGCTCAGGCGATCGAGGCGGTTCGATTCTTGAGACACAACTTCAAATATTATGCCCGCAGTCAGCTCCAGGAGATGAGCCTGGAAGGCAAGCTCGGCGAGGTCTCCCGGGTACTGGGGCGCAGCCTGCCCGGCGCACTGCAAGGGATCGGTGGCTTCCTGCCGGTGGTGAGCGCCCATGACCGACAGAACGGAGGCGGCCGAATCTTCTTCTACGATATGCTCGGCGCCCGGTTTGAGAGCCGGGAGTTCGGTGCAGCGGGGTCCGGAGCGGAGCGGATTCGGGGTGTGTTTGACTATATCGTCCGATCCAAAGGCCCGTTCCATACGCTGTCGCTCGATGAGGTGTTGCGGGAGACGCTGTTGCTGTTGGACATCGCCGCCGGCCTGGATGCGGCGACCGCCGGTCTCGGGGGCGTACCGCCTCTGGCGAAGACGGTCACCGCCGACGGAATCGCCGATATCCCTGAGGATCATATTCGCGCCCTCCAGAAAGAATTGGTGCAGCGGTAAGGATATAAGATGGCCTACAGCTACAGCCCGTACGATTGGCAACAGACGCTCCATCAGAAGGCGGAGTACGTCGAGGATCGGCTGAAGCGCGGCAGCCCCGTTGTCGCGCTGAGTTGCGTGTTGGGGATCTTGTTACTCACGATCCGGGGGAGTCAGCGAAAGATCTTTGAGATCTACGACCGGCTGGTGTTCACCGGACTCGGCAATCCTGCTGATCTGGAGGTGGTACGCCATCAGACGGTCGACTTCACCCACCTGGAGGGCTACCAACGCAGCCCGGAGGATGTCTCGATCCAGCGGGTGGTCGGCTTCTCCGTCAGCCCCGTCCTGAAGCGCTTCTTCAGCGATCCTCTCAGAATGCCGCTCGTGCTGAGGGGGCTATTCACCCAGGTCGGGGATCTCCCTGAGGAGGATCTGTTCCTGACGGTCAACTACGATGGGGAGTTCAACACGCGAACGCACCACGCCGTCGTGGCCGGGACCGGGGCGGCCGAGGTGCAAATGGATCGATTGCTTAAGGGGCTCAGAACCGGAGTCGACCGACCCCTGTCTCTGGAGGCCGCCATCGAGGCCGCTTTGGAGGTGTGGACGGTAGGGTGGTGGCATGCCCGCCATGGAGAGGAGGGCGTGGGATCAGATGAGGATAATGGTGAGCCCGAGGGTGAGGGAGCGAACGGTCTTCCCACCGAGGAGGAACGCCATGAGTTCCTGGTCGACGCGCTCGCCGACGGTGTCGTTGAAGCCGTCCTGCTGGAGCGGGAGCCTCAACGAGAGCGCCGGTACCGGAGCCTTGAAGACGAGGAAGTGAGGCGGTTCCTGCCGCCCTCCCAAGGGCCGGCCGAGGGCGGGGGAGGGTAAACGACCGTGCCGGACCGCATCGTCGGGTTGGAGACAGAGTTTGGATGTCTGGTACGCGATCCCAGCCTGGGTTCCCCGGAGGAGGTCGTCCGATGCGTGAAAGACACGGCATTTTGTTCCGGATCCGAATCGTGGGGATTGCTCGATCGCCATAGCCGCGACCCGTATTTCGAACCCGCCGAGTCCGGCGGGTTCCTCATCAACGGGGGGCGGTTGTACGTGGATTCGGTGGGGGATCATGAGGAGTACGCCACTCCGGAATGCCAAGTGCTCATCGATCTGATCACGTACGACCGGGCCGGGCGACGTCTGCTCGGACGGCTGCTGCATGACCTGGGTTGGAGTAAAGGCGTCAGTTTCCATAGCAACAGCATCGATCACTTCGGTGGCCACACCTTCGGTTGTCACGAGAACTACTCCCTCGACCCGGATGCCCTGGCTACCCGAGATTCCCTCGCTCCGCTGATCCCGTTCTTGGTGACCCGACAGATCTTCGCCGGGTCAGGTCGGGTCGGCGGTCACCGGCTCACCCGAAACCTCGGGGTTCGGAAGAGCCATGAGCTGGCGAGGAACCCGATCGACCATATATTTATCGACCATCTCTACGGTGTGGAACCGGACCCAACGGTGGAGTTCCAACTGTCCCAGCGAGCCGATCATATCTTGTACATCGTCTCGGAGCGTGTCCGCTTCCGCCGGGCGCTGATCAACCCCAAGTGGTGGGACAGCTCTAACGACCTCGATCGTGCCCCCCGGCTGCACGTCCTGTTCGGTGAATCGAATATGTCGGAGTACGCGGCATACTTGAAGGTGGGAACCACCGCCCTGGTGCTCGATCTGCTGGAGGCGAACCAGGGGCCGAAACTCAGGTTGATCGATCCGATTCAGTCATTGAGGCAGATCTCTCGCGATCCCACCTGGCGCTGGATCGTGCGCACGCAAAAGGGGAAGACCATATCTGCGGTGGACCTGCAACGCCTCTACTTGGAGGCAGCCATACGATGCTTCTCGGGTCGAGATGAGGAAACGGACTGGGTACTTAGAGAGTGGGGGGTCGTCCTCGACGGGCTGGGGCGCGATCCGACCTCGATGAGCGATCGACTCGATTGGGTCGCCAAACGCAACCTGTTGGAAACGTACATAGATGCCGAACGGATTGATTGGGGGGACGAGGTGCTGCATAGCCTCGACCTGGAATACCATAATATCGATCCCAAGAACGGCCTGTACTATGCTCTGGAGAGCATGGAACAGGTTCGTCGCCTGACGAACGACGAGGCGATCGAACGGGCGCTCTGTGAGCCGCCCCCGGACACCCGAGCCTACGGCCGCGCTCGCGTCATCAAGGAGTTGCTAAAACGAGGAGCACGGCATTACCGCATCGAGTGGGACAGCGTCTCGGCCGGCCAACGAGACCGGCGAACCCTAATCCTGGACAACCCATTCTCCCCCTACCGACGTCAGGTGGAGCGATTCCTCCGGCGAATATGGTAGCGTATTATCTAGAAGTTGGTGATCACACCGAGTGAGGCGAGGAAGGTGTTGTAGGAATCCTCGGCGTTCAGATAGTCGACCCCGGTGATGTAGCTGATCGAGAAATTCAGAGCCCACATCTCTCCCAGTTGGTAGTCGAGCCCGAGCGTGACCTCGGCGCTCAGTTCGTCGGTCGCCTCTCCCTGTTCCTCTCCGACCTGGTAGTTCCCGGTGGTGGTGAATTTGGAGGAGATCCCCGGGGCGACGGCATAGCTCAGCGTGTTGGAGAGCGAATAGGTGGTCATTACTTGGTCCAGTTCGGTCCGCTGTGTCCAGTTCTGCGACAGGGATAGATTATCGGTTATTCCCGGGCCGAGCTGCCAGGTCAACCCGGCGGTGGTGGTGGTCGTAGCCGTCTCTTGCAGTCCGAAAGTCGGATGCTCCAACAGCCCGTTCGTCGCCCGAAACTCGAGGCGTGGGGTGATCCCCTTAAGCCCGGTGTAGCTGGTGCTGAGGGAAAGTTCATCCTGGGTGTTGCGCTTGATTCCGCTCCCCACGAGTTGTTGATCGACCTGACTCTGAGTGTAGGAGAGCCGGGTGTTCAGTTTCCTATAGACCCCGGTCAGGCCGCCGGTTCCGGAGATCGTCGTCGTCGGGGTCCCCGGAGCGAGGGGCTCGGTCTGATCCCACCTCAGGTTGACGGAAGGGGTGAGTCGCAACCCCCCTAGTTGGAAGCTTTTGAAATTGACCGTGGTGGACGTATTCTCCGTCCTTCCCGGCTCGCTGAATTCGCCCGTGAGGAACTGGTCGGGTTCCAGATCATCTATCTCCCAGCGGTTGTTCTGGCTGTAAATGGTGTTCACAGTGAATGGGCCGAAGTCGTTCGACCAGCGGGCCGACCAGTTAAGGGTCTGATTGCCATCGATCACCTGGGTCACCTTGATCGGCAGGGAGTAGTTCAGATTCAGAAACAGGTTCTTGACGATCTCATAGCTGACGTTGCCGATCAGGTTATGGGAGACGAACGAGTTCAGCGCCTGGACCAGATCGTCGTAGTCCACCTGCTGGTAGCCGATCCCCAAGGTCAGCCGTCCGCTCAGGAACCGTTCGCTCACCGAGAGCTGATAGGTGCGCTGCCGTTTGTCGGTGAATGTTGGTATCTGAGTAGCCGACCGTTGGTCGGTGTAATCGAGTCCGATCTCTGGACCGAGCTCCCATTGCAGACCGAGGTCGTCGGTGACCGTCCGGCTCGACGACTGCTCCGAGTCGACGTGGGAGGCGGAGATGGAGAGTTTGGGGGTGATGTCGTAATCAGCGGCCAGGCTCAACCGTTGTTGGTCAAGACGGTTGAGCCAACCGATTGCGGTGAACGACGGCTCGATCCGCTCGAAGCTCGCCCGTACCTCTCCCCGATCGAACCGGTAATCGAGGTCGACCCGTCCGGCCCAACCCTGGTCGATGATCGATGCGTCAGGATCCTGATAGCGGAACTGATCCTCACCGGCGATTCCGGTATCCTCATCCGGATACTCTTTGTCGAGCAAACCGGTTTCAACTCTCCAGATGGATAGCTCGTAGGCGCTGTCCGCTTCGGAACCGATCCACAGGGTGGTCCCGTCGGCCGCCAGCGCGGTGATCTTCGGGTCGGCAGCCCCGCTGATCAGGTCGAGGCGAACCGAGTTGCGATAGAGCCCATCGTCCCTCCCGACCCAAAGCCTCCCGTTTTCATAAGCGACGGAATAGGCAGGACGCCCATCGGTCGGCGAGTTCCATCCAGTGGCGTCCACAAACCCCACGCCACTATCGGTCGCCACGTAGAGATTGCCATCATCCCCTATGGCCATATCGTGAACCGGTTCATCAGAAACGGTCTCGAACTTGGTCTGCGGCGGATCCAGCGACATCAGTCCAGCATCCGTGCCCAAGTACATCTTATTGTCATACTCCTCGATCATGAGGATGACGTCGCTGAGCATCTCCGGGTATTCCTCTGTGTCATAGATCGTCCACTCGTTTGTTTGTCCCTCATCCTTTAGGATGTCGAGCGATATCTTCCCAAACCCGGCATCGGTTCCCACCCAGAGTTCTCCTTGATCATCGTCGACAAAGACAGTGTAGATGGTGCTGCTCGGCAGACCATCGCTCGTGTGGAAACGTTTCCAGTTTTCCACGACCGGGAACGGATCGAGTTCTCTCTCCAATGTGGTGAGCCCCGACTCGGTGGCAAAGAACCAGCGATCTGGATCGAAATCGATATCGTAGACCGTCCGCCCTGACAGGCCGTCTGAGACATCGTAGCTCGTCCAGCTTGGGGTCTGATAGACGGTCAGTCCATTCCGGTGGGCAAAGAAGACCGTTTGGCCCGGATCGGGATCAGCAAAAATATCATGAATCTGGTTGAATTGGTTCGCTTTGCTGTTGTTATCGAACGGGAATTCGTCGTGGTTGTACGCCAGTTCGAGGTTCAGATCGAAGGCATCCCCGGTGTATCGGGCGGTGAAGCCCGTCACCGTATGGGTATTCGGCATGGTCGTGGCGCGCTCCGGATCGACGGTCGGTGTGGGACTGTCCTTCAACTGGAGCAGGTCAACGTTAAAAGAGAGGCGGTCGGTGGGTTGATACCCGAACGATACTCCGTAGAAGTTGCTCTTGTACTCGGTGAAGCCGCCGAGCCCGCCCCGGAACGTCTCGTAGTCGATCCGCAGCACGTCGTCGATCGTCACTTCACGGAACAGGATCACGATACCGAACTCGTAGTCGATGGTGTAGTCGATGTCCCGCTCGAGCAGCTCATCGTTCAGATAGACCTTCTCGCTCCCCTGGACGATCGACAGCCCCAGCACATAAACGTTCTCTGAAATCGTGTAGTTGTAGCTTGTCCTGATTGCATATAAGCCGCCCGAAAGCAGCTCGAGGATGCCCTCCTCGTCAAAGATGAACGGATCCAGATCGGGACGTACCTGCTCTATGGGTTGATAACTGTCGCTGGATGTCAATTTTACCTCAATCGTCACGGTATCCAGTTCGATCTCCTGATGGCCCAGGTCATAGAATCTCCTCCGGCTGTAGCTGTTTAATGGGGTGGCCACCAGCGCCTCGGTGTTCTCCGGCGGGCTGCCCGCTTCAATCTGGACGTGCTCATCTCGCAACTCCTCAAGAAACAAAAGTTCGGGATCGGTTCCCTCATTCCAGGGGTACTGTTTCTGCGCGTCACCTTCCAACTCGTTCTTCTCGTTATATTCCCGGATGAAATCCTGGATTTGATCTCTGAGCAGGTCTAACGCTTCCCGCTTCAGGAGCAGGTAGTGCTCCTCCCCTAGGGTGGTGATGGCCACATACACCCCTGAACTGATCTCCTGAGTGTCTCCTTCGGCGAGCACCCCATCATCCGTGTCACTCTCCCGATAGAGGTAGTCCAGTCCGTAGTTCATTAACAGGTCCTTCAGGCTCCGGCTGGCCCCTCCAGCCGTTTGATATCTCAACCGCACCTCCATAAAATCCGAGTCGAACCTGTCATCCAGTGGACCGTAGAACTCAAGGCCCTCAATGTCGGCGACGAGCTGATCGTTCTCGTCTCGTCTTGGACTGTAGGAAGCATCCGGTTCAAATGCGGTGATATCACTGCTTGAGTTTCCAGAGAATTCCTTGGAGGCCGAGGTCCCCTGGATCCGGGAGATGACCCCGGTGGCCGAGAACTCGCTGAGCGCTCCGGTCAACTCCGCTCCCTTCAGGCTCTTGTTGTAGACCGTGTAGCGGTTGTTCGGCCGGAAGGTGAAGTCACCGAACCGTCCTTTCCAGTTGTCGGTATCCAGTGTAATCGTGATCAGCTGGAGGTTCTCATCGCTGAAATCATCGAGGTGGGCCGAGATTGACAGGCCCGTGGCGATCTCGCCGGAGATATCGACGCCGAGGGACTGGTCGAGGAGGAGCTGGTTCCGCGCATAGTCCTGTCCTGGAATCCCCTCCTGGTCCCCCCAAGCATACTTGAGGGTCCAGGTCTTGGTTCCCAAGATCTTCAGGTTGGACGACCCATCATCTCCCCCGTCCTGAGCGAAGGTGTTTATAGAGATCAACACCAACAACGTTAAGGACAGGGCGAAGCGGGTGATCGGCATCGGTTTCATCCCAGATCCCCATGACTATTTTACCCAGGATCCGGGACGAACACCAAGGGGGGGAGGGCCATGGGCACGTATGCTGGACACATGCCCACAGCCCATATAGTCGATCAGCGGAGCGGCATGAACCGGGTCCGGTCTCCCCGCATGATGGTGAAGACCGGATTCTCATCCTCACTTATCCCGCCGACGATCTCGTTCCATTCCTCGACGGAGTTGACCGGGCGGCGGTCGACTTCAAGGATCACATCTCCAGGCTGGAGCCCGGCCCAAAACGCCTTGCTCCCTGACTCGACATCGATGATGGCCATTCCCTCATCCGTTGCAAGATCCATCCGCTCAGCGAGATCCCTTGAGTTCTCGGTAACGGTGACCCCGAATTTGGGAACCGGTGCAACGCCGCGGGGGGCGAGTGCCGAGGTCTCCGGCCGCTCACCCAGGGTGACGTTTACCTCGATCTGCTGACCATCCCGGATCACCTCTAAGGTGACCTGCTCGCCGACCTGTCGAAACATGATCTCATCTTGCAGGCCACTCGGGCCTTGGATCAGGTTGCCGTCTACTTTGAGGATCACATCGCCGCGCTCGAGTTTCCCGTCGGAGGGCGAACCTCCCACCACGTCGCTGACCAGAGTGCCCCGCTCCGGTTCGACATTGAACTCCTCGGCCAGCTGTGGGGTGACCACCTGGATGAAGACGCCGAGCCACGCCCGTCGCACCCGGCCCGTTTCGATCAGTTGGGGTAGGATCTGTTTGGCACTGTTGATCGAGATGGCGAAGTTGAGCCCCTCCAGGGGGATGCCCCGATCCCCGGCCCGTTGGATGGCGGCATTGATGCCGATGACCTCCGCGTGGGCATTGACGAGAGGGCCGCCGCTGTTACCCGGGTTGATGGCGGCGTCGGTCTGGATCATATCACGATACAGGCCGTTGCCGTTGGGCTTCGGGATGTCCCGGTGTAGTGCGCTGACGACCCCGACGGTGACGGTGCTGAACAATCCTTCGGGGTTGCCGATGGCGATCGCCCATTCCCCGATGATTGCCCCATCTGAATCCCCGAGCGACAGCGCCGTGGGCAGATTGTCGAGGCTGGCGCCGAACAGTCCCTGCCTCAACTCCAGGACCGCCAGGTCTACGTCGGCATCGCTGCCGATCACCTCGGCATCGTATCGCTTGCCGTTGGGGAAGATCACCGTGATCTTATCGGCGTCGGCTACCACATGCTGGTTGGTCAGCACGTATTTGCGTCCACCGAACTGGATCACGAATCCCGAGCCCAGTGCCGAGATCTGACGCTCCCGCTCATCGAACGGGGCCGGGTCCCCAAAGAAGAACCGGAAGTATCGCTCGAAGGTCTCATCCTGGAAGAACCGACTGAACGGATCTTGAACCGCCACCTGACGGGTAACCTCGATCCGTGCCACCGAGGAGCCGGTCTCTTGGATCACATCGGTGATCGCATTCTGGCGCGATATGGTGATCTCGTCTTGGGCGCTGGCCGGGGTGTCGGCCGGGCCCCACAGGGAAAGACCGATCCCGATGAACAAAAGCACCAGGATCGGCAAGAAATAGCGCTTCATTTGCATGGTGACCTCCTGGCTTGTATTACAAAGCTTTGCAATATAACTTATAAGAAGCTGCAGGGTAGAAAAGCAATGGAAAACGGGTGGAAGTCCAGTGGAAACCTCCGGCGCGGTTGAAGCTCCGGTGTGACGGCGATAGAATGAAATGAGACATAGATATCGCACGGAGAGTGGCGTGATGAGGAAGAGATTTCGGTTCGGCAATCTGAGTCTGAGAACCAAACTGATCAGCGCGTTGATCCTGTTCACCGTCCTGGGGGCGGTCTCGTTCGGGGCGATCACGATCAACCGGCTGTCGGTGCGGCTGGAGAACCAGGTGCGCGATCGAGGTATCGCCCTGATCGACGATCTGGTGGTGCACTTCGTCCAACCGACGGCGCAGGGGGACGACTTTGAGTTCCTGATCAACAGCATCGTTGGGGACGACATACTCTATATCCAGGTCGTGCGCTACGGCGGGGTGCTGTACGAGATCCGGGCGGCTAACGTCCAGGGCCAGATCCCGATCGAGGATCCTCCCTCCCAGATGGTGGTTCGACGGGGGAAGTTGCAAGATGGCACGTGGTTCTTTGATATCCAGCGGCCGCTTCCCGATCAGTTGACGGAGCACCCGGGGTTGAGCTATACGGCCACGACCATGACCGTTCAGGTCTCACGCAGGCCCAACTACATCCGGCTTGGGATCTCCCTCGTCCTTGTCCAGCAGGAGTTGCGTGCCGAGATGATCCGCATCGTGGCGGTGAGCCTCGGATTCATCACCGTTGGGGTCGGGATCGTCTTACTGCTCAACCGGATGATCCTGGGGCCGGTGGGGACACTGACCGAGACGGTGAGGCGCTTCGGAAGCGGAGAGCTAAGCACCCGGGCCCAGGTGGAGAGCGGAGATGAGTTCGAGACCCTGGCCCATGAGTTCAACCGAATGGCCGACTCCCTGGAGGAGCGGGACCGGCACCTGGAGGAGATCAACCGGAAGCTAGCGCGGGCCAACCGGGTGAAATCGGAGTTCCTGACGATGATGGGGCATGAACTGATAACTCCCCTCCACTCGATCCGGGGCTACTCCCAACTGCTGCTCGAGGGGATCGACGGACCGATCAACGAGACACAACGTGACGACCTACGGGCGATTCTGAACGCCGGAGACCACCTATTGGATCTCATCGACAATATCCTGCGGTTCTCTGAACTGGAGGCGGGCGAAGAGCGGTTGCATCCGGGGGTGCTTCGGGTGGGACAGGTGGTGGAGGAGGCGATCCAGAGCGTCAGCTCACTCGCCCGGGAAAAGGGGCTCGAACTGCGTACCGAGGTTGGGCTCGACCGGATGACGGCGGATGGGACGAAGCTTAAGCAGATCTTGATCAACCTGCTCGACAACGCGATCAAGTACACCCAGGCCGGGACGGTAACCGTCCGGGTCGAGCGGGAGAACGGTCAAGTCCACTTCTCCGTGACCGATACAGGGATCGGCATTCCTGAGGAAGCGCTGCCCCAGCTGTTCGAGCCGTTCACCCAGGTTGACAGCTCATCGACCCGGGAGGTCAACGGTATCGGCCTCGGGCTCGCCATCGTCAAACGGTACGTCGAGATGCACGGCGGAGAGATCCAGGTGGAGAGTCAACTCGGCGAGGGGAGCACATTCCACGTCATCCTGCCAGGGGCGATCGATTACGGAAACGGAACAGGTGGGGAGGGGGCCGCGAACACATGAAGATCCTGGTCGCCGAGGACGACCCGGGGGCACGGAAGCTGCTGCGCAAGTTTCTGACGGCTGAGGGTCATCAGGTGATTACTGCTGAGGATGGACTGGAGGCGATCGAGCGATTCTTCACCGGGTCCCCTGATCTCGTCCTGCTCGACCTGATGATGCCGAAGGTCGACGGCTGGGAGGTGCTGGAGCGGATCCGGAACGCCAGCGAGACGCCGGTCATCATGTTGACGGTCCGAGGAGCGACCGAAGACAAGGTGCGCGGTCTCTCTGCCGGGGTCGACGATTACATCACCAAGCCGTTCGATCTGCGCGAGGTCGCTGCCCGCATCGAGGCGGTGATGCGCCGCTATCGGGGGGAGGGTAGGGACGAAGCAGGGGAGTCGGTGTTAGAGCTCGGGGATTTGGTCATCGACGATGCCAGCAAGGAGGTCCGGGTGCGCGGTCAGCTCGTCGGACTCTCCCCGAAAGAGTATGAGCTGTTGAAGTTGCTCGCCTCCAAGCCGGGACGGGTCTTCTCCAACGAGGAGATTCTGGAGGCGGTCTGGCCGGAGCGGGGGTATGCCTCCGCCGAGGACGTGAAGAAGTACGTCTATCTGTTGCGCAACAAGGTCGAGGTGAATACCGAACAACCGGAGTTGATCGTGACCGTCCGGGGGTTCGGCTACAAGCTCGCCGTTTAGAACAGCTTTAAGGGAAAGCATGCACCTAAAATTGGAGCAATTCATCGGGTTTCTGGAGTCCAACCTCTACTTGGTCGTCGATGACACGATCCGGGAGGCGGTCCTGATCGACGCCGGTGGCGGTGCCGACGAGGTCGTCCGCCGGTTGGAGCAGGCTGGACTCAAACTCAACGCGATCCTGCTCACCCACGCCCACGTCGACCACGTCCTGGCGGTGGATCAAATCCGAGAGGCGACCGGCGCCCCCGCCTACCTCCATCCGGATGATCTGCCTGTCTTGGAGGCGATGCAGGAGCGGGGACGGGAGTTCCTCGGTATCGAGCTGCCCCCACCGCCGAGCGTCGACAAGTTCTACAAGGACGGTGACGAGTTCCCGATCGGGGATGCGTCGTTTCGGATCATCCACACACCGGGTCACTCGCCGGGGGGCATCTGTCTCTACGAGCCCGAGGGGAAGATCTTATTTAGCGGGGACACGCTATTCTGGAGGAGCGTGGGTCGAACCGATCTGGGGGGCTCTTGGGAAGATCTAGTCCGTTCTATCCGAGACAAGCTGTTTGAACTGCCCGATGAGATCGTCGTCTATCCGGGGCACGGGCCGGAGACGTCCATCGGAGAGGAGCGCCGCACCAACCCGTTCGTGGGCGAGGGGAACGAATTCTAACGTTCTGGGATCGCCCTGTCGCTTCATTTAACTGCTTTTTTGATGAGGCAATTCGAGGTGTTGCAAAAGGGTGAGAAAATTGGTGTATAATCATGGGTGGTTGAGGCCCCTGCACCGTGCTTCAGGTAGCCTGAATTCAGTGAACTACAAGCTATTCGGCAGGGGAAAATCGATCAACGCCTGGGAGAAAGTGTATGCATCCTGATAGCCGTCAGATAATCTATATGGGCATTAACTTCGTTATGTCTCCAATGCCTACTATCGATATGCAGAGCAACCTGAACTTTCAACAATCCCTTGTTAAGCAAGGAATTGACTTCACCAAGGCTGAACTCAAGGAACGAGAGATTGTCGTGGTTCGTGAGGCACTAGCACGTCTGGAAATAAAGGTGGCAGCAGTTAGCCCTCCATCAATTGGTCAGCTTCTGATTGTGGCTCCGCGACGTGACTTGACCTTGTTTGCCAAAGAAGCACAAGCTATTGTTGAAGCATTTGATTCGACTTGGCCAGCGAAGAACAGACAAGTAATCTCCAGCGACGCTACTCTTCGTGATCTCTATGAAACTTCTGCTGAACACGCCTTCCAGGAGCTATGGGAAATGCATCTGGGCCAATCGCGGGCAGCACTCTCAGCGCTAGGACGGCCCGTTCTCGGTGGTGGCCTCAGATTCGTCATGCCTCCACAGCCGGATGACTCTGAGCCAGTCCAAATAGAGGTGAAAATAGAATCTTTCTTGAGAGATACGAGAAAGATCTATGTGGAAACCCAATTTAAGTGGCCTCAGCCGATGCCTCCAGGGACACCGCTGGACCCAGAGAATCGGCTGAATCAGGTTAACGACTACGTCAAAAGTGAAGTCATTTCATTTATAGTGGGAGGTTCCCATGACCGCAGTTGACAGTCGAACGCCAACGGTCGAACACGAGGCTTTCGTATATGTTACCTCCGAGCCAAAAGACAGTGAGTGGGGGCAACCAGCCGCCAGTTACTACGAGTTCACAACGGTCGGCACCACGCTGCGCGGCCAACTAATTGCGGAGGTCTACTTGGCATCATCATCTTCGGATATTCCCCCCATTGATTTGCACCTTGCCGCAGAATTGGAGGCCTGGGACGCCGCGAGTGATGAGGCCCTGGCTAACTTTGAGGCAACGCTGGACTGACACATGGCACGCGGTGACGTCTTACGCGTTAAGCTTCCACTCCCACCAGGCGGTGCAGGGCGTGAGCAGGCAGGGCGCAGGCCAGCGATCGCTGTCCAAACCGATGTCACAAGCGCGAACTTGCCAACGCTTATGATAGTCCCTTTAACTGGACAACTTAGTGCGTTACGTTTCCCTCACACCATTCGAGTCGAGCCATCAAACACAAATGGACTCAACCAGCCATCGGTCCTATTGGTCTTTCAGCTCCGCGCCATTGATCAGCGGCGAATTATTGAGGTGATCGGCCGTCTTGAGGAAGAGTACCTCGATCAACTGGATGCCGAAATGCGACGGCTGTTGAGCCTCGAATAAGCTTCAAGCTGACTGCTGAGGCAAGTGCCAGAACGCGCCTGATGCTCCTAAGAGCGTAAGACACTTTGAGAGAACCCGCCCAAGTGGCAGGTTTTTGGTTGACACTAAGGAGGATTCCATGGCCCTCGGTGATTCGAGAACCAGCAAGGTCCGAATTGGCGATCCAGC
>JBHIAT010000051.1:0-20774 GCA_046758705.1 Bipolaricaulia bacterium
CGTAAGCGCACGTTGGAGCGACTGGATGAGTTGTGACTAAAGTGACGTTGTAGTATTAGGTTGCAAGAAGTATATCCTGTGAAGGTTGCAAAATTGTTGACGCGATTGTTGATCCAGGAATGACTACCGAAATGATGTCCCGCAGGTTATTTTTTACGAAAGAGAGATAAGCAAAGCACCTGTACGGTTACGAGAACGGTCCAGCCCACGGCCAAGTCCACGACTGCCCGCCAGAGCTCGGTCTCGACCACGACCGCGACCCCGAACAAGGCTCCGAACACGGCCCAGCCCACCGTGGTAGTGCCAACCCACCACCAGGCGGCTTTGACATAATTGCGGAGGATAAGCCATTGTGCCGTCCCGACCATGACCCCGATCACGATCCCGACCACGGCCCAGATCCCGACCTTTTCCCCTACCTTTGCCAATTCCTTACCATACAACAAAAATAACGATATCAATTCCTCGCCCCAACCTGCAACCACAGCCATAATCACGGCCACGACCATAGCCATGGCCCAGCTCACCGTGGCAGCGGCAACCCACCCGGCAACTTTGACGAACTTGCGGAGTACAAGCCATTGTGCAATCCCGACCACAGCCCCACCTACGGCCCCACCCATGACCCCTCTGACCCCAGCCACGGCCCCACCGGTGGCCCCAATTGTGGCCCCAAACACGAACACGACCCAGCCCATGGTCAATCCCACAGAGTTCATTAAGACAAACAGTAATATGAATTTCGGTCGATTATTGGGTTCTATGAAGAACTGCTGGGATGTCAGAGTCGAACCTGAAGACACCGCTTGGTCGTTCACGTTGCGTCTCCTTGCTGCAATGATTCGTAGATCCCTATCGTATCATACCCGACATCGGCCACGCATACCTCAACCGGAGCGAACCGGAATCACCCACGCCACCCACGTGCCCAGCAAAGCAAAGATCACCCCGGCCCACAGGTCGCTGAAAGACGGCTCCAATAGCCAACCCTCCCCAATAAATTCGCGAACGACATTGAAAATGACGAGCCCGAGAAACGACTCAGCCAGCGAGATACGCCACCATCCCACCAACAGGAAGGGTACGCTGAAGAAGCCGATGAGATGCAGCAGGTTGCGCCACAGAGCCGATCCGTCGCTCAGCCAGAGTTCGTACAGGTTGGCATAGGTCTGGGTATCGGGAGGCATCCGCCAGAAGAGGAAGAAATGGTGAAAGTTCATCCCAATGCGTGCCAGTCCAGCAGCAGATTCTCCTTGAAGGACAGTATAGCGAGTATAGAAGGTCGGGGGGAGATTCCATTGCCCCAACCGGGCACCGACCCACCAGAAGGCGGCCTCCCCGACGATGAACGCAAACAGCGCGCCCCAGAAGAACCATCGCACGCGCGTGGATCGTTTCATCTTCGTGGATCGGTCGGCCTGAACCTGTTGCTTTATCTCATCCTGCCCACCGCTTGACATGAACCATCCCCAACCTGGTCGCCAACACTATATTTAGAACGCACCGGCAAGCTTGGCTTCCCGGGCCTGTTCTTCATCTACGAAGTATAACAGAATCAAACCCACAATAAAGAAAACTATCAATGAGATGATCGATAGCCTGGCCGTTCCCGTGACCTGTCGGATCACCGCAAACGCCACCGGCCCCCAAATGGCAGAGAACTTGCTGAACACCGAATAGAAGCCATAAAACTCAGCGCTGGCTTCCTCTGGAATCATCGATCCATAAAAGGAGCGGCTGAGCGCCTGTGAGCCTCCAAGCACGATCCCGACAATCACACCCAGGATCAAGTATTCCGTGGCGGTATGCATAAAGTAAGCATAGGTGACCACGCCACTCCACAGGACCAACGAGACCATCACCGCATACTTCGTCCCGATGTGGCCCGCCAGCTTGCCGAACAACAACGCTCCCACAGAAGCAACGAACTGTACGATGAGCAAGGTCACCATTAAGGTCGTCGTGGAGAGCTGCAACTCCTCTTTTCCAAAGATGGTGGCCATAATGATGACGGTCCCGATCCCATCGTTATAGATCATGAACGCGATTAAAAAGATTAAAAGGTGCTTGAACCGTGCGATCTTTTTAAAAGTTTTGAACGTTCTGGTCAATCCAATTGCCGTATAAGCCCTCCATTTGGCCTTGGATTTGTATTCTTCCGGCATCTTCTCTGTGGTCTCGGCCTCCTTGAGATGTTTTAACGCCACCAGGGTAAATCCGGCCCACCACAGCCCGGCCATCGCCATCCCAATCCGGACCGCCAACGCTTCACTGATGCCCAGGACTTCATGTCCAGCCACCAGGCCTAATGCGATGGCAAACTGTAACCCACCGCCGATGTAACCGAAGGCATAACCCTTCCCCGACACCCAGTCGATCTTATCTTCGGATGCGATCTGGGGCAAAAACGCATCGTAGAATATGTTGGCTCCCACAAACCCGATCCGCGAAACCATAGCGAAGATAACGACGCTCCATAGGGCTCCTGAACGAGGAAAGTAGAGAAGAAGGGTAAACAGACTCCCCATATAAGCAAACGAGATCAAAAACTTTTTCTTGGCTGCAGAAAAGTCCGCTATCGCCCCCAAAATGGGAGCAAACAGAAACACAAAAAACGCGCTCGCGCCGGCCATGTAACCCCATAAGGAGGTCGCGCTGAGCGTGACCTTCCCGATCTGAATTCCTTCCTCTCCCACGATGACTGTGGCCAAGTAGGCGGGCAACAGAGCCCCGATCACGGTAATCACGTAGGCAGAGGGCCCAGTCATACATATACCAGCCGAAAAGAGTGGCCCTATCGTTCTTCATCATCGGTTCTCTCGCATTATACCCCATCCCCGACACATCACCTCAATCACGTCTTTTGCACACGCAAGAGGCAGTATACCGGGTGGAGGTTGTAAAATTATTGACGAGATTGTTGAAGGTGGGAGGCCCCATGAGTTGGGGCCTCCCTAGATAGCAATCAGCTCAGCTGCTCGACTCAGCCACCGAGTCGGCCTCCGTGGCAGGGACCGGTACGGTTTCTGCCGTCTCTACCCGCATCTCCGGCAGCCAGCGCAACACGGACGGCAGATACCAGTTGCGCCGCCCCAGCAACTTCATAGTGGCTGGCACCAGGATCGAACGCACGATCGTGGCATCCAGAAATATGGCCACCGCCAGTCCAAATCCAAATTGCTGGAACATGACCAGGTTGCCGCTGGCGAAGCCACCGAAGACGGCGACCATGATCAGGGCCGCGCCGGTAATGATGCCCGCCGTTGACCGGAGACCAAAGGCCACCGACTCGCTGTTGTCACCCGTCTGGTCGTAGCGCTCCCGGATGCGGCTCAACATGAACACGTGATAGTCCATCGACAGGCCAAATAGGATGGAGAACAGGAACAGGGGGAGCCATACCTCAACCGTCTCGACCTGCTGGAAGCCCAGCAGGCTAGCCCCAACTCCCTTCTGGAAAACAAGCACCACCAGTCCGTAGGCGGCCCCGACAGAGAGCAGGTTCATGATGATCGCCTTTATAGGAACCACCAGGGACCGGAACACCACGGTCAACAACAGGAAACTCAGGCCGAGAACGAACACGAATACGATCGGTGTAAAGCGGTCTGTCAGGTCGAAAAAGTCGATGTTCAAGGCCGTTTGTCCGGTCACCAGCACATCGGCCTGAACGCCGGAGAACGCCTGCGGAATATACTGGTTGCGCAGTTTTCTTATGGCATCGATGGCTTCATCACTGTTGGCATCGCCCATCACGGGTACAGACAGGAGAGCCAAGTCTCCGCTGGCGTTGACGATAAGGCGCGATGGGCCAAAGGTCGCATCCGATTCGAGGGCGGCTTGCAGGTTCTGGATGCCTGCCTGCACAGGCTGTGACGAGATGTTCCCGTCGATGACGATCTCCGCCGGTGACACCAGCCCCGCCGAAAACTCCTCGTCAAGAATGAGAAACCCTTCTTTCGACTGGAGGCCATCGGGGAGCGTGCTGACACCAGCGGACCCGGTGTTGATGTCGAAGTAGGGGACAGCCGCCGCGATCAGCAGTCCCGCGGCCATCACCAGACCGATGACCGGACGTCTCATGACCCCACGCGTCACCCAGTTCCAGAAACCGCCCCGTTCGCGTTCCCCGGCTGTGCGTGTGGCGGTGCCCCGTTGCAGGAAGGGGATACGCAGCGAGTTGACCTTATTACCCATCAGACTGAGCACGGCCGGCAACAGGGTCAGCGAGGCGAGCATGGCGGCAATGACGACCAGGATGGCGCCTAATGCTATGCTGCGAAAGACGGTGGTCGGCACGATGAACATGCCGAGCAGTGCCAGGACGACGGTCATTCCGCTGAAAAATACCGCACGGCTGGACGTCGCACCCGCCGTCGCGATCGCATCCATCTTCTCCAGGCCCCGTCTGCGCTCTTCTCGATAGCGCGATACAATGAACAGCGAGTAATCGATGCCGACGGCCAGTCCCATCATGGTGATCATGTTGGTGACGAAGAAGGAGAAGTCGAAGAACTGTCCGATTAACGCGGTCGCCCCTAATGCCATCACGATCGAGACGATGGCAAGACCGATCGGGACAGTCGTTGCACCCAGGGTGCCGAACACCAACAGCAAGATGAACAGGGCAACAGCGACGCCGATGGCTTCACCGGTTCGCAGGTCTTGTTCTGCAACCTCCTGGAAATCCAGGCCGACGCTGGCCATACCGGTGATCAACGTCTGAAACCCGTCCTTCCCGTCGGCTGCGCGAATGACGTCGTGAAGCTGGTCGATGTTCTCCGAGGCGTCGTCGAGCGTGCCCGCCATGATGAGGGGCAGAATGGTGGTGTGCCGGTCAGCCGAAACCAGCGATTCGTCGCCGATCAGATAGTAGTTGATCCCTTGCTCGATGGCGCCGTCTCCCAGGGCCATGATATCAGCAAACAGGCCCTCCACATACGCTTTGAAAGCCGGATCATCCACGGTCAACGTCTGCGATCTGACAATGGCGATCTCGTTCGCCTTCATGGGACCGCGAAGACGCTCCTCAAGCAGATTATCAGCACGTTTAGACTCGGGATTGTTGGTGAAACCTTGTTGGGTGGTCAAAGCATCTCCAAGCAAGGTGACATTGAGTACCAGAGCAACGAGGAGGGCCAAACCCCACAGGCCGATGATGAGCCACGGTCGCTGGCCACTCTTGCGGGCCAGTGCTTCAGTCGATAGTTTGAGCGACATGAGTATTCCTCCTTAACAATATCTTCAATTGATTTTGAGATTCAAAAGCGAGTCCCTACTCTATTTTGCACTATGCGTACACCGGTCAAGCTTCCGGTGAACTTTCTTCCGGCCTCTCGCCTTGCCAGAAGGATCCGTCCAGCATCGCCTTAACGACGGCCACATACTTCCACACGTCCACATCGGGGTCCATTCCTTTCTGGAGCAGGAGCCCGTCGAAAAGAGAGATCATCACCCGCGCCACGGCGTCCGGATCCAGGGCGGGGTTGATGTCACCCCGCTTCTGTGCCTGGTGGATGATCTCGGTGAACGCCCCTCGGACGCTGTCGAAGTTGCTGCGGAGCATCTCCATGATCGGGGGATTGCTCAACGCTTCCGCCCACAGTTGGACGCTCAGGCGGATCTTGACGTCTACGTCAGAGTCTTCCAGCGTGCTGAAGAACGCGTTCGCCAGCTCATCGAACACCTGAAGCGTGTCTTCCCGCTCCTTAGCAGCCTTGATGAGATCTAAGCTCTGCTGGAGGCTCTCCCCACCGCATATCGCCTCGATGATCTCCTCCTTGCTGTGGAAGTACCGATATATGGCTCCCGGGCTCAACTCCGCCTCCTGGCAGATGTCCTGCATCGTGGTCTGATGGAACCCCTTGCGGGCGAAGCAAGCGGCGGCCGCGTCCAGGATCTGCTCGCGGCGCGCTTCCAGGTGCGCTTCAGTGACCTTAGGCATTCGACACCTCCCTACATTTAGAAGGGACATTCACTTTTAAAAACGAATGCTCATTCGAAATTATACCTCCGACTTGTCTTTTTGTCAACTTCCAGGGCTATTTGACACCGATCATCATGCGAAGTATATTGAACTATCTTGATCTCGATTCCGGGGGAGCATCATGGGGCTACGGGTGCAGCTCTTCGGGCCGTTCCAACTCTGGCGTGATGATCAGCCGATCCCGCCGGGAGATTGGAAGAGTGAGAAGGCCCAGGCCCTGCTCAAGATCCTGCTCACCGATCCCGGCCGCACCTTCACCCACGATCAGTTCATCGATTGGCTCTGGCCCGAGGCCGATCCCGATAAAGCCCAGAAAAGCCTCCGACCGCTGATCACCCGGGTACGCCGCATTCTGGAGCCCGAACTCAAACGCGGTCCGCAATCCCAATATATCTTCACCCGGCCGTCCGGCTACTGCTTCAACCCCGAAGCGGACTGTATCATCGACTCTGAGGTATGCAAAAAACACCTGCAACAAGCCCATCAGTTGGAATCAAAGGACCAATTTGAACGGGTGATTCAGGAGTATGAGCAAGCGGTGGCCCTGTATCAGGGAGAGTTCCTCGCCGAGGATCGCTACGCAGACTGGGCGATCTCCCATACGGAACGATGGCAAGGGATCTATCTCGACACCCTGTCCCAGCTCGCCGAATGCCATGCTCGCCTGGCTCAATATCGAAGAGCGATCGCCCGCTGCAATCAGATCCTGGAGATCGAGCCCTATCGGGAAGACACCTACCGACAACTGATGCTCTACTACTACCTGGCCGGGGATCCAGAGCGGGCGGTCCAGATCTATGAGCGCTACCGCACCCGATTGCGTGATGATCTGGAGACGGAGCCTCTGCCCGAAACCCAAGAGCTCTACCAACAGATCGTCGACCGGGACATCCCGGGGATCGATGAGGTCTACCAACCGGTCTCGGTGGTCGAACGCAGTCCCGTCCCGGCATTGCTGAGCCGGATTCCGTTCATCGGGCGAGAGGCAGAGTACGCCGCTTTGGTTAACCACGTGGAGGAAGTTGCGACCGGAGCGGGACGGATGATCTTCGTCTATGGAGAGGCAGGGATTGGAAAGACGCGATTGATCCAGGAGTTCATCCACTATGCTCATCACCACTACCAGACACGCAGTCTGAGAGGGCGCTGCCACGAGATGGGGATGGGGCTTCCCTATCAGCCGTTGATCGATGCGATCCGAGGTGAGCTGTCTCGGCTCGATCCCCAGGTGATCGACATTCAACCGCTGTGGTTGGCCGAGGTGGCTGATCTGGTCCCTGAGCTGCACGACCTGATCCCAGATCTGCCCGACAACCCGTCCCTGCCCCCGGAGTTGAAACGGAACCGGCTGTTTGAAGGAACGACCCAATTCCTCATCGGCCTGGCTCAAACCGGCAAACCCCTGGTGCTGTTCCTCGATGATCTCCATTGGGTTGATCCGTCCACATTCGACTTCCTCAACTACCTTCTCCCCCGCATTCGCCAGGAGCCCATCTTGGTCGTCGGCGCGTTTCGAAGCGAGGAGGTGGCCGATGTTGACCATCCACTGATCCGCCTGATGCAGGAAGGAGAACGACAAGAGTTGCTCCATCGCATCGAGCTGCCCCGGCTCTCCTATGAAGCAGTGCACCAACTCCTGGTGGAGATGTCCTCCGCCCTCAGCGAGCCGTTTTGTGAACGGATCTACCAAGAGACGGAGGGCAATCCGTTTTTCATCGTGGCCGTGCTGCAGAACCTGTTCGCCGAGGGGGCGCTTCGCATTGTTGAAGCGGGGAGATGGATCAGCGACATCGACGACATCACCACCAACTACCGTGAGTTGATGATTCCCAAGCAAATCAAGGATGTGATCCGACGCCGGGTGGCTCGACTGGGAGAGGCTGAGCAGCAACTGCTGAAGTTAGTGGCAGTGATCGGGAGGCGTTCCGAATTCGACCTGATTCAACAGGCTTGGGGAGGAGAGCCCGAGACGTTCTTGGACCCGGTGGAGCGGGTGACGGATGCCCAGTTGTTGGTAGAGTCTGAACAGGGGTACGAGTTCAGCCACGATAAGGTTCGGGAAGTGATCTACAATGAAGAGATAAGCGCACCGCGAAGACGGCTTCTCCATGGCACGGTCGCGGAGACTATAGAGGCGTTGTATCAGGATAACATCGAGGAGCATGGTGAGGAGTTGGCGTACCATTATCAACGGAGTGGCGATCTGGAGAAGGCGCTGCACTATCTAATCCTGGCCGGGGATAAGGCGACTGCCCTGTACGCCTATCAGGAGGCCGGGGAGTATTACCAAAACGCCCTGGAGGTGCTTGATCAACTTCCCCACACCCTGGAGCATCTTCGCCGAGGGATCGACCTACGGCTCAAGTGGGTGAATGCCTCCTACTATTCGGAACCGGAGAAGAACCTGAAGATCCTTGAACGGGCACGACAGATGGCTGAAGAGATCGAAGATCCCGACAGGATGGCACGAACCCACGATGTGATGGGACGGATGTATTACCTCCAGGGGGACCAAGCGGCGGCCGTAGACCAAGCGAACAAGATCCTGGGGATGGCTGAGGTGATCGCAGATGAGGCATTGATGACCTTCCCCTACAAAGTGCTGGGTATCGCCCTCCATTACAGAAAGGAATATCCGCAGGCGATCGATCACTTGCAACGGGGTATCGCATTGATAGAGCGGTTGGGGGAGGCGGTTCTCGATTATATCAGCGAGGACGTGGCTCATTTTTATGGCATGCTCGGCATCACCTACGCGGAGATCGGGGATTTCGATCGGGGATTCCACTACGTTGAGAAGGCGATCGAGATTGCCCAGCGGGTCAACGATCTCTATCGGTTGGGCCTGGAGTACGCATTTCTGATGAAGGTGTTTATGGAAAAGGGAGCGTACCGGCGGGCGCTTGAGTTAAGCCCGAAGGCTCTGGAGCTTTCCCAGAGATGGGGAAATGAATTCTCAATCGCACTGATCCACGGTGGCAAGGGTATATGCCACACTCGGATAGGGGAGTATCGGGAAGGGATGCCGCATTTACAGAAGGGGATTCAGATGGAGCGGGACTTAGGGATCACATTGCAATTGGGGTTAGGCATCGCGGAGCTGGGGCACGCTTATCTCGGGATCGGGGAACTCGATAGCGCGTTGGACTGCTGCCGGGAGGCCCTGGAATTGGCCCACAACACTGGGAATCGCTATGAAGCCGGGATCGCCGAACGGTATCTGGGGCAGGCCTATGCCAAACAAGCGAAGTGGAATGAAGCATCGCAACATGTGAAACGGAGCACCGAGTTGCTCGAGGCGATCGGTGCCCGACCCGAGCTTTCCAGGAGCCTGCTCAGCTTGGGTCTGATATATCAGCAACAGGGCAAGCCCGATCGCTATCGGCGCCACCTCTCCCGAGCGATCGAGATGTTCAACGGGATGGGAATCGAGTGGGAGCTGACATGGGCTGAGGAATATTTGGATTTGGATGATCGGTGAACGAAGCTGACCTGTCGGTTGCCGGCCGACGGGATTGATGGACAGATCGAAGATCTGTTAAACTACTCCGGAGGGGCTGAGCCGTCGAGGAACCGGCGAGTCGGTCTCCACCCATGAGATGCTCAACAGGCTCGACCCATATCTGCTGAGATTGAGGCATCGGGGGAGTTTCACCTTCCTGATCCTCATCTTGATCTTGACCGCCCTGACCTGGAACGCCGTTGCGCAGACACAAGGGGCCATCGGCGAGGTGTCGGCCGATTCCCTGATCATCAACACCGGTGGAGGGCGCTTCCAGGAACTCGTCGCCACGGGGAATGCGTCCATCCAATACAGCGACCAACGGATCACCGCCGACGAGTTCAAAATCTCTCAAGAACAACAGGGAGCGTGGATGTTGCTCGCCCAGGGGAACGTCGTTCTCACCGATCCAAATCGAACGATCCGTGCAGAAAGATTGGTTTCCAGACTGGAACTGCTCGATGGACAGCTCCGCCTCCAACAGCCGGAAGTGATGAACTTCTCCGTTGAGGAGCCGTTCACCAACTCCGAGGGAAAGGTTCAGGTGCTGCGCTATCAGGGAACCCAATCGGTGCTGTCCATCGACAGCGAAGGGCAAGTCGATCGTGTCGAGATGTCAAAAGGGGCGGTGACAGCCTGCTCCTGCTCCGTCACTGACTTGCGCCAAGCGGGTTACTCGCTTACAGCGGATCGGGTTCTCATCTTCCCCGGCGATCTGCTGGTCGCCTACAACATCACCTTCCGGATCTTCGGGGTTCCGATCATCTGGTATCCGGTCCACATCCTCTCGCTTCGAGAATCCGTGGAAAACTCTTTGGTACCCGTGATTGAGCTCAGCCAAACTCGAGGCTTGCATACCCGGTTGACCCTCCCCTTCTATACGAGCCGCAGAACCTTTGGCTTCCTGTTCCTCGATTATTACAGTCTAAACCGAGAGATCGGCCCCGGTCTGGAATTCAATTACGCGTTTCAAGCCCACGAGGGTGATCTCAGTCTGTACTGGTTGACAAGCGTGACCGGAACCCAGACGGCGTTCCTCAATCTCGATTGGAGTCACGAACTTCAGCTCAGCGATGAGATCGAACTGAGCCTGCTCGCCGATTATCGAAACGGCCAGTTCGTCGAGGAGACTGACGAGCACCTGACCAACGAGATCACGCTCGCCGGGGATCACCCGGGCTGGGCATGGGAGATCACGGCGGACAGCGATATCGATTTGGAAAAGGCGATCGAGGACGGCAGTCTGGTTCAGAGTCAGTCGGTACAGCTGCCGGAGATCACGATTACCAAGGATCAGGAAAAGCTGGGAAAGACCCCATTCAACTACACGGCCCAGGCGGGCTGGGGTCGATTCCGAGAGCTCGAGGTCGATCTAGTGACGCTGACCCAGACACTGGAGCAGGAAGCCGCTCGACTGGACGGCAACGTGACTTTAGGGTTGGATCGACTCACCGCGCTGAGCAAGCGGCTCGGCTTCAGCGCCGACTTACGGGCCCGCTACTCCGACTATGAGACCCCCGGCGGAGTGCAGACCGATCGAACCGTGTTGGAGTTCATCTCGAAGCTCGATTTCACTCCGGTGAAACGGCTGAAATCCGTGACCAATTATACCTACCGACAGGTGGACGGTGCCTCGCCGTTGAGCTTCGATGTCGAGAAGCCGAAGAACCGAATCGGCGAACAGGTCACCTGGAGCACCGGAACGACGCCGGGATGGCAGGCGAACCTGAAGACGGGCTACAACTTCTGGGATAAGACCGGAAACCCGAAGACCACAGGCAACTTCGAGCCACTAAAAGGAAGTCTGACCTACCGCACATCGTTCAGCAAAACGACAGCCAAGGTGACCTACAACCTGAACCCGTTGGTCGAGGGGAAGCCGGTCATTCTGGAGGAGGGCATCTTGACAAACGAACTGTCCCAGAGCTGGTGGAGCCTGACGACTGAAGCGACCTATGACTTTATCGAGGATCGATTAGATCAGCTCGAGCTCAACGGAAAACTGTCTCGGGGTGGGGTGGGGCTGTCAGCATCTACCGTCTATGATTTTCCCACCGGTACCCAGACCAACTCGATCTTCAAGCTCGGTCTCGGGGACCCAGAGCAGTCCCAGCTGTTGATGGGGCTGAACTACAACCTTAACACTGGCGAACCGCTGGCAATCAATCTGGAAACCCAATTAATGCTCTCGGACCGCTGGCAGATCACCCTCAACGGGGAGTATGACTTCAGCATGCAGACGCCTCGCCAATACCAGATCGGCGTCACCCGATTTTTCTGTGAGCGTTGCTGGGAACTTGAGATCCTTGCGAATGTGAAGTTCGAGACAGATGACGTGGCCGGGGAACCAAAACCGATAACCTCATTCACGATCTTGACCAACTTCAACGCATTTCCCGTGATCCGAGAAAAATACCAGCCGACGGATGAACAACTGGACGTTGAACCGGACGATTTTAAAACCTAAACCTGAAGCTCCATCGGGAGGGAGCGCCTATGCATCAAGATCGGGATCGAGAACTGGAGCTGAGCTTGGAGGGGGCGAGACGGCGTGTTGACGAACTGAGACAGGAGATCGAAGAACACAACTACCGCTATCATATCCTGGACCGCCCTACGATCTCCGACGCCGAGTATGACGCACTGTTTAGGGAGTTAGAGCAGTTGGAGGCCCGCTATCCGGAGCTTCGGATCCCCACCTCTCCAACGCAGCGGATCGGCGCTTCCCCGGTAGACGAGTTCAAGACGATCCGACACACGACACCGATGCTGAGTTTGTCGAACGCGTTCGTCGAGGATGAGGTCCGAGAGTTCGACGTGCGGACTAAGCGGATGCTCGGGATGGAGAGGATCGTCTACGTCACCGAGCCCAAGTTCGACGGCCTGGCCGTCGAACTGGTCTACGAGGCGGGTGTGTTCGTCCGGGGATCGACCCGAGGAGACGGGATCACCGGCGAGGATATCACCCTCAACCTGAGGACGATCCCGAGCATTCCGCTCAGGTTAAGACGGCCAGCGGATCTGGAGGTTCCTGGACAGTTGGCAGTCCGAGGCGAAGTCTACATGGATCGCGCCGACTTCAAGGCGCTGAACCGACGGCAGGCCGAAGCGGAAAAGCCGCCGTTCGCCAATCCCCGAAACGCCGCCGCCGGCTCGCTCCGCCAACTCGACCCCCAGGTGACCGCCGAGCGCCCGCTCAAGATCTTCTGTTACGATGTAGGCGAGGCCGTTGGGATCTCGTTCGAGACCCAGGGACAGCTGTTAAAAACTCTGCCGAAACTGGGGTTTCGGGTCAACCCCTGGCACCGGCGTTGTGAGACGATCGATGAGGCGATCTCGGCCTACCGGGAGATGTTGGCGGGGCGCGAATCGTTACCCTATGAGATCGACGGGATCGTGATCAAGGTGAACGACCTGCTGTTGCGGCGGAAATTGGGCGAGAAGACCCGCAGTCCCCGTTGGGCCCTTGCCTACAAGTTCCCGCCACAACAGGCGATCACCCGCGTAAACGACATCGTCGTCCAGGTCGGCCGAACTGGGGCGCTCACCCCGGTCGCAGAGCTGGAGCCGGTGCGATTGAAGGGCGTCGAGATCCGGCGGGCTACTCTGCACAACCTGGATGAGATCCGAAGAAAGGACATCCGCATCGGGGACACCGTGGTGATCGAGCGCGCCGGTGATGTGATTCCCAAGGTGATCCGTGTGCTTCCCGACAGACGCCGGGGGGATGAGCGGGAGTTTAACATGCCGGACCGCTGTCCCATCTGCGGAAGTCCGGTGACACGACTTCCTGACGAGGTGATCCATCGCTGCCTGAACATCTCCTGTCCCGCCCAGTTCAAAGAGAGTCTGAAGCACTTTGCCTCCAAGGGAGGAGTCGATATCGAGGGGTTGGGGGACCGGTTGATCGACCAGCTGGTAGAGACCGCATTGGTGAAGGAACTCCCCGATCTTTACCGGCTGAAGTTGGAGGATCTCGTCAAGCTCGAGCGCATGGCGGAGAAGTCAGCGAACAACCTGCTGGATGCGATCGAGCGCAGCAAGGAAATCCCGTTCGATCGGTTCATCTACGCCCTGGGGATCCGCTATGTCGGCGAGCATCTCGCGCGCGTGCTGACCGACCATTTTCCGGATGTTGAGACACTGGCAAATGCGTCCGAAGAGGAACTGCTTGGGATCGACGAGATCGGCCCTCAGGTCACTGGCAGCCTGATCGATTTTTTCGCTGACCTGAAGAATCAGGAGACGATCGAGCAGCTTTGGGAGGTGGGGGTCGTGATCGTGACCGATGCCGAACCACAGGAGATGATCTCGGATCTAAGCGAGAAGCGGTTCGTCTTCACCGGAAAGCTCGAGGGATGGACCCGGGGCGAGGCTCGGGCCCAGGTGGAAGCGCTCGGTGGGCGGATCACAAGCTCGGTCAGCCGCAACACCGATTTCGTGGTCGCCGGGGAGAATCCGGGTGCGAAACTGGAACGAGCCAGAGAGCTGGGGGTTCGTATCCTTTCAGAAGAGGAGTTCAACGATCTGATTCAACGTCAAACCGTTCGCAGATGACGTCATCGGGGGGACAGGCCTCGATCGGGAAATGCTCATCTAACTGCGCACCGATCACGTTCTCCCAGGCCAGATGATGAGCATAGTGCATGTGGAGGCATTTGACGCGGCCAAGGTCCTGAAGCCCGCCGATCCCCCGTTCTCGGAGCGCTGTTTCCCATCCTCGCTCGTTTAGGAGCCGCTTCTCTTTCTCAGAAAGGGCCGCCCAGCGCTCCTTGATGTAGGCGCGCTGATTCTCCGCATATCGAGCATTCAGCTCGTCATCCCCGGTGATTCGCTGCTCCATCCTTCGGATCTCTCCCTGCTCTTCCAAGCGGGAGATCTGCTCCACCAGGATCGGACAGCTCAGCCAGAAGAGCGTCGGGAAAGGTTCCTGTCCGTCGAGGAGCGGGTGGACTCGGATCACCGTCGGGAATCCGTAGGGACAGCGACGTTCCACCTGGATAGGCCCGCGCGGCTCCCGTCCCAACTGCGCGGCGATGATCTTTCGGTCCCGATCGTCGACTGTCTCCGTCACGGTGAAACCTTCCTTCTTCTGCCTGATTCCAACTGGGCATTTGCAATGGCCGGTCTGCAACAGTATATTATACACGATCGGATATCCTAAAACTTTAAAGAGGGATGCACCCATGTTCGGAATGACAAAGCTAGTAGGGATCGACCTGGGGACGGTGAACACACTCGCCTACACTCAGGAGGAAGGGATCATCTTGGAGGAGCCCTCCGTTGTCGCCATTGCTGATGGTGACAAAGTGTTGGCCATTGGGAGTCGGGCTCACGAGATGGTGGGAAAGACACCGAGCAGCATCCAGGCAATCCGACCGCTCAAGGACGGTGTCATCGCCGATTTCGACATCACCCGGGAGATGATCCGGCGGCTGTTTCTTGAGATCCGTAAGCAGACCGGGGCCCTCAGAACCCTGAAGGTGGCTGTCTGCGTCCCGTCGAGGGTGACCGAGGTGGAGAAGCGAGCGATCCTCGACGCGACGCTCCAAGCGGGAGCAAGGCGGGCGTTTTTGATCGAGGAGCCAATGGCAGCGGCCATCGGGGTGGGGCTAGATATCGGTGCTCCGCGAGGAAACATGATCATCGACATCGGCGGGGGAACGACCGACATCGCGGTCATCTCCTTGGGGCGGATTGTGGTCGATAGCTCCATGAGACTCGGGGGCAACGAGTTCGATCAGGATATCGTTAAGTTCGTCAAGGACCGCTACAGCCTGATCATCGGCGAGAACACCGCTGAAACGGTCAAGAAGCAAATCGGCCGGGCGATTCCCCATGACGACCCCGAGATGATAGAGGTCAAAGGGCGGGACATGGTCAGCGGACTGCCGCGTACCGAAGAGATCACCTCGCTTGAGGTCCATGAAGCACTGACTGAACATTTAGACCAGATCGTTCAGAACATCAAAGGGGTGTTGGAACGGACCCCTCCGGAGCTGGCCGCCGATATCATCGATCAAGGGATCGTGATGACCGGGGGCGGTTCATTGTTGCGCGGGATCGACCAACTGATCAGCGATGCCACCCTGGTTCCGGTCTCCATCGCTGAGGACAGCCTGCGGTCGGTGGTCAAGGGAGCCGGTGCCGTTCTCGATGAGATCAGGCATATCGAGACGTTGGAGATGATCAAGCGTTAGCCCGAGCCCGAGTACGGGTAGACACCGACGCGGCTACCTCCACGTCACACACCCTGGGGAGGGGTTCATGAGCATCCTGATCGATGAGAACACCCGGGTTCTGGTTCAGGGGATCACCGGGAGCGAAGGACGTTTCCACACCGCCATGATGGTCGAATACGGCACGCGGGTTGTGGCCGGGGTGACGCCTGGGAAGGGCGGGAGTGACGTCGATGGGATCCCCGTCTACAACACGGTTGAGGCAGCAATGTCCGCTCATCAGATCGATGCGACGGCCGTGTTCGTCCCGGCACCGTTCGCCGCCGATGCGATTCTGGAGGCGGCCGCCGCCGGCATCCGGCTGATCGTGGCGATCACCGAGCACATCCCGGTCCACGATATGCTCAAGGTCTACTCTATCGTGCGGGGCCAGGGGGCGACGCTCATCGGGCCCAACTGTCCTGGCGTCATCTCACCGGGCAAGTCCAAGATCGGGATTATGCCCGGTTCGGTCTTTGCCCCTGGCAGGGTCGGGGTCGTGTCACGGAGCGGAACGCTGACTTACGAGATCGTCGATCAGCTCACCCAGGCGGGATTCGGCCAGTCGACGGCCGTGGGGATCGGCGGCGACCCGATCATCGGCAGCAACTTCGTCGAGATCTTGGCGCAGTTTGAGAATGATCCCGAGACCGAGCTGGTCGTCCTGGTGGGGGAGATCGGCGGGACCGCCGAGGAGGAGGCTGCCGAGTTCATCGCCGCTGAGATGGACGTGTCGGCCGTTGCCTACATCGCTGGCTTCAGCGCTCCACCCGGAAAGCGAATGGGACATGCCGGGGCGATCATCTCAGGATCAGGGACCGGGGAGACGGCTGAGGCGAAGGCGGACGCGCTTGAAAAGCGGGGAATCCCCATCGGCCGGACCCCCGCACAGCTGGCCCAGTTGGTCAAACAGTCCAGAGCCCGGAGTTCGAAGTCCGAAGCCCAAGCCTAAGGGCTAGCTCGGGTTCTCCCGGGCTCCTCTCTTATCATGGGATTCCGTTGTGGATTGGTCGGCCTGCCGAATGTCGGTAAATCGACGATCTTCAATGCGCTTTCCGCCGCGGGAGCCCGGGTAGAAAGCTATCCATTCACCACCATCGAGTCGCAGATCGGAGTGGTCGAGGTCCCTGACGAACGGCTCGAGCGACTCGCCGCGCTCTATCCCGACAAACGCAAGGTTTCCACTACTCTCGAATTCGTCGATATCGCCGGTTTGGTCAAAGGGGCCAGCCAAGGCGAGGGGCTGGGGAACCAATTCTTAGCCGAGATCAGGAACGTAGATGCCATCGCCCAGGTGGTGCGCTGTTTCGAGGACGAGGGAATCGCCCACGTCGACGGCTCTCTCGACCCGAAGCGCGACATCGAGGTGGTGGAGACCGAACTGCTCCTTAAGGATCTGGAGACGCTGGAGCGTCGGCTCAGGACAGCGAGGCGGGAGACGAGGACAGGAGATAAGGCGGCCGTCGAGATCCAAAGATTCTTCGAGCGTGTCCACGAGTCGGTCGCCGAAGGTCAGCCAGTACGCGAGCTCGAACTCTCCGATCACGAACGGGACCGGCTCCGCGACCTGAGTCTACTCACCGCCAAGCCGATTTTGTATGTGGCCAACGTCGGAGAGACGGGGGAGAATCGCTATTCCGAAATCGTAGAACGGATCGCCGCCGAGCGGGGCGCCGAGTGCGTGGTCGTCCTCGGTAGCATTGAAGCCGAGATCGCCGAGACGGCCGAGACCCTGGAGGAGCGGAGCTTGTTCCTCGAAGAGTGGGGCATCAAGGAATCGAGCTTGAACCAACTGATCCGGGCGGGTTATCGGTTGCTGAGCCTGATTACCTTCTTCACCACCGATGGGCCGGAGGTGCGTGCCTGGACCGTCCTGATCGGGACGACGGCACGTTGGGCCGGAGGCAAGATCCACAGCGATTTTGAGGACCGATTCATCCAGGCGGAGGTGGTCCAAGTTCAGGATCTTCTCGAATACGGCTCGACCCAGAAGGCCCGGGAGACGGGGGAACTCAAGCAGGTCGGGGAGGAGTACGTCGTTCAGGACGGCGATGTGATCCACTTCATCGTCGGATAGGCGAGACACACCACGATCAGTTAAATCTCTGACACAGTCACAATGGACCTGGTTATTTGGATAGTCGTCCTCTTAGCAAGTTTGACCGTTCTGATAAAATCCTCCGATTATTTCACAGATTGTGCCGAAAAAATAGGGTTATTTTTGGGCATCCCTGCTTTTATTGTCGGTGTGACTATTGTAGCCTTCGGTACCTCCCTTCCAGAGCTTATTTCATCCGTTCTGGCTGTAGTAAGAGATACTTCAGAGATCGTGGTTGGGAATGTGGTCGGTTCGAATATAACCAATATATTCCTTATCTTGGGGCTCACTGCGATCGTCGGCCAAAGGCTGAAAGTGACCTATGAGATCACTCATGTCGATCTCCCGTTAATGGTGGGTGCAGCATTCTTGGTGGCCGTCACCGTTTGGGATGGTGCTTTTACGCTGCCCGATGCCCTGCTATGTCTCGCAGGTATTGTCATCTATCTGCGCTACACGATGGCTGCGAGGCGGGAAGCGGAAGATGTTGAGACAGAAGAAGGGAAATTAGACCTCAAAACCTTGATGATCCTCGTTGCTAGTGGGGCGTTTATCTACCTGGGTGCGAATTATACCGTCGAATCGATCATCAAATTGTCAGAGATATTGGATATAGGGGAAGAGATCATCGCCGTGAGTGCTGTGGCATTGGGCACTTCGTTGCCCGAATTGACGGTCGGCATTACGGCCGCCAGAAAAGGGAAACCGGAAATCGCGATAGGAAATGTTCTGGGTTCAAACATATTCAATTCTTTTGCTGTGATGGGTATCCCTGCTTTATTTGGGACTTTAACCATTCCGAATAGCATTCTGACAGCGAGTTTACCCATTATGTTGATCGCCACATTACTCTTTTTCTTCGTCGCTCAGGAGAAAGTGGTCACAAAATGGGAAGGATGGCTGCTTGTCATCTTTTATGTTTTCTTTATTGGGAAGATATTTGATTTATTCTAACTTCACGATAACGCTTCAAGCAGCGCCTTAGCCTGTTTCAAATCTGCGGTGTCAAACCCTTCGCTGAACCAGTCGTAAATTTCCGCCAGCATCTGCCGGGCTTTTTCTTGCTTGCCCTGTTGCTGCAACAGACGACTCAAGCTCATTACCCCCCGCACTAAATGAAACATCCACAGTCCCCGCAGCACCGGGAAGAGCTGAGGAGTTTCTCCCACCTGCCGGCACAGCTCTCGTGCCCGAGCATAGGCTTTTCCCGTTTCCGGGGCTCCATAGCCCTTAGTGGCCGTCAGCGGCACACCCAGAGTGATTTGCAGTGTGAGTTCTTGCTGGATGCGCTCGGGGGCCTCCGGCAGCGTCTTGAGCACCTCCAGCCCTTTCGTGAGATGGTTGATCGCTTCCACATTGGCCGAGCGCTGGACAGCCCTCTGACTTGCCTGAATCAGATACTCAATCGCCTTCTCCCGCATCTCCCCACGATAGCTCGGCAATCCGCCCAGAATACTCCTCCAGACGATCGACGTAGATCCGTTCCAACGTTTCCCCCACCTGTTGATGGAGCCACTTGCGCCTCGGCCCGCTGATCTCGTCGTAGTAGACCACTTCCCAGATCTTGTCGTGACTGAATGCGAGTGCATAGTCCTCCATCACCATCGCCCGCTTGTTCCACCTCCACCAGCAATTGGGCCTGGGTTAACCCGTCTAACGCCTCTAAGGTCGATCGGGGCTCTTCCCCCTGGGTTTGCTGGAGCAGTTCAAACTCGAAACGTCTTCCGATCACCGCCTTGATTTGCTTCGGAATCATCAGTTCCTGATAGTTGAGGGTGATGTCGTCGATGTCGCTGACCCATCTCCCGGCTTCGGTAATGCGAAGCGCCCCTTCGGCGAACAGGTTTTGCAGCACAGCCACGATGAACAGCGGATTGCCCTCCGTCTCCTCGTAAATCCGTTTATAGAACGATTCGCCGATAGCCGGGGACATCTCGGCCAAGAGCCGGTACACTGCCTCATAGGAGAGCCGGGACAGTTCGATACGATGGAGGTCATCCAGAAACAACACCAGCGATTGGTCGATTTGAGCCAGGCCGATGAGGAATTGGGTCGCTCCTTCAAACAGACGATTTCGTTTCAACTCGAGGGGCAGGGACGGGTTTTCAGGCAGGGGTTCAGTATCGAGTTCCTGATTTAGCAAGGTTCGAAACCGCTCATGGATGCGGATCGCCTGGTCGGGATCCCCGGCAAGATAGTGGTAAAGCATCAATTGCCGGTAGGTCTGCTCGCGATAGGGCTCGATCTCCAGGATCTGGTTGTAGTGGGCGATCGCTCTTCGGTATTGAGCCAAACGGGCATGGCATTCAGCGAGCTGGGACAGGGCATCGAGCTAGGTCTGCCGCCAGCTTTCCGTATGAGGGATGGCCCAGTCCTCGTAGCGATCCTCGGCGAGGAAGTCCCCCTGATACAGGGTCACCGCTTGCTGATATTCTTGAATGGCTTGTTCAAATTGGGTGTTTGATTCCAGTTGCCTGGCTTGGTTTAGGTGGTTTTTGAAGGCTCGGGTGTCGATGACACAGTCCGCTTCGGGGTTGAAGCAGTAGCCAGAGGGACGGGTGAGGATATATTGGGATTGCGGACCGCGTTTGAGCTTGGGCTCCAGAATGCGGCGCACCCGGGTGATCAGCGGTCGGAGGATGTGCAATGCTTTATCGGGATCGGTGTCAGGCCACAGCCAGTCGATGAGTTGATCCTGGGTGAAGGTGCGGCCGAGTTCGGTCAGCAAGATCTTGAACAGGGCTTGAGCCTTATCACTCCTCCAGGCTTCCGGTGGAATCGGCTCATCATCACGCCAGAGTTGGAACGGTCCGAAGAGCTACACCTGTAGCCCCATGATCGGCCCCCGACATCACGATAATCCAATATATTTCGGAATGATGATCCGTGTCAAATAGATTCCCAGAGAAGCCCCGGGTGGTCTCCCTGTTGAGTGTTTCTAGAAGATGAGATATACTTCTGTCACCACGA
>JBHIAT010000052.1:0-20553 GCA_046758705.1 Bipolaricaulia bacterium
GTTGCAAAACTTGACCCGATAAGGAGGGGATTGTAACTTTACTTCAAGTCCAGCCACGCAAAACTGGACCGAAGCTTGCAAAACGTGACCCGACGAACAGGGGATTGAAACTACGTCGTGTCCAGCGTGTAGTCGATCTGGAGCTGTACGTTGCAATGGGCGACCCGATGAAGAGGGGATAGCGATAGCCAAAGCCAAGCCTAAAAGGAAGCCGTTGCCCGACTTCGAGAAGATGAGTTTGGGAGAGATCGCCGAGTTTTGGGACACTCATGACTCAGCAGATTATTGGGACCAGATGGTAGATGTGACCGATCAGATCCGCTTCAAGCGCCCCACCGATAAGATCGTATCAGTGCGGATCGCGGAAGAAGATCTCAAGCAGCTCAAGCAGATCGCACACGAGAAGGGGCTGGGACACACAACGCTCATCCGCACCTGGATCAAGGAGAGGCTGCACGAGTTGCAAGCGCAGAAAGGCGGACCATCAACGTAAAGTCCAGGGCTTGCCGCGTCTGATCTGATAAATAGTGGATTGAAAGTTATCGACATGTCGATATTCGTTATTGAACATTGAAATTAAGATAACTAACCCCTGCAAGGAGATACGGATACGAACGACAGATGCTTGACCTCTCACCCGATTGAACATATACTAGATATGCTTGGTATGACCAAATTCATACCATGAGGAGGGATCATGGCATCTCAAACGGTTAAGGTTGCAGTGAGTTTGCCCAAAGAGGAGTTCCAGGCGGTGGAGCAGTTGCGCAAGCAGCTTGAGATCTCCCGCAGTGCTCTCATCACTGAGGCTATCCGCTACTGGTTGAACGCTAAGCAGAAGGAAGAGGAGATTCGCCACTACATCGAGGGCTACCAAAGATATCCGGAGACTGCGGAAGAGATCAGCGAAGTCGCCACCATCGCTCAGAAGACCCTGATGGCAGAGGAGTGGGAGGAGTGAAGCGAGGTGAAGTCTGGTGGGCAGATATCCCACCACTCGTAAGACGTAGACCCGCGGTGCTCGTCTCCCGCGATGAAGCATATCGCGTTCGGGCTCTGGTGACGATTGCTCCTGTGACCACCCGGATTAGGGGCATCAAAGTGGAGGTGGAGTTAGGGCCAAAGGATGGGCTGCCCCGCAAGTGTGTCGCTAACTGTGACAGCTTGGCCACCATCCCCAAGGCTTGGTTACAGAGCCGGATCGCGATGCTGGATGTAGTCAAGGTGCAGGAGATCAACGAGGCGATTAAGTTTGCCCTTGATCTGCCTTGAAACGGAGAGGAGGTAGGCGATGCGACGCCAACAGCTGGCGCAGATGATCGATCACACCCTAATCGGTCCCGAGACCTCGGCCGATGGCATCCGCAGACTTTGTAAAGAAGCAATCCAATATGGGTTCGCCTCTGTCTTGGTCAACCCCCGCCATGTAGCATTGGCGGTGGAACAGGTCCGCGAGCATCCGATCAAGGTCGCGACCGTTATCGGGTTTCCTCAAGGGGCGAATGCCGCCGCAGTCAAGGCGTTCGAGGCGCGGATCGCACTCGATGACGGGGCTGAAGAGCTTGACATGGTCATCGACATCGCGGCCCTCAAGGCGATGGACTACCGGGCTGTTCTCAACGAAATCCACGCAGTTGGTGAGGTCCTGGAGAAGCGACCGGCGGGCGGTGTGCTGAAGGTCATCCTGGAGACGGCGTTGCTGAGCGACGAGCAGATCGTGGCCGGGTGCATCCTGGCGGTCGGCGCCGGGGCCGATCATGTCAAGACCTCGACCGGCTTCGGTCCGGGTGGGGCGACGGTCGAAGCGGTCCGGTTGATGCGAAAGACCGTCGGAACGGAGTTCGGTGTGACGGCGGCCGGGGGAATCCGAGACTACGAGACCGCCGTCCAGATGATCGATGCAGGGGCGACCCGGATCGGGACGTCCTCGGGTGTTGAGATCATCGAGGGTGCACCCGAACCCGAATCGTCGAGCGGTTAAGCCAAGGCAAGGAGCTGGCTCTAGAAATAACGGTTGGTAAGAGGCGTTAAGACCAGAAGTTGGGCAGGAAACTGGGTCAGCGGGTGAGGTACCAATTGTCGAAGAGCATCAGGATCAATAAGAAGGCGAGGAGAGCGAAAAAGACGATCGGGGAGTATGGCTCCACCGTCTCCCAGATCTGCTTCAGACTCTCTATTGGGGTATCCATCTCTTGACCTCCCCAGAGAGATCTTCACTCGGCCGGTTCAAAGCTCTTTCCACGATATCCTCTGCAGGTCCGCATCGAAATCGATCCCCGTGAGCCCGATCTCCTCTAACCTGGCCGTCAGATTAGTATCATGGGTCACGGTCACATCCCCCTGCAGATCGACGCCGAACCCGACCAACACCCCGTAGATCTCGGGCGTTCCGCTTGACGCGATCTCGATCGCGCTCTCCGGCGCATAGATCGCCCCACGAATCTCGGCGGTCCCCCCGACGCTCACGTCGATGGTCACGCTCCCCGACCCTATGATGTAGATGACCAGCGAACAGTTACCGGAGTCGGAGATGTCCATCGCATCGGCACAGCGGCCGAGCTCTGCGCTTCCTGAGAGTTCCATATCCCCGCTCACGAACAGCTGGACGTCTCCGTCGATGATGATCTCCTTGTTACCGGTTAAGTCGATCGCATCGTAGAGGTAGGTGGTCGCCGTGTCGGGATCGCCGTTGGTATCGGAAAGAGTGATTGTTGAGCTGAGGGTCTGACCGCTGTTATCGAAATCGTAGGAAGCAGGCTCGACGACCGGGGGGAGTGTCGACAACAGCCGGGTATCCCCGTTGATGGTGACATTGCCGGCCGTTTGGATTCCCCCGTCATAATCGGCAACGACCGCGTCCGAGAAGAACCGATCGGCAGCCGAGAAGGCTGCGAACATGATCTCCTTCAGTATCCGCTCCGTCTGCCGAAACTCATTTCGGGAGAGGATATAGTAGACATCAGGCTCCAGCTCGACGACGAACACCTCAGCACCGCTCACCTGATCGTCGAGGTCGGGGATGCCTTCGTTCGCCAACAGGTAGCCGGAGATCTGATACTCAGGGGGAACCCAATCTGGAGCGTTGACCTGCGCCGAAGTGAATTCGCCCTGTTGGGAGATGATGTACCCTTTAGCACGCTGGATACCGGATTCGGCGTTGTACAGGGTCTGTTCAAAGTCCTGTATCAGGGTGCTGTACCGCTGACTGTCAACAGAGATCTGCAGGTAGCCGTTGTTGACCAGCGTGATGATCAGCAGGGCGAATAAGGTGATGACCAGCACCGACCCTCGTTCGCCCCGTTGCCCGCTAAGATGCCTCCGTCTCAGCCCGTTCCACCCATGCATGTGCATAGCGCACCTCCATCAAGCGGTGTGGTCGCGCTGAAGCCCGTTCCAATTCAGCTTTAGGAGTCGAATCGGTCTGGGCCTGCAATAGTGGGTTGTACGGCTGACTTGTGAAGGCCTGACTGTGCTCAGAAGTTAAACTGTGCATCGTCCTTCGGCAGCCCAGCCACCCTCGGCTTTACGTTAGGGCCTGTGGCTTTGTGCCCCTCCCTTTCGGAAGGTTTACCCGTTCAGGACCGATTGACACCTCCTTCGGCAGCCCGGCTATCCGTTTGGATCCGTGGCTTTGCGTCCCCACCTTTCGATGGGTTTGCCTTTGTCGTGGACGTGTCTTAGGGGTTTACCGAATGGAGTGAAAATTGACACCTCCTTCGGCAGCCCGGCTATCCGTTTGGATCCGTGGCTTTGCGCCCCCACCTTTCGGTGGGTTTGCCTTTGTCGTGGACGTGTCTTAGGGCTTCACTTTAATTATACCCTAAAAGTCAAACCTTCATACTTGAACGGGCTAACTGAGTGGATCGCCTCGGAGAGATCTTCACTCGACTGATTCACAGCTCTTTCCAATCGACCCGCTGCAGCTCCGGACCGAAATCGATCCCCACGAGCCCGATCTCCTCCAACCTGGCCACCAGAGCAGCTTCGTAGGTCACTGTCACATTCCCCCGCAGATCATCGCTGAACCCGACCAACACCCCGTAGATCTCGGGCGTTCCACTCGAGGACACGATCGTGGTCTCCGGCGCATAGATCGCCCCACGAACCTCGGAAGTCCCCCTGATGGTCACGGTCCCCAACCCCAGGACGTAAATGATCAGCGAACAGTTCCCGGAGTCGGAGATGTCCAACGCATCGACACACCGGCCGATCCTCGCATTTCCTCCGATGGTCACATCCCCGTTCACGAACAGCTGGACGTCTCCGTTGACGATGACCTCGTCGTTGCCGCTTAAATTGATCGCATCGTAGCGGTAGGTCGTCGGCCCGTTGGGATTGGTATCGGAGAGAGTGATTGTTGAGCTTGGGTTAAGGGTCTCGCCACTGTGATCCTCATCATAGGGGTTGGGCGCGGTGATTGGAGAGAGTTGCGGCAACAGCTGGGTAGTCCCGTTGATAGTGGTATTGCCGTTCGTTTGGATCCCTCCGTCATCATCGGCGACGACGGCGTCCGAGAAGAACCGATCGGCAGCCGAGAAGACCGCGAACATGATCTCCTTCAGTATCCGCTCCGTCTTTCGAAACTCATTTCGGGAGAGGATATAGTAGACATCAGGCTCCAGCTCGACGATGAACACCTCAGCACCGCCCACCTGATCGCCGAGGTCGGGGATGCCTTCGTTCGCCAACAGGTAACCGGAGATCTGATACTCGGGGGGAACCCAATCTGGAGCGTTGACCTGCGCCGAAGTGAATTCACCCTGTTGGGAGACGATGTACTCTTTGGCACGCTGGATACCGGATTCGGCGTTGTACAGGGTCTGTTCAAAGTCCTGCATCAGGGTGCTGTACCGCTGACTGTCAACAGAAATCTGCATATAGCCATTGCTGACCAAGGTGATAATCAGCAGGGCGAATAAGGTGATGATCAGCACCGACCCTCGCTCGTCCCGTTGCCCGCTAAGATGCCTTCGCAACAGCCCGTTCCACCAATGCATGTACATCAGGCACCTCCTGAGATTCAGCGGTGTAGTTGTACAGAAGCCCGTTCCAATCGAGCTTTGGGAGTCGAATCGGTCTGGGCCTGCAATGGTGGGTTGCACGGCTGGCCTGGGAAGACCTGAGTGTGCTCAGAAGTTAAACTGTGCATCGTCCTTCGGCAGCCCAGCCACCCTCGGCTTTACGTTAGGGCCTGTGGCTTTGTGCCCCTCCCTTTCGGAAGGTTTACCCGTTCAGGACCGATTGACACCTCCCTCGGTAGCCCGGCCATCCTTGTGGATCCGTGGCTTTGCGTCCCCACCTTTCGGTGGGTTTGCCTTTGTCGTGGGCGTGTCTTAGGGATTCACTGAGTGGCTTTGCATCCCCACCCTTTCGATGGGTTTGCTTTTGCCGTGGATGTGTCTTAGGGCTTCACTTTGATTATACCCAAAAAAACCAAACCTCTATACCTGAGCGGAGTTGTCAGGGCAACTGTTGACAAACAGGGGTTGACAGGGTATAATTCAAGGAATCTATTGAATACTATAGAGGGGAGGCCATTGTCAATCTCATGATGAGCGAGAAACGGCAGCACAAAGAGCGACTCTACCACCTGTTTGCTCAGGTGGCCAGTGCCATGGCCAACCCTCACCGTCTGGAACTGCTAGACCTGCTGGTACAGGCGCCGCGCACCGTGGAGGAGCTGGCCCGCGAGGCAAGTATGAGCGTGGCCAACACCTCTCAACATCTGCAACGGCTCAAGCAGGCCCGGCTGGTGGTGAACGAGCGTGACGGGCTGTATGTTCGCTACCACCTGGCCGACCCGGCCGTCGCCCGTTTGTGGCTGAAACTGCGCGCTGTGGCCGAGCGACAGCTGGCAGAGGTGGAGCAGGCCCTCGATGCCTATCGCAACCGGCGGCACGAGTTTGAGTGGATTTCGGCCGACGAGCTGCGGACGCGGCTGCGCAACGGTGAGGTCGTGTTGCTGGACGTGCGACCCGGGGTGGAGTATCAGGCAGGCCATCTGCCCGGAGCGATTTCTATCCCCCTGGATGAGCTGGAACACCGGCTGAGCGAGCTTCCTCAGGACCAGACGATCGTTGCTTACTGCCGCGGCCCCTACTGTGTCTACGCCGATGAGGCGTTGGAGCTGCTGGCCGAGCGGGGGTGGAACGTCGCCCGCCTGGAGGAGGGGGTGGCCGAATGGCAACAGACGGGTTACGTCCTGGAGGAGTAACCGTGTAGAAAGGAGGTAGAGATGCAGGTGGTATCGGTTCGGGAGAATCGACAGTATGGGTTTCTTTCCGAGTCAGCACAGGAGACCAGCGAGGATTTTGGCGTCAAGAGCGTCTCTCTGGTTGCGGAAAAGGTGTAAAGCCTTACAATTCGTAAAATTCGAAATTTGAAAGGGAGCATACCATGTACTTTCGACAGATCCTTCATGAAGAGAAAGCCTGTATCTCATACCTTGTCGGCTGTCCGACGTTTGGTCCGTGTGCCGTGGTGGATCCTCAGGGCGATCCGGAAACCTACATCGATCAGGTTAAGAAAAACGAGTTGGAGATCAGCGTGATCATCGAGACACACGTACACGCGGATCACCTCTCGTGTGCCCGAGAGCTGGCGGCGCTGACCGGCGTGCCACTGTACCTCGGCCCGGGCGCCGACGTGCGCTACGAACACGTACCGCTGGCCGACGGGCAGGTATTGGAGGTGGGCAACCGACTCATCCAAGCGATCCACACACCCGGCCACACCCCCGAGCACATCTGCCTGCTGGTAGACGATTGGTTCGTCCTCACCGGTGACACGCTGTTCGTCGGTGACGTGGGGCGTGTGGATCTGGCGTTGAACGATGTATCCGCCGACGAGATTCGCGCCCGCGCTGTGCAGCTCTACCACGGCCTGAACCGCTTGTTGGAGCTGTCGGATTGGACCGAAATCTATCCCGGTCACTATGAGGGATCGGTGTGCGGACGCGGCATAGACGGCAAGACGATCTCGACCATCGGCTACGAGCGACGCAGCAATCCCGCACTGCAACTTTCAGCCGATGCCTTTGCGGACTTCCAGATCGAGGGCCTGCCGCCGTTGCCGGCTGACTTTCACATCATCAAACGTCGGAACCTGGGATATGAGGGGTCTTGAGCACCCGAAAGATGCGGTGAGATTGGGTCTGCAGGCCAACTGGCAACAGTTTACACTGCTTGTGATCGTCAACGCGTTCGTCGGGGCGATGGTCGGGTTGGAGCGTACCGTCGTCCCGCTGATTGCCGAGGCCGACTTCGGCCTGGTCTCGAAGTCGGCTGTGCTGTCCTTCCTGATCAGCTTCGGGGTGGCCAAGGCAGGGGTCAACCTGCTTGCCGGACGCCTGTCCGACCGGCTGGGGCGCAAGCGTATCCTGATCACCGGCTGGCTGTTCGGCCTGCCTGTGCCGCTGCTGATCATCTTCGCGCCCAGCTGGAGCTGGGTGGTGTTCGCCAACGTGCTGCTGGGGATCAATCAAGGTCTGTGCTGGTCTACGACCGTGATCATGAAGATTGACCTGGTCGGGCCGAAGCAACGCGGACTGGCGATGGGGCTGAACGAGTCCGCTGGCTATCTGGCCGTCTCCGCCTCGGCGCTGGCGACCGGCTACCTGGCAGCCACTTATGGCTTGCGACCCGGGCCGTTCTACCCCGGCATCGCGTTCGCCTTCCTGGGCTTGCTGTTCTCCATCTTCTTCGTGCGTGACACGCGCCCCCACGCCCGTTACGAGGCGCAGTTGACTGCGGCGGAACCTATCGCGCAAAACGACAACTCGGAGAAACCGTCGTTTGCCCAGATCCTGTGGCTCACCAGTTGGAAAGACCGGGCGTTGTTCTCCGCCAGCCAGGCGGGGATGGTCAACAACCTGAACGACGGGCTGTTCTGGGGGCTGATCCCCATCTTCCTGGCCGCTGCCGGGCTGCCTCTTGAACAGATCGCCATCATCGCCGCGATTTATCCGGGTGTATGGGGTCTGGGTCAACTCATCACCGGTGCGCTCAGCGATCGCTGGGGCCGCAAGTGGATGATCGCTGCCGGCATGTGGGTGCAGGCGGTCGGCATCGGGCTGTTTGTCGTCGGCCAAGGCTTCTGGACGTGGATCGGCGCCGCGGTGCTGCTGGGCCTAGGCACGGCGCTGGTGTACCCGACACTACTGGCGGCCGTCTCCGATGTGGCCCATCCCGAGTGGCGGGCTTCCGCTGTTGGCGTCTACCGCCTGTGGCGTGATGGGGGACTGGCGGTGGGCGCGCTCACCGCGGGGTTGCTGGCCGACGCGCTCGGTATTCCGGCCGCCATCGCCACCGTCGGCGCACTGACGCTCGTTTCGGGCGTGATTGTCGCCCGGACGATGTACGAGACACTGCCCGCACGACGGGCTTGACAGCGCTTCACCGACCTATTAGAATGCCTTTATCGGATTAAACACCAGAAACAAATAAGGACACAAAATTGGCACAGGCAAACGAGAAACATATGAGTCCCCGTGAACGGGTAAAGACCGCTCTGCGTCATGAAGAGCCGGACCGAGTGCCGGTGGACTTCTTGGCCACCCCTGAAATATGGCAAAGGTTGGTTGAGCATGTTCAACCTGATACCAGCACAGTGGGCGATTCTGATTTCTTTGACCCAGCTTGGGAAGCCATTCTGCACCACTTTGAAGTCGATTGCCGGGTTTTATCTTATGACCAATTCTTCAATGCGCCTGATTCGATCATGCATCAGGGAGCTTGCATTGAATGGTGGGATGCCTTGAGCCGATCAACTCCCAACCGGATGTGGCGTCAGCGCACCCCTGAGGGAGATTATTATGACCTGTGGGGACACCACCTCCGCATCGTCCAGAATCCGAGCGGTGCCCACGAACAGTTTGCGAGCTGGCCCCTCCGTGCAGCTACTTCTGTTGCAGATCTCAAAGACCATCCCTGGCCGGAGCCGGATTGGTGGGATTTCAGCCCGTTGCCAGACGTCGTCAAGCAACTGGACGCTCATAAGGAATATCATCTCCGGTTTCGAATCGGCTCGGTCTTTGAGATCGCCTGGCAACTGCGCAGCATGCAGGAATTCCTCATGGACCTGTCCCTCAAGCCGGAAATCCCCATGTACATTATGGAGCGATTGACTGATGTCTACGTAGAAAACACCCGTCGGGTTCTGGATTTGGTGGGCGATCGTCTGGATATGGTTTACTTCTACGATGATGTTGCCACCCAGATTTCTCTGATGATTTCTCCAAGGATGTGGCGTGAGTATGTTCGTCCGCACCACGTAAGCATCATTGAAGTCGCCAAAGCGTACCATATGCCCGTGATGTATCACTGCGATGGGGCGATCTACCCCCTCATTCCTGAACTGATTGAGATGGGGGTCGACTTGCTCAACCCGATTCAGGCCGATGCCACAGACATGGATCCGCAGCGACTGAAACATGAATTCGGCGACCTTCTCTGTTTTCACGGCGGTATTGACATCATCAAAACGCTGCCTCGGGGCACGGTCGATGATGTCAGAGCCGAAGTCGCAGAGCGTATTCAGGTTCTGGGAAAAAGTGGAGGCTACATTTTAGCCAGTTCTCACCATATTCAATCCGACACACCCCTTGAAAACGTCTTTGCCATGTATGATCTATCAAATCGCTACTTGAGTTAAATACCGATGTCAGCGAAAATCGCCGTGGTCGGAAGCTACAATGTGGGTCTGACGGTGCAGACGTCGCGCCCGCCTTCCATCGGGGAGACTGTGCTCGGTGGCAATTTTTCCGAAGGCCCCGGTGGGAAAGGGTCGAACCAGGCGATCGCCGCCGCCCGGTTAGGTGCAGAGGTGCACTTTATCGGGTGTGTCGGCACGGACCGTTTCGGCGACGATGCGCTGAGACTTTGGGACGAGGAAGGCGTTCACGCCCACGTCCGTCGTGACGACGTCCCCACCGGCGCGGGAGTGATCTTGCTGTTTTCGCAAGGCGACAACGCCATCGTCGTGGCACCGGGCGCCAACGCGACGTTGACCCCTGATGACATCGATCGGACCGAAGAAGCGATCGCCTCGTGCCACGTATTGTTGTTGCAGTTGGAGATTCCCGCAGAAACGGCCTTATACGCCGCCCAGGTGGCCAAGGCTCACGGCGTCACGGTGATCCTCAACCCCGCTCCGGCACAAGCACTGCCCCGGGACGCCTATCGACACATCGACGTCCTGACGCCCAACGAAAGCGAAGCTCATCTCCTGCTGGGCGAAGCACCGGACGCCGGATGGGGGCCGGAGCACCTTACCCGCCACCTGCATCAGTTGGGCACGCAAACCGTGGTCTTGACCCAAGGCAAGGCCGGAGCGTTGATTGCCACCGCCGAAGGGCTCGAGTCCGCGCGCGCGCCGACGGTCAGAACCGTGGATCCGACCGGCGCAGGCGACGCGTTTAACGGAGCGTTGGCCGTGGCGTTGGCCGAGGGAGAGCCGCTGTCGGCAGCGGTACAGTGGGCTTGCTATGCCGGCGCGTACTGCGCCACAAAGATGGAAGTGATTCCCGGGCTGGCGCATCGGGATCAACTCGAAACCTTCATCCACAAACGAAGGTTGTGAGGTCTGAGGTCTATCCCCACTTAATTAACCCGTGATGTGAAATCCTGAACCAGACAGAAGGTGTCCAGACGTATCCCGTTTATGACGGAGGTGATCAGCAGACATTGCGTCCGGTTGGACACTTTCCTGACCGCGTTGACAAGAGGTACTTCCAGAGGTAAGCTTGAAAGCGAGCCTTGAGCGGCTCTGTTCTAAGGATTGCAGGACATTTCCTTATCTTGTGGGAGAACCTTCATGGGGCGCGCTGAGAAAGAAACCGATGCGCGGATCATTGTGGATCGTCTGCTGCGGGAGTCGGGTTGGGACCCAGAAGATAAATCTCAGGTACTGACGGAGGAGCCGGCGGCAGATGGATCGGCTGACTACGTCCTCCTGGACAGCCGTGGTCGACCCCTTGCAGTAGTGGAAGCCAAACGCTTTTCCAAGGATCCCTATTCCGCCCGACAGCAGGCCAGGGATTACGCGGAAGCTCTTGAGGCCCCCTTCATCTTCCTTTCTAACGGTGAGACCACCTATTTCTGGGATTACACCGTGACTGACGCGCGCCAGGTGGTAGCATTTTTCCCACGCCGAGACCTCGAACGCATCATGACACTTCGCCGGTTCCGGAAGCCCCTCTCGACCGTTCCCATTCCTGAAGAGGTCTTCATCCAAGGTGAGGAGAAACGGGTACGCCCTTATCAGAAGCAATGTCTTCAGGCTATGGATGCTGCCATTGAAACGGGGAAACGGCGACTCTTGATCGAGATGGCCACAGCGACGGGAAAGACCCTCACGATAGCGATGGCTCTGAAGCGGTTCTTTCAGGCGGGAGTCACTCAGCGAGTGCTTTTCCTGGTGGACCGCTTAGAATTGGCAAATCAGGCCAAAGAGGTGTTCAACGATCACCTCAAGGACTTTCCGTCTGTGGTCCTATACGGAGGTCGGCGAAGCAAAGAGGGGCAGATCGTCATCGCACTATACTGGCAGCAGATAGTTTTGCATAAGCAAGGCGCAGCGCAGCCTAATGTCAATAGCCGAAGGCTTAAAACCATCCGCCTCTATCTGCCCCCACTTCCTGTCCAGCAGCGTATCGTGGCCAAACTCGACCACATTGAACGTGCTCTGAAGTTCCAGCAGGAAGGGCTCAAGAAGATGGAGACCCTGATGCAGACAGCACTCCATAGGGCGTTTCGGGGAGAGTTATAAACATGGAGGAGAGATCCCACTACATCGGCCATCGGGAACGCTTGCGAAAGCGTTTCCGCCAGGCAGGAGTTGAAGGATTCCAGGATTACGAAGTTCTTGAACTTCTTTTGACTTACGCCATTCCCCGCAAGGACGTCAAGCCCATCGCCAAGGCGCTAATCGCCCACTTCGGCTCTCTTTCCGGTGTGCTGGACGCCAGTCTGAGGGAGCTTGAAGACGTCCCCGACCTTGGTCCGGCATCGGCCACGCTCATCCGTCTGGTGAAGGAAACCTGCGAGGCCTACCTTGCTGAGAAGATGAAACGCAAAGATGTTCTGAGTTCGCCCCAGGCCGTGGTGGATTTCTCCCGGATGAAACTAGCCGGACGCCCTAATGAGGCGTTCATGGTCATCTATTTAAATACCAAGAACGAAGCCATTGACTATGAAGTTATCCAGGAAGGCACCATTGACCGGGCGGCAGTCTATCCCCGCCGCGTCTTGGAAGGGGCGTTAGCCCACCGTGCCTCGGGCCTGCTACTTGTGCACAATCATCCCAGTGGGCACCCCGAACCCTCCTTTGAGGACAAGCACCTCACAAAAGCTGTTATAGAGGCGGTGCAACCCATAGACATTCGGGTCCTGGATCACATCATTATCGGTAAAGATGGCCACTTCAGTTTTTTAGAGAACCATCTGTTAGAAGGTTTGATATGACATCCTCCGCCAGGGGTAAATCGTACTTGATGAAGTGGTTTTTCATGGTGCTATGCCACTCCCACCGGCTCAGGAGAACCATTGCTGGAGCAGTCGGCATAATTTCTGGAATGCCCGATCTGAGCAACTTCTTAGACTCGCTCTCCGGGAAATTCCTCTATAAATGGAGGATGAACGAGGTATCCTCGCTTCTCTCAGAAGAGTCTCGAAAACCTCCTTAGGGCTAGGAGGTTTAATCCGTACAGGGGCCAAATAACCTTGCGCTCGCAGCCATTGAGACAATCTTTCCGGGGTCCAGCCGATCCTCCGACAAATGTGAGAAGGTTTAACACCCCAGACCCAGGTCTCTAACTCAGGAGAGATCACGATAACACCTGCTTGATCTCTCCATCCTAGCCTCCATAGTTCTTCTTCGATATCATTCTCGATGTCTGTCGGAGTGTCTCTGTCCCTTCCTGAACCATGATGATCGAATATCAGGAGACAGTGGGTATAACTTTGAGATAGTTGCAGTTCTCGGGAAAATTCAATACCTCTAAAGCAGACTCCTGGATCCCGCTCCTGATGCCTAAAAGTTCGATAAGTAATACGGGCGATTCCTAAACTCTCCGGTCTTGATAGAATGGTATTGATCACCGTTTCGATGTCTAAATCCGGAACAATAATTGCCAGATCTGGCTTTTCGTGATCATTGGACATTAATCCAGTACTCCTGAAGCATACAGCACACCCAGGTTCTTCTTACCTCTCCAGCCCTTCAGACCTGGATGTTGATTTCCACGGATGATCCGGCTATCTCCCTCCGCTCCCTTGCGAAAGCAGAGCACCTGATCTGGTTTCGCAACACTCAAAATCACAGGAGAGTGAGTTGCAACCAATATCTGGTTATCATAAGCGGAAGATAGTGACTGAAAGACCGTTTCTATCGCTTTAGGATGGATCCCGTTTTCGGGTTCCTCGACCAAGAAAATACGCTCTTTCTCAGGAAGATAGGCCAGCAAAGTCAACGCCATCATCCGGAGTGTGCCGTCGGAGATGCTCCAGGAGGGCACCTTTAATCCGCTAGTGTAGGTAATGACGATATAGAGATGCTTGTCCTCAGGCCGTTCTTTAACGTTTACATTCTGGATGTCATAAAGTGATGTTTGAAGATGCTTCACCCACCGTTTGAATTGTTTAGGATCTTCTCTCTTGAGTTTCTTAATCACAATGGGTAAGTTGCTGCCGTCCGGCTCAAATGTATCCGGGCTCAGGGGGGAGCATGGACGACGCATAGCTTCACTATTGAGTGCCAGGATATCTATTCCTTCCATGAGCAACTCCCTTGCCCAGGAGGAGACAGGGAAACGCTCCTCTTCTGCCGGGACATTGGCCAGGGCCATCTTGCGAGGTCCTAGGCTAAACGGAGCGTTCCATCCGGTCGTTTCACTGATGAAATAATCCTTCCCTGAAGAACTTACTTTATTGACCGTTTTTCGCCATCCTGGAGGGGTTCTTTGCCGATGAGGATAATCTTTTGGTAAAGTAGTCCCATTTTCGAACAGGTTTAACTGATTAAAGTCTTCTTGCCCTTGAGGAGTGAGTGTAGCCGGATCTTCTGGTTTGAGCCAGAGTGTTTCATCAATGATTTGAACTTTGCCAGTAGCCTCTTTACCGATCACAACCTCGTAGCGAAATCTTACGTATTCCCTGCCGAAATGCTTGAGTTTCATCAGATTCTTTAATCGTTCGGGCAACTCTACTTCGATAACCAGGGCAAACCATCTCCTTTTTCCTAACCAGGCTAGATCCGAGAAATTCTGTGCTCGTTTCTTAATTGCTTTATCGAGTCCCTCTTGTACCAAGTCACCTAGTAAGCCTACCACATCAAGAAAAGTGCTCTTCCCAGATGCATTAGGACCTACAAGGATTTGGAAGTTATCCAGAGGGGTCCAGATGCGCTTTAAGCATTTGTATCCGTATGCCTCGATGAGACGGATCATAACGGTCCCTCCCTCTCCTCGGCCTTCTCCTGCTACCGCTCCTCCGGGACCAAGTTATTGTATAGAAACGAGCAGTCCGGATGCAACTGGGCTTCGTTCATCTCGGATCGAGATCGTAGATGTCGATAGCGTGTTCGGCGGAGATCTTCTCCTGTTGGTAATCCTTGTGGATTTGCTGTTCCGGGCGTTGTGTGGGATCTCCATAACCCCCACCTCCAGGCGTCCTGACGCTCACCATCTCGCCCGGTCCGAGCGTGGCCGAGCCCTTGCCCCCCATCGGTCTCTCCTCGCCGCCGACGATCAGAAAGTTCTTGCCTCCGGCGCCCGCCTTCCCGCCGAACAGCCCGTAGGGCCGGGTGGCCCGCCGCTCCCCCAATAGGGAGAGCCGCGCCTGATGGTCGATCACCCGGATGTCCCGGCGGATGCCGAGCCCGCCCCGGTGGCGGCCAGCGCCTCCGCTATCGGGCCGCAGCTCATACCGCTCTACCCGAAGCGGATACGCGGTCTCCAACGCCTCGATCGGTGTGTTCATGGTGTTGGTCATGTGTGAGTGGACTCCGTCGATCCCGTCTCGGTTGAACCGTCCTCCGAAGCCACCTGCGATTGTCTCATAAATGGTGTAGGGCTCCCCGGTGCGCGGATCGATGCCGCCCAAGGTCAGATTGTTCATCGTCCCCTGGCAGGCAGCGATCGCCTTTTCAGGAATGACCTGGGCCAGCGCCGCAATGAGCACGTCGACGATCCGCTGAGAGGTTTCCAGGTTGCCCCCCACGACCGCGGCCGGGGGCGTGGCGTTGACAATGCTGCCCTCGGGCGCCTCGATCTGGATCGGACGGTAACAGCCGTGGTTCGGGGGGATGCCTGGATCGGTGAGGCACCGGATCGTATAATAGCTGGCCGAGGCGGTTACCGCATAGACGGCGTTGACCGGGCCCTCGACCTGGGGGGCGCTTCCCGAGAAGTCGATTTGGATCTCATCTCCGCTGATGTGGACCGCCGCCTGGATCTTCACCCGGTTACGGCCGATCCCGTCGTCATCCAGATCGTCTTCGTAGTGGTAAACCCCATCCTTGAGCCGTTTGATCTGCTCGCGCATCCGTCGCTCAGAGTAGTTCATGATCTCATCCAGGATCTCAAACAACGACTCCCGCCCGTATCGTCCCATCAGTTCCAGCAACCGCCGTCTGCCGGTCTCGTTGGCCGCCTGTTGCGCGCGGAGATCCCCGATCCGTTCTTTGGGGGTTCTGACGTTCGCCAGGATCACCGCCATGATTCCCTCCTGAACTTTCCCGCTCTCCCACAGCTTGACCGGCGGAATTCGCAAGCCCTCCTGATAGATCTCGGTCGCATCCCCGGCCACGCTTCCCGGCGTCTTGCCGCCCACATCGGCATGGTGGGCCCGGTTCGCAGAGAAGCCGACCAGCTCACCGTCGTCGAAGATCGGGGTGACGAACGTGATATCGGGGAGGTGGGCACCTCCATGGAACGGATCGTTGAGCACGATCGTGTCCCCGGGTTCCAGGGTTTCCTGAGGAAACGCTTCCAGAGCGCTTTTCACCGAAAACGGCATCGCGCCCAGATGGACCGGCATATCGTCCGCCTGGGCGATCATCCGGCCGTGGTGATCGAACAGCGCCGATGAGCAGTCCCGCCGTTCTTTGATGTTCGGGCTGTAGCTGCTACGGATCAGGTTCGCGCTCATCTCCTCGGCGATCCCTGCCAGCGCGTTTCGAACGACCTCCAGGGTGATTGCATCCACATCCACACTCATGCGCGCGTCCTCACCTCCCGCTCGATGATCAGGTCCCCCAGGGGATCCATGCGAGCCCGCTGACCGGGAAACACGGTGACCGTCGACTCTGTCCCTTCGATGATCGCGGGGCCTGGGATCGGCACATCAACCGGTAACCGGTCTCGAGAGAAGATTTTACATAATACCCAGCCGGTCTCGCGGAAGTAGACGTCTCGAGGTGGTGTTTCGGCCCGTTTGAGACGGCGGCTCCCGGTCCGCTCCATCTCTCTCAATAACGGCTTGGGGATCTCCCCTCTGGCCTCCAGCCGGAGGTTCACCACCTCGAGAGGTTCTCCGGGCGCGGCATATCCGTAACTCATGCGGTGTGCTTCATCGAACCTCGCTGCGATCTCGCTCAGATCGTCCGGGGATAACTCGCGATTGGGGAGCGGCAGGTTCAACTCGTAGGACTGGCCTTGATAGCGGAGGTCCAAAGACGGGAGAAATGAGATCCGTCCCGGGTCGGTGACGCCACCCTCCTTGAGCGTTTGCCTCCCCGCCCGCTTAAACCGGCGGTAGATATCGTTTGTAAGATCCAGATCGAGATCCTCAACCCTTCTGAGGATCGATTGCACAAAGTGATGAACCAGATCGGCGGCCAGCAGACCCAAGCTCGACAGGACACCGGCGCTGTTTGGGATGATGACCGTCGGAATCTCCAACTTGTCGGCCAGGTGACCTGCATGCAGGGGACCAGCTCCGCCGAAGGCCAGCAGTACAAAATCTCGGGGATCGTAACCTCGTTCCACCGATATCACTCGAATCGCTCTCTCCATGGCGGCATCGGCCACATCCAATATCCCCTGGGCTGCGACCTCCAACTCCATCCCCAAAGGCGTTGCGATCCGCTCTTCGATAACTTGTTGGGCCGCGTCCAGGTCTAATCGGTCCATCCCCCCCAACGGGTGCTCCGGGTTGAGTCGGCCGAGGACCAGATGGGCATCGGTCACCGTCGGTTCCCCTCCGCCCTTACCATAGCAAACGGGACCGGGATCAGCTCCGGCACTCCGGGGTCCAACCCGCAATGCCCCGCCCGCATCCCGCCAGGCGATACTTCCTCCCCCAGCTCCGATCGTGTGGATATCCACCATCGGGATCCGCAGGGGACGCCCGTCGATCTCCCCTTCGTTGGTTATCGTGGGTTTTCCGTCTACGATCAACGAAAGATCGCAGCTCGTCCCGCCCATATCCAAGGTGATGAGGTCGTTGAAGCCGGCCAGCTTTCCGACGAACTTCGCGCCTTCCACACCGGCTGCAGGTCCTGAGAGCACGATGGTGGCCGGGTTGTGCCTTGCGATTTGGCTGCTGCTGATCCCGGCATTCGATCGCATGATGCGCCAGTCTCGGGCGATACCCAACGCCCGAGTCCTTTCCTCCAGCCTTTTGAGATACCGATCCACGACCGGTTTGAGCGCCGCGCTGATGGCCGTGGTCGAGGTCCGTTCATACTCACGAAACTCGGGCAGGACTTCACAGGAGAGCGTGATCGGCACGGAGATGCTGCGCCGCAACGCCGCTTTCACCCTCCGCTCGTGCTCCGGGTTGAGGTAAGAGAACAGGAAGGAGACCGCCACGGAATCCACACCTCTCTGGTTTAATACCTCGGCGATCTCATCCAATTGTCCCTCATCTAGCTCGTGGATGATCTCGCCTCGATAGTCCAGCCGTTCGGGGACTTCGAAGCGCAGATCCCTGGGGACGATGGGATCAGGTCTTTCGGTGAGCAGGTTGTAGAGTTCCGGTCGGTTCTGCCTGCCGATCTCCAGTACGTCCCGGAACCCCTCGGTCGTGATCAGAGCGGTCACCGCCCAGTTCCGTTCCAGAATCGCGTTGGTGGCGACGGTGGTCCCGTGAACCAGCTGGATCACCGACTCGTATCGAAATTTTTCCTTCAGTCTCAGCTGCAGCCGCTTCAACCCATCGATGACGCCTTGCTCCAGCTGGTTTGAGGTGGAGGGGACCTTAAGAACCTCCACCCGGTTCGTTTCAGGATCGATGAGGACGATATCGGTAAATGTGCCGCCTATATCGATCCCGATCTTCATTCCGCCGCCTCGTTGAGGGTGATCCCACGGATGAACTGTCGCTGAGCGAGGAAGAAGAGCGCCAGCATCGGGAGGACGATCATCACGTTCGCCGCCATCAGCACCGGCCAATCGCTGCCGAACTCCGTCCTGAGGGACGCGATGCCGACGGGCAGCGTCCGCATCGAGGCACGTTGGGTAACGATCAGCGGCCACAGGAAGCTGTTCCACTGCCAGATAAAGATGAAGATCGCCAGCGTCAGGAGCGTTGGTCTGACAAGCGGGAGCATGATCCGAACCAGGACCTGAAAGCGTGTCGCGCCGTCGATCCGCGCCGCATCCTCAAACGACCGCGGGATCTCCAGAAACGCTTGTCGCATCAGGAACGCCCCGAACGCCCCGGCCAGGAACGGGAGGATCAACGCCGGATAGGTGTCAATCAGGCCGAGCCACTTCAAGATCAGGAATGACGGGATCAAGGTGACATGATGGGGAACCATCATCGAGCTCAGGTAGAGATAGAACAGTAGGTTGCGCCCCGGGAATCGGAGTCGGGCGAACGCGTAACCGGCAAGCGTACCGCTGAACAACTGTCCGACGGTCACCGTCGCAGCAATGATCAGGCTGTTCAGGTACAGTCTGGCAAACGGAAGCTCCTCCCAAACCGACCGGTAGTTAGAGAGCCGCCAGGTCGTCGGCAGCCAACGAAACGGGTAAGAGAACGCCTCCGAACCTTCCTTAAATGAGGTGAACACCATCCACAGGACCGGGAGCAGCATGATCAGTCCGAGACCGATGAAAGTCAGGTGGTAAACGGCCGTCCGGGTATGACGTTCGATCTTTCCTGTTTTCATCGGATCGCTCCCTCCCGCTTCCAGCCTCGTCCTCTCCGTCCGACGGTGCGCAGTTGGATGAAAGACAGGACAAAAATAATTAAAAACAGCACCCAGGCGATCGCCGACGCGTATCCCATCCTGAAGAACTCAAACGCCTCCTGATATAGGTAGTGGACGACGACGCTGGTGCTACCCATCGGTCCACCGCCGGTCATCACGTAGATGAGTCCGAAAACCTGGAACGACTGGATGGTAGCAACGACCAGCACGAACGCGGTCGTCCGTCGCAGCAGCGGCAGTGTGATGCTCCACAGCCTGCGCACCGGCCCGGCACCGTCAATGGCCGCCGCCTCGTAGTAGGCCCGGGGGATCCCCTGAAGACCGGCGACGAAGATCACCATGTAGTAGCCGACATACTTCCAGAGCGTGGTCAGGATCACCGCCGGCATCGCCCAGCGCGGGTCGGCCAACCAACCGGGACCGCGCACCCCAACCCGACTCAACAGGTGGTTAAACAGGCCAAAGTGTGGATCGAAGACCCACGACCACAGAAGGGCGACGACGACACTGGAGAGAACCGCCGGGGTGAACAGGACGGTTCGGTAGAGTTCGACACCGCGTCGTCTCCCCTGGAGCAACAGGGCGAGCCCGAGGGAGACCGCTGCCAGGAGCGGCACCGCGCCCAACGAGTAGTAAAGCGTGTTCTTGAGCGCGAGCCGCGTCTCTCGAGAGGTGAACACCTCCCGGTAGTTATCGAGACCGACAAACGATTTGCCCGGGGACAGGAGCGACCACTCATGGAAGCTGAGGTAGAGTGAATAGAGGATCGGAAACGCGATGAAGACTAAGAAGATGATGAGCGACGGGACGAGGCTCAGATAGGCTGCCTTCGACTCCTCGTTCCAAAGTTTCCCGTTCATTTCACACCCCAATCTTCCCTAGGATAACCCCGGTTACAGGTTGCGGCAACCCTTGCATGTATAGGCCCTAGTAACTGGCCATTACAGCACTGAAGATCTTATTTGGAACCTGGAACACCTTACCCCCGAACTATTGCGATTTTCGATGAGAGCTGTCATCTGGATTTTATCGACCAACCTTGAATTCATCAGTATCAATGAATATAATGAAGGTGATCCCAATGGTATTAACCAATCACCAGGAGCCCAGGTTTGACAGCCCCACCCCCAATCACTGTAATTTTAACATTTCGTGGCCAGAAGTCCCCTTCCAAACCGAAGGTTTGGTGGAGGCCAATGACCCAGGTTTTGACCTTGACATAGTTGCTCTATTGGGTTACGTTAACCTAGGTAAACCCCAAGATGACTAATGCCACCTCAAGCTATGACTTTGATACCGCAAGCCACACCGTCTAGACAGAACGGGGCGATGAACCCAACACGACCATGAAAACGATCAAAGCCCTTTCCTTCAAGGTGATCGATCCGAACCCCGGCA
>JBHIAT010000053.1:0-20404 GCA_046758705.1 Bipolaricaulia bacterium
TGGTGGACGCCAGGATGATGACCCCCTTGTTCGTCTCGAAGCCGTCCATCTCGGCAAGCATCTGGTTGAGGGTCTGTTCCCGCTCGTCGTGACCGCCACCGATGCCGGTGCCGCGCTTGCCGCCCACGGCGTCGATCTCGTCGATGTAGATGATCGCCGGGGTGTTCTGCTTGCCTTTGTTGAACAGGTCGCGCACCCGGGAGGCACCCACCCCGACGAACATCTCGACGAAGTCGGAGCCGCTGATCGAGAAGAACGGCACATCGGCCTCGCCGGCGATCGCCTTGGCGAGCAGGGTCTTGCCGGTGCCGGGCAGGCCGACGAGCAACACGCCCTTGGGAATCTCAGCACCTAATCGGACAAACTTTTTGGGATGGCGGAGGAACTCGATGATCTCCTTGACCTCCTCTTTGACATCGTCGATGCCGGCGACATCGTCGAAGGTGATCTTGGAGAACTCCTTATCGACCAATCTGGCCCGGCTCTGCCCGAGGGAGAACAGAGCGTTCTGTTGACTCTGAGCCCGTCGCATCATGTAGATCCAGGCGCCGACCAGTAGGACGACCGGGAGAAGATAGATGAACATGGAGAGCAACCAGCCGCCGTCGGCGGGTTCTACTGCCCTGACCTCCACCCCGTTGTCCAGGAGCCGTTGGATCAGGTCAGCATCGGGGTTGGGAGAGGGAGTCCGGGTGGTGAACGCGCCTCCGTCGGTCAGGGCACCGCTGATCTGCGTTCCATTCATGGTGACCCGTTCCACCCGGTCATCCCTCACCCACGCGATGAACTCGGAATAGTCGATCTCTGGAGGTTGGCCCGGAGCGCCGTTGAGCCGAGTCAGCCCCGCATGTAGCAACAGGAGCCCGATGATGATCAAGATCCAGCTCACTCTCCGGTTCCTGTGGTCATTGTGGTTCAACGCCGAATCCATCCTCCCGTTTAGATCGTCTGAGTGCGAGTAGGCGCACTTGAGCCCTGGATCGCCGTTCCGCAGTGGGGGCAGAATACGAAACTCTCATTGACGACACTCCCACAGTTGGTGCACGTTATCGTAGCCCCTCGCTTTTCATGTTTCTCCTCATGGCCATGCTGGCCATGCCGGTGTCTATGCCCGTGCTCAGAGTCATGTCCATGACATCCGCCGCAACAACTCATATTGACCTCCTTATTTAGTGGTGATGGGGATGCGACTTCCCCTCAGCCTCTTTCCCGATGTACTTCTCGGGGTCCTGTTCGAACTGTCGCTTGCAACCCGGTGCGCAGAAGTAGTACGTCTTCCCCTGGTATTCGTAGGTTGCAGCGACCTCATCCATCTTGATCTCCATGCCGCAGACGAGATCCTTCACCTTTTCGGCCATCTGATTCACCTCCTTTCCGGGACCTCATTTACAACACGCCGACCGGTTCCTCAAAATCGCCGTCGGCCATGATCTCACCGTTCCCGTTGATCCGGATGGGCAGTTGGGGCAGGGGCCGGGGGGGCGGTCCGCTGATTACCGCCGCGCCCTGCTCCGGATCATAGAAACCCGCATGGCACGGACAATGGATAATCAACTCCCTGCCAAACCCCGTTTCCAGCTCTTCAAAGACGGTGCAGGCAAGGTGTGTGCACAGGGCGCTATAACCGACGAATCCCTCCGCCGTCCACTCCAGCCGAGTGGGCGGCTCGAATGCATCGGGGTCGAACCGGGCCAGGAGGATAATTGTATCCTCAACCTGCTCCTTTCCCTGTGGGAAGGCCAGCACAGCTTCGCCGGGGGCCAGGCTCTCCCGGGTGATGACCGCTCCCCGGTTCGCTCCTTGGGCAAAGACCAACCGATCCCCGGGCGAGACGGGCGCTCCGACCTCCCCGCCCCCCACGGAGGGTTTGAGGAACCGGAGAATCGACAGGACCGAAGCGACCAGGCTTCCGGCCCCCAATCCCATCAACCACTGCACCAGCCGCCGACGGCTGATCCTCACGCTCCAACGACCCCGATCCTCCAGCGCCGTCTTCCCCGACCCCGACTCCAAGTCCATTTGAATCACCCCTCTCCTTTTCTGACCTGAAACTATTCATTCTCTCTTGTGATGTTCCTTGCTTTTCAGATCACGATGCGGCCATCGGAGCTTTGAACCGCCGCAACCGCGTGGCATTGGATACTACCGAGACGGAGCTCGTCGCCATCGCTGCCGCGGCGAGGATCGGGTTCAGCAGCCATCCAAACGCGGGGAACAGGATACCGGCGGCCACCGGGATGAGCGCCGTGTTGTACCCATAGGCCCAGCCCAGGTTCTGCTTGATATTGCGCATGGTTGCCTTCGACAGGGCGATCGCGGTGACAACCCCCCGGAGATCTCCCGAAACGAGCGTGATGTCAGAGGCCTCCATGGCTACATCTGTCCCGGTTCCGATGGCGATCCCGATGTCGGCCTGAGCCAGTGCTGGGGAATCGTTGATCCCGTCGCCGACCATCCCGACAATGAGCCCTTCCTCCTGGAGGCGTTTCACCTCGTTGGCTTTGTCCTGTGGTAGAACCTCAGCCAGCACCCGATCGATGCCCACGCTCCTCGCGATCGCCTCGGCCGTCCGGCGGTTGTCTCCGGTGATCATGGCCACCTGGAGCCCGAGCCGATGAAGCTGGTTCACCGCCTCGACCGAGTTCTGCTTGAGGGTGTCGGCCACTGCGATGATCCCGGCGGCTGTCCTGTCGATCGCCACGACCATCGGGGTCTTGCCATCGTCCGCCAGCGCCTCCAGCTTCGCCGTCAGCGAACCGACCGAAACTCTCTGACGCTCCATGTACTTCAGGTTGCCGATGTGCACCGTATATCCGTCGACCCGGGCCTGGATGCCGTGGCCGGGAACGGCCTCGAAGCCATCGGGGTTGAGCAGTTCGATGCCGCGTTCCTTCGCTCCGTTGACGATCGCCTCCCCCAACGGGTGCTCCGAGCCACGCTCGGCGCTGGCGGTCAGCTGTAATACTTGGGCTTCGGTGAAGCCGTTCGTTACAACGACGTCGGTCAGCTCCGGCTCCCCCTTGGTGAGTGTCCCGGTCTTGTCGAGGATGATCGCGCTGAGTTTGTGGGCCGTTTCCAGCGCCTCGCCGCTGCGGATGAGAATGCCGTTCTCCGCGCCCTTGCCGGTGCCGACCATGATCGAGGTCGGCGTTGCCAGACCGAGGGCGCACGGACAGGCGATGATCAGCACGGCGACGAAGTTCAGCAGCGCATAGGTCAGCGCCGGAGCCGGTCCGAAGAAGTACCAGGTGATGAGGGTGATCACCCCAATTCCGATCACTCCGGGAACGAAGTAGGCGGTGACCTTGTCAACCAACCTCTGGATCGGAGCCTTGGAGCCCTGAGCTTCCTCTACCATCCGGATGATGTTTGCCAGCATCGTCTCCTTGCCGACCTTGGTGGCCTCGAATTTGAAACTGCCGGTCTTGTTGATCGTCGCGCCGATCACCTCGTCACCGTTGCGCTTCTCTACGGGAATCGACTCGCCGGTGATCATGGACTCATCGACCGAGGAGTAACCGTCCACGACGATCCCGTCGACCGGGATCTTCCCCCCGGGTCGTACGACGACGAGGTCGCCTACGACCACCTCGTCCGCCGGAATATCCACTTCCTCCCCGTCCCGGATCACCCGGGCCGTCTTCGCCTGTAGCTTTATTAACTTCTTGATTGCCTGCGACGTCCGGCCTTTGGCGATCGCCTCCAGGTACCGCCCGATCAGGATCAGGGTGATGATGATCGTTGAGGTGTCGAAGTAGACCTCTTTGGCAATTCCCTGGGCTTCGAAGAAATCGGGAAACAGGATCAAGGCAACGCTGTACAGGTAAGCCGCCGAGGTGCCGACGGCGATGAGGGTGTTCATGTCACTGGTCCTGTGCTTCAAAGCCGCCCAGGCCCCCCGGTAGAACTGCCATCCGACCCAGAATTGGACCGGGGTCGTCAGGATCCAGAGGACGACGAAGTTCTGAAGGATATCGGGCACCCAGGGGAAGAGTCGGGGATAACTGCCGAAGAAGACCGGAACGCTGATGATCGCCCCGATCGCGATCTTGATCCTGAGCTGTCGCATCATCGCCTGGTGGGCTTGCTCCTGCCGATCGGCAATCTCCTCCGTCCCGGCTTCCACCACGACCGCCCGGTATCCCACGTCCGTCACTGCGTTCACAAACTCCTTGACTCCGGTCACATCGGGAAGGTACTCGATCGTCGCCTTCTCCGTGGCCAGGTTGACGGCTACATTGACCACCCCGTCCAGGTCGCGTAACGCCCCCTCGATCGTGGAGACACAGGAAGCGCACGTCATCCCCTCGATGGGGAAGATGACCTTGTCCACCGCCGTGTGGTATCCCAGATCTTCAACGGTCTCCACCAATCTTTTCGCATCGGTCTGTGTCGGGTCGAACTGGACGGTGGCCACCTCCGTGGCGAAGTTGACCTGGGCTTCCTGGACGCCGGCCACCTTTCCCAGGCCCTCCTCGATCTTCACCGCACAGCTGGCGCAACTCATCCCGGTGATCGGGAGATCGATCCGCTTCTTCAGGTTGTGCTTCGACTGTGAGCCTGCAATCCCGTCCTTGAGTTCCCCTGTACTGGCCATGTCAACCTCCTAGATACGTGAAGTGATCAACGCCGCCTGAACGCTTTCAGCAGGGCACGAATCGGGTCTGCATCCTCGTAGCGCTTCCCCCAGATGCGATATCCGGCCCGCTCGATCGCCGCCTCGATCGCCTGGCGGCTGGGCTTATCGGGCTCGCATCGCACTGTCACCCGGTCGGTGGCCTTGTCGTAGCCCATCCCAACGAAACCATCGAGCTGCTTCAGCTGTTTGACCATCCGCTCCGGATAGCAGCAGCCGATGAACTTGAGTCGGAACGTCTCGGTTCTGGTGCCTGTATCCTGCTTCAGTTCTGCCATTGTTGGAGTCCTCCTCCTTGCCTTTGTTATCCCACCCCACCTGGGGTGGGGTACACCCATACTATATCACACGATCGACCGTTTGTCAAGGGAGCCCATCCTATCCTGAGTACACCCTGTCTCATCCCTCTCCATTGCAGAGGATTTCGGCGTCGAGGTCGGGCCAATGTCACCTCTATCTCTTGAGAAGTTTGCGCAGCGTCAGGCTCGGCCCGCCAATCCCCCAAAGATAGAAGTAGGCGATCAGGTTCTTCAGCGTTCGCGCCGTCCAGCCGGAGAAGTGCAATCGGAGGCGTCCCAGATGCAACACCCCCAAAGCGTCCTTGCGTCCCAAACTCAAGAACGTGCCGAGTCGCTTGGGCTGGAAGGGTTGAGGGGCGCGACCTGCCAGCTTGCAGGACAGGTTTCTCGCGGCCCAATACCCTTGCTGAAATGCAATCTGGGCGGTGGGTGGCAAGGGGTGCCCCTGGTTGTCAACCGCCAGCGAGCTGTCTCCAAGGATGTAAACGTCGGAGTGGTCGCGAGCCTGTAAGAACTCGTCGACGTACGCCCGACCCTGACGGTCAACCGCAAACCCACTTTGCTCGACCAGACGGTGGCCGCGCACGCCGCCGGCCCAGATGATCACCCCGGCCTCCAGGCACCGCCCGTCCTTCAACGCCACACAGTGGGGCTCCACACGGGCGATGGGAACCCCTGTGACCAGCTCCACCCTTTTATGCATCAGGGTATTTGTCGCCTGCTTGATCAGCAGGGGATCGAAACCGGGAAGGATCGTTTCCGATCCTTCCACCATCGTGATGTGGATCTCCTCGGGATCCAGGTCGAAGGTCTTGGCCAGATACGGCCGCCAATCGGCCATCTCACTGGCTCGCTCGACCCCGGTGAACCCGCCTCCCCCGATGAGAATGCGGGGGCGCCAGCGCGCAGCAGGATTTTTGTCATAGGCGACCATGGCCAGCTCGATTTGACTGTGGATCAGGTGGGCGCTGCTCAGATCGTGTAGCACGAGCGCATGCTCCTCCAGACCCTGGATCTGGTAATACTGCGGCTCCCAGCCCAGCGCGACGATCAGGGCGTCGTAACGGAGGGTCTTTATCTCGCCGCGCGTCTGCACCTCAACCTGACGACCTCGGAGGTCGATGGCTTGGACGGTGCCGCGCATGACGTCGATCTCGGGGTTGAGCAGTCTGGGCAGGTAGACGGAGACCTCTTCATAGGGCGTGTGCCAGACGGCCGGATGGTGCAAGATCGTCGTCAGGTAATGGTAGTGGTGATCGTTCACCAAAGTGACCTGAGCTGTGCCCGAGGCGGCCAGCCGGCGCAGGCGGACGGCGGCGGTCACCCCGGCATAGCCTCCGCCAAGGATGAGGATTCGGGTCTTGCTCACCCTGATTCACCCCTGTTTCGCTCTGCTGCGCTCAGGACGGAGGAGCCAGCTGCCCACCAGCAGGCTCAACCCGAGCACGAGACCGATGACGGTCCAATCCTGTGACGATTTCGGCTGGTCGAGCTCCATGAACGCCGCGGTGGGTTCTCGGGGTTCCTGAGTTGCGGGGCTGGCACTCGCGGCGATCGCGAGCTCGAAGGTGGCGCTCACGCCGTTGGCGCCGATGGCCTTGAGCAAGTAGGTGCCGGGCGGTATATCGGGCGGGATCGCCACGTTCGTTTTAAACCCGCCGTCCTCGTCCCCCTGGACTTGGCCCAGGCGGAACTTGCCCTTGAGGCCCTCTAAGAAGAGCGCGATCGGACCGTTCGGGTTGATATCGCCCCCCTCTACAAAGATCGTCTCTGCCGGAGCGACCGTCTGCGGATAGCTGTTCACCTCCGCACCTTCGTGAGCCCAGCCCACCGGCCCAAAGACCAAAAGGGCGAGCAAGACGATCAGCGCCCGGCGTCTGTATAATCCTACTTTGCGTCTTATCTTTTCTCCCTTCTTGGGTGTCGTCGATCAGTGAGATACAGAATCCGCGCCGTTGCCAGCAGACCCACGGCCAGCGCTGCTAATCCTAGGGACACCAGAAGCCAGGCGAAAGGATCGCCGCCTCCGGAAACCAGGATTTTCCCTCCCGTGTACACCCCGATCATGCCGAGCGTCGCCAACAGGAGATAGCCGAGAAAGCGCTTGACGATCATTCAGGCACCTCCTCCCATCTCGATGTGGCTCACCGGCGGCGTGAGCGCCACGTACAGGGTCAAGCCAATCAACAGGAACAGCAGGATGACGCCGACGATGAGCGTCACCGGCCGCCGTCGCGGTGCCAGATAGGGACTGCGATCGAGGAAGGGAACGAGCGCAAGCAGAACGAAGAGCGCGACCGGGATCCAGAGCAGCGCGGCGGTTCCGATCCAGTCTTCAAACGCATAGAGCCACAGGAACATCCACGGCGGTTTGGTGACCTCCGCGCCCGGCACCGGCGCAAACCCCAGCGGCGCGGGCCAGATCAGCGCCAACCCACCGGCCAGCGCGAGCAGCCACAGGCCATAGCCGCTCATACGCCTGAGGTGCGCGGAGAAGCGACCTGCCCCCTCCTTGCCCCGGGTGCCGGCCCGCGCCTCGGCCGTCGGGCGCGGCGAGATGCCCTGATACTTGACTAGCATGAGGTGGACTGCAATCAGGATCAACAGGAGCGCCGGAAGCACGGCGATGTGAACGGCGTAGAGGCGGACGAGCATCGGCACACTCAGCGTGAAGCTCTGAGAGAACCAGGCCCCCAGTCCGCCCAACAGCTGTGAGAAGGCCATGTTGTGGAGCATCGCCTCGTAGGCCTCCTGATCCCACTTGAGGATCGTGCCGGTGAAGATGGAGCCGACGATGATGGCGAGCAGCCCCACGCCGGACAGCCAGTTGACCTCCCGGGGCCGCTTGTACGCGCCGGTGAAGAAGACCCGGATCAGGTGTAGGAGCACGGTGACCGTCACCAAGCTCGCCGTCCAGTAGTGAATACCCCGGATGAAGTTGCCCAGGGACGCCTGTTGCACGATGTAGACGACGCTGTCGTGCGCTTGGCCCGGGTCGGGGTTGTAGTACTGGGTGAGGTAGATACCGGTGGCGATCAAGATCACGAAGCCGAAGAGCGTGATGCCACCCAGCATATAGGGCAACGTATTGGCATGCTCGGGAACCGGATAGCTTAACGCGCTCAGCCCTAATCGCTCATCCAACACCTCCCAAAAACGTTGCTTCCAACCTGTTGTTTGCGTCGAAGTTTTTGTTGTTGATTCTTTTGTTGCTGATTCTACTTTCTGATTTGTCATCTTACACTCCTTAGATTCTGTCAGAGGGGGGACCGTCGGCCCCCTTCCAACTGCGGCAGGGCCGACGGTCCTCCATCCGGGCCCACGCGACTTCTCTTAGCCTGCGCTCACTGTTCCCGCGAACAGGTCCACCGTCACCGCAACGCGATTTTGGCCGTGGTAGTTGTTCAGGTTGTCTTGCTCTCCGTAGGCTAACAGCATCGTTTGTTGACCGGGTGTCAGGGCTGCGTCGAACTCATCTCCGGTGTTCAGCTTGCGAACGAACTCCAGCGTCGTGTCCGCTTCGGTCTGGATGGCCACGGCGGATTCAATATCGTCGGTGCCGCCGAGGAACGTGTCGGCCATGGGCGGGCTTATGGGGGATTGCTGGAAAGCGTCCAGGATATCGGTCTCCCCATCCTCGTCGTGGAAGAAGCCCAGGATCATGTCTGCATCTCGTTTTTTAAGCCCTGTTGAGGTAAAACCGATGCCCAGCCAGCCTGTGGTCGGCGCTTCCAGCGCAAACGTGATTGCGCCTTCCTCGATATCAACAGTCCAGTGGACCTTCATGTTTAGGTCCTCGTTAGTGTAGTGATGATCATACTCTCCGTCGTTGACGATTCCATCCACCACGGGACCGCCCTCATGGGCCAAGCCCCCCCAAGCCAGCATCAGGGCAGCCAACGCCGCCAATGTACCTAACGTGATTGTGCGTTTCATCTTTGTCCTCCTGTATTTCGCCGTTGTATGGCTTTGTTATCTTAATTATCCCACCCCAGGAGGGGAGGGGTCAATGACCTTAGTCATATCGGAGGGTGATCTATCTCATCGACCTATTCCACCACCGCTCTCACTTCCCTCTCCTGAGGTTTCGCACCGTGAACAGGTCATCGGAGAGCCCCGTGTCGGGTTTCATCTTCCTTACAGATCGCTACCCGCCGGGTGTAGCGTGCGCTCGATAGTCGGTGTCTTGAGATAGCGTGGCTTCCACAGCAGCGTCAGCGCCGGAAGCACGATCAGCGTGAACAACACGCTCACCAGCAGGGCCAGTGCGGTCAAGCCGCCCAGCAGCCGAATGTGCTGGCCGCCGGCTAACAGCAGCACCGCGAACCCTGCACCCACCGACAGCGAGTTGATCAAGATCGCCACACCCGTGGTCTGCAGGGTTTTGAGCAAGGCTGCTTGCTCATCGCCGGATCGTTCGAATTCCAGCCTGAAGCGGCTGGTGAAGTGGATCGCATAGTCAATCCCCAGCCCAATGGTGATACTGGCGACCATCGCGGTGAACGAGTCCAGGCCGATGCCGAAGTAGCCCAACACAGCGAAGTTCACCAGCAGGGTCAGCGCCACCGGAACGATCCCCAGCAGCCCGGCTTTCGGCGAACGGAAGATCAAGATCAGCAGGATCGTGACCGCCGCCAAGGCGAGCAGGGTGCTTTCGATCTGCGTGGGCAGCAACTCCTTTTCCATCCGATCCAGCACCGGAGCGAGCCCGGTCAACTCGGCCGAGAGTGGCACGGTGCGCACGGCCTCCATGCCGTATTGGGCCTGCAAGGAGGCGTATTCTTCCGGACTGAGGGCTAACGTCGCCGCGGCCTGTTGAGCCTCCGGACGGTTCAGCGCCTCACGCGCGGCTTCGGACACTTGAGTCACATCGACCACAATCAGCTCGCGGGGCAGGCGATCCAGGAAGGCGTCCGCCGCCTCCACCGCCCGGCTGATGACGGCCGTGCCCAGCGAGGCCACCTTGGCCTGGATCAACGCCTCCTGGCCATCTGTGCGCACCATCTGATCCAGGAAACCTTGTCCTCGGAGCAGGAGCCACAGGTTGTTCACCTGGTCACGATCGGCCGGCACGGCAAATCGACCGGTCAGCGCTCCATTCATCTCGGCCAGGATCGAGGCGATCGACGTGGCCTCGCTCACGTTTGGCAACGTGTTTAGATAGCGCTCTATCGTGTACATGGTCTCAAGAGTGATCGGGTCCTGGATATCGCCCTTGACCGAGATCAACAGGGGCAACGAACCGCCGAACTCGTCGCGCAGCAGCATCTCGGCCTGGTAGGGTTTGCTGCCCCGCGCCAGGCACAGCGACCAATCCACGTTCATCACGATGCGGGGAATGCCCACCGCGAGCAACGCCACCAAGCCTACAGTGAGCAGCGCCACCGCGCTCGGTCGCCGGTAGATCAGCCTGCCCAAGCCGGCCATGATGCGGCTTTCTCCTCGGCTGCTGCGCGGCTTCTGGGCATCATCGTCAGCCTTCGAAGCGGACGTTCGTCCTCGGCCGAACGACAGTCCCGCCGGGATCACGATCAAGGTAGCCACCAGCGCCAAAAAGATCCCCAGCGAGGTGACCCAACCGAACGTCCGAATGATGTCAAAGTCCGAGATGGCCAGCGAGCCGAACCCGATGATCGTGGTGATCGACGTGAATACGATCGGCGCACCCAATTCCTTCATAGTGATTTGGACGGCCTCGCGGTGTCCGGCCCCGTCCGCATGTGCTTCGTAAAAGCGCCGCATAAAGTGAATGCCGTCCGCCGAGCCCATCGCAATCAGGATCACGGGCGCGATCCCGACGAGCATGTCGATAGGACGACCCAACAGTGCCAGGATGCCCACCGTCCAAACCACGGCCAACAACACCACAACAAGCGGCACCAACACCCCGCTCAGGCGACGGAAGCTCAGCGCCAACACGCCGACCAAAAGCAGAATGATAAGCGGCACGAGGAAGAACAGGTTGTCCATGATCAATCCCGTCATGGAATAGACGAGAAACGGCATCCCGCCATAGTAGATATTCTCGGTGTCCGGCGCGATCTGTTGGGTGATTTGATCGATCCGGTCGGCGACGTTGAAGTGGTTGGCTTGCGGTGCGAGACGGAGCAGGATGACGGCCGTTGTGCCCGCTTGGTTGATAATCGTGCCGACGTACATCTCCTGGGAGAGCACGTAACGTCTGAGCTGCTCTAATGTTTCAGGGGTGTCCAGGAAGGGTTTTCCTTCGAGCAGCATGCCCACCCTGAGGCTGCCATCATCCGCCTTTTCGAGGGCGACCACGTTGATCAGGCTGGTCGCCGAATCCACCCCATCGATGGTCCCATAAGCTTGGGTCAGCTGATCGATCAGGGTCAGATTTTCTGTTGTGAAGACGTCGTCGGTCTTGACGAGCACCATGCCGATATAGTTGGACTTAAACACCTCATCCACGCGGTTGAACTCCTGGACGAGAGGGCTGTCTTGAGAGAGATACGTGGAGAAATCGCCGTTCAGCTCGGTCCTCATCACCCCAATCCCCAGGAGCACGGTGAGCACCAGGACAGCTATCAGCAGGGGTGCCCGCCGGCGCAGCACGAAGTTTGTCAGCGTTTCCATGATGACATTCACCCTTTTAGGAAACGATCTAAAGCATCAATCCACGCTTACAACACCGTCGTCATAACCGCTCATTTCGACACTTCACCGGACTTTCGCTCGCCCAAGGGACAGTGGGCCAAGCACCGATGCCACTCGTCCCGGTGTGTCGTATCCAAAATACCGATTTCGTAGAAGACGTGGGCCACCTGCCACAGGTCGCCCACCGTGTAATCGATCCTCTCAGCTGGTTCCCTACGTCCGTTGACCCACACTGTCGTCCAACCCCGCTCCGCAGCAGGGATCAGGTTGATCCGTGAATCATCGAGTAGCATCAGTTCCCTGTCGCCCACGCCAAGGTGTGCCACCACCCGTTCATAAGTCGTCGGATCGGGCTTCCCGCGATAGTTCGAGAATTCCAGCGCAAACACCTTGCGGAACCGGTCTGCTATTCCCAACACCGTCAGCACGCGCTCGGCGTAAAACTGAGGCGCGTTGGTAAACACGCACTTGTCCACGTGGAGGCAATCCAACAGGCAACCCAAATCCGCATCCTGTTTCAGATAGTCTTCGACGGGCAGGTCGTGCGCGTAGGCGAGAAACTCCACCACGTCCACGTCGTGGTGCAAGACCAGCCCCCGCGTGGTCGAGCCGTAGCGCTCGTTATATGCCTTACGCAGCGTTTGCGCCTGTTGGGGGGGGACCATCCCCAAGTGCTCGACCATGTACTGGATCATGCGTTGTCCCAGTGCCTGCATCAGCCCGGCAGCGGGTGGATAGAGCGTGTCGTCCAGGTCAAACAGCGTATAGCGGATCATGGCACTCCTCGTTGCAAAGCCACAGTCTCTGAGTAGCGGGGAAGATGCGTCTTCCAATTCAGTTGCTCTCGGATACGTTTTTGAAATGCCCGCGCTGCCTGAGGATCCCCGTGGACGATGAACGTCTGGCGTGGCGCCGTTTCAAAACCGGACAGCCAGCGCAGCAATTCGTGATAATCCCCGTGAGCCGACAGACCATCTATCGAGGCGATTTGCGCCCGTACAGGGACAGGTATCCCGTGGATTTTGATCTCGTTTGTGCCATCGACGAGCGCCCGACCACGCGTGCCCTGAGCCTGATATCCCACGAACAGCACGGTGTTCTTCGGATCGGGCAGGCGATGCTTGAGGTGGTGCACCACGCGGCCACCGTTGCACATCCCGCTGGCCGAGATGATGATCATCGGGCCGGGTGCGTCATTGAGCCATTTGGATTCATGCACTGTGCGGGCGAAATGGGTCTGGTGGCATCGCAACGGGCATTCCTTCTCGTCCATGAGCAAGTTCACGTTCAGGTTGTGCTCGTCACCGAAGCGGCAATAGATAGCGGCCGCGTCGATGGCCATGGGGCTGTCCAGATAGACCGGCAGGTCCGGGATGCGCTTTTGATCCTGAAGCTTGCGCAGGTAGTAAAGCACCTGCTGCGTGCGGCCCACGGCGAAACTGGGAATCAACAGGGCACCGCTCCGTTCAACCGTCGCCGTGACGACTGCGGCAAGCTGGTCTTCCAGCGGCTCTCGGGGATGTTCGCGGTCGCCGTAGGTCGATTCGACGATCAAATAGTCCGCACGAGCCACGGATGCTGGGGACCTCATGACTTCTTGGTCGTAGCCGCCTAGGTCTCCGGAAAACACCAGTTTGAGTTGCTGGGTGCCGACAGAGACGTCGCATTCCAAGATGGCCGAGCCCAGAACGTGACCTGCAGGACGCATCGTCACGGTCAGCTGCTCATCGATGGCAACGGGCTGCTCCAGCTTCACGGGGCGGAGCGATTCCAGCGACCGAACCGCTTGGTCATACGTGTAGAGGGGCAGTGCTGGCTTGTATCGCGAATAGCCCTTCTTGTTGGCATAGCTCGCCTGCTCCTCCTGCAGATAGCCCGAGTTGGGTAGGAGTAACGCCAGGAGTGCGCGGGTCGCTTCGGACGCGTATACCGGGCCTGCAAAGCCCGCGTTGATTAGTTTGGGTAAGTAGCCCGAATGGTCGATATGAGCATGTGTCAACACAACAGCGTCAAGCTGTGTTGGATCGATAGGAAGGCGGTCCCAGTTGAGCTGCTCCAGCTCCGGCGGCCCTTGAAAGATTCCGCAGTCGATCAGGTAATTCTTAGCTCCGATCGAAAGCCAGTGCTTCGATCCGGTCACCGTTCGGGCTGCGCCGAGAAACGTCAATCGCACGTTCATCAAATCTCCTCCTCAGCGTTCAGAAGAGTCGCCGTCGTGTTCATCTCGCTCGTTCCTCAGTGTTGAACGACCGAAGCGTGGAAAGAATGTTGGCGTGATCGCGGCATAGCGGACGTATTCCTCGCCAAATTCTGCCAGGGCTTCGCGCTCCTCCCGACGGGCCAGCCGGACGTACATCGTTACCAATATAGGCAGCATGGTCAGCGTGAGAAGCGTCGGCCACTGGAGCAGGAATCCGAGCATGATCAGCACAAACCCGGCGTACTGCGGATGGCGCAGGCGTGCGTAGGGACCAGTGGTGGCGAGCTGCTGCGTGCGTTGTGCTTTGTAGAGCACCTTCCAGGCGGACGCCAGCAGGATGAACCCGCCGGCGATCAGTATGTTGCTGAGCAGATGGAAGGGGTACAGGTGTGGATCACCCTTCCAACCCAGCAATGTCGACCAGAGATGTCCAGCGTTATGAGAGAATAGGTCAATCCCGGCGTAGGAGTTGCCCAGCCACCCGGAGAGCAGATAGATGGTCAGTGGAAATCCATACATCTCGGTGAAGAGCGCCATCAAAAAAGCGGAGAATGCGCCGAAAGATCGCCAGTCGCGGGTGGTGCGCGGACGCGTGAAGCTGAAAGCGAAGATGATGAACACCGCTGCGTTGATCGCGACCAACGGCCAGAGACCGTAGGCCGACAGTTCTGGACTCATCGTTTCCCTCCCTTAGGACGCTGACTGTTGTGACCCTCAGCGTTGAAAATGCCAGCGCATCTCATCAGGGTGCTTTAACCGCTCCAGCACCTTGAGCTCGATCTGACGGACCCGTTCCCCGCTCAGACCCACAATCTTTCCGACCTCCCTGAGCGTCTTCGACTTCCCATCCACCAACCCGTAACGCAGTTCCAGGATCCTGCGCTCCTTGTCGCTCAACCGGCTGAGCGACCGATCCAGATCCCGCCTCAGCAACTCCTCAAACCCCTGTTCGCTTGGAGACGGAGCGTGGTGATCCTCGATGAACTCAACAAACAACTCGTTCCCGTCATCGCCGACCGGTTCGTCGAGCGAGGCAATCTGCCGGGGAACTCGTTCGATAGCCTGTAGACGCTCCACCGGGGTCTCCAACTCGTCAGCGAGCTGTTCAGGGTCAGGGGGCTGTCCATACGCCTCTAAGTGAGCTTGTTTCGTTCCCTCGACCTTGTTGATCTCTCCGATGATGGTGGAGGTTTGGTGGGCACCGATATCGGCTCGATCGATCAGCAGGATTCTGCCGCTGAGATGGGAGGCGACGCTCAACCCGGCGAAACTCGCTCCGGCGATCACCACCTCGTAGTCCATGATCGGACGACCTCCTCTCTTCGAGGGTGCTCCTACCCCACCCCAGGTGGGGTGGGGTCACTCATACTATACCACATGATCGGCCGTTTGTCAAGTGAGCACATCACGGCAGGATGATGTAGACGACGCTGACGCTTAAGTAGCCCGAGTGGCCCACAAGATGAACCTCGGCAGGAAAGGGGTGATTAAGTCCGAGTGATGGGGCAGCACTCGGACCATGTAGCCGTGCAGGCTGAGTTAGCCGCTTACCGGATCGGTCCGGCCTGGTGAATCTTCAATCCGGCGGCAGGGTCAAAGGTTTGACATCGGTGGGACGATAGCTTGCCTGATCCGTCTCGAAGCGCCGTGGACGAAAACCATAGTTGCCCAGTCGGTTCGTATAGTTCATCAGGATGTTCATCAACTCCATCGCCCGGATATGGCCGAGCCCTCCGTTGACCCCGTCCCGTTCGGAGAACCGGCTGACCGCATCGGTGCGCACCCCTTCTGCGACTACCACGATCGGGACCGGTTCCCCCGCATGCATCGCCTTAACCGTTCCTTCGGTGCTCAGTGTCGAGTGATCGGCGGTGATGGCGACGACCAAGGAAGGATCTGGCAGGCGATCCGTTAACACCTTTAAATCTCGGTCGATCTTCTCGATGGTCTCTACCTTCTTGACTGGGTCCTTCTTATGAGCGATGACATCGGGCCTGAGGTCGTGAATGTGGACGAAGTCGTATGCGTTCAGTTGCTCTATGCCGTACGCGTATTCGCGATCGGCTGTTTCAAGGTCGGAAAACTTCGTGTCTATACCCAGATATCTGGCAAGGCCGTTGATCACGGGTTTGGGGGAGATACTCAACCCGTTGAGGTTGTACTTCTCTTGGAAGCGGGGTAGTTCCACCTTCTTTGCCGGCCACTTGGTGAGAATGATCGTCCCTTTCGGTCGCGCTCGATTCACCTCGTGTTGTGACAGAACGCGGTAGGTCCACCTCAGGTAGTTGTTCAAGACATGAGCCGTTCGCTCGGCCGCTTCCGGAGCGCCGACCATCGGCTGGACTGCCAGCACCGGGAGATCATCGTAGAAAGGATCGGAGTCGGTGATCTGATGAGAGACCTCGCCTCGCATCTTGAGGATACCGAACCATTTCGCCGTGTAGATGAGCTCAAGCTCGATTCCGGCCTCCCGGTAATGGGGGACGGTCTCCACCAGCGCCCGTCCCTCCTCGGGGCTCAGGCCCATATCCCGTCGAGTCACGATCTCGATGATGCCGTCGCGGAGTTCCGCCAGGGCGAGGCTTGTGCTGCAAATGACTTCATCCTCTGCGATCGCGACCCCATAACCGGTCGCTTCGAAGACCGATCGGCCGGGCCGCCGCTCCAACGGGTAGCCAAAGATGAGATAGTGGGCGACATCCGAGGGTGAAGGCACCCCAGGGGCGATGGTCGTCATCACGCCGTTGATCCCCTGAGCGGCCAATGCATTGAGATTGGGGGTATCGGCGACCTCGAGCGGTGTCTTGTCCCCGAGCACCCGCGCTGGTCGATCTCCAATCCCATCGAGCGTGATGAGCAGGATCTTCTTGCCCATGCCCGGCGCCCTCTTCCTCAGGCGATCCTGGATTTCATCTTCTTCAACTGCCCCTTCGTCTTGGACTTGGAGTTGGAGTTGGATTGTTGCAGTTGTTCCAGGACGTTGGCCGCCATGCAGTCGTAATCGACCGCTTCCCCACGGCACAGCTTCTCCAGGATGACCTGGGCAACGGGGAGACCGAACTCCTCCAGGAACCGGGCCGACTTCTCATCGCTGAACCGCCTCCCCGGGCCGTAATCGACCGAACCGTCCGGGTCTCGATAGCTACCGCTCAACACACAATGGAGTTGATCTTTGCCGCCCTCCCACTTCCGTCCGAGGAGTCTCACGATCTCGTCTCCGGCATCGATCTTGCGAATCGGATGGAGCAGCTCGATCCCGAACTCCGCCAGCAGTTTGGCGTAGTGATCGAGGACGATCCCTCGCTGGTTAACCTTGATCCCCCGCTGGTGAATCTCCCGCTCTCCGCTGATGACGACGCGGCAGCCGATATGTCGGGCGAGCGGCACCCGGATGGCGTGGATGTAGAGATGGCAGCCGACGCACGAGGTGAAAAAGCCGAACTGTTCATAGAGTAGATGCTGATACCGCAGATTGAGGGCCAGCCAGAACTTGGGCGAGCCGATCACGGTCGCCTCCAGGACGTGCTCTGCCCCGATCTGGTCACGGAGCATCTCGATCGCCGCCTCGACCGTGTCCAGACTCCCATACTGGGCGCCATTGTAGGCGACCGTCGGCAGCAAGACGTTCACGTGCCCCTCCTCGAACGCCTTGATCGCTGCGGCAATGCTGTCCCGGCCGGCGATCTCCACGATCGCTAACCCCGGTATCTCACGCAACTGCGCCGCGCGGTCGATGATCTCTTCCGGGATGGTGATCTCAGGCTGTTCGGCGAACCGTTCGACAAGGCGCTCACGGATCCCTATAGACTTCATATTTATCTGTCGCTTCACCCCCTGGGTCAAGTAGGCAATGTCGCCGAATTGGAAGCATAACTGGAACCGGACTCAAGTCGACTGAGTGAGCTGCTTAATTTCCTCGAGATGCCTTAGGGCTTCTCTCTCGCCGGCCATGATGCAATCGTCGATATAATCGAAGGCGGTCCAGTCGATCCCCCGGACATCCGGCTGGAGCACCACCAGGTGCTCCTCTCCCAACTGCTCCCGAGCCAGTGTCTCCTGGGTGCGGGTCAGCTGGCGCCGTGCCATGAGGTCGACCCGAAAGACGACCTCCAAGGTCGAATGCGGCTCATCAAGCGACATTGTACCGACGTCGACGGCGATGACCCGATCGGCACCCATCGCAATGGCGGCATCGATGGGCACCAGGTCGACGCCGCCGCCGTCAACGAGATACCGTCCCCTAAGCTCCACTGGGTGGTAGACGATCGGGACGGTGGCACTCGCCTCGATTGCACAGCAAATCAGTCCTTCCTGGATGAAGACTGGCTCACCGGTGTCAATGTCGGCGGCGACAGCGGTGAACGGGATATCCAAATCCTCAAACCGAGTATCGCCGGTGAATTGAGCGAACAGCTCGCACATCGTATGTATGTGCGCCTGCGGTTTGGATGGAGGGGAGTGCCAATCCCGCCGGAACAGGTACTCGGAGGCTGTCCAGCCGAGGAGCCGTCGCAGGGTTTTGGCAAGCCCCTCAGGGATGTTAAGCGTCTCCTTGAGGTCAAGCCTCTTGATCGTCTCCACCAGCTGCTCCATGTCGAGTCCGCAGACGAACGCGCCGCCGACGGTCGGTTGCATCTTGCAATCCTCCTATATCTCATCGCCGATCAGCCGACCCCATGGTCCGCCGGTTGTCAGGTGGCAACTGGAACGCAGCCCTTATACCGTACCTTTCACCAGCTTCTGTTGTTGAAAATGCCGGCGCATCTCATCAGGGTACTTTAACCGCTCCAGCACCTTGAGCTCGATCTGACGGACCCGTTCCCCGCTCAGACCCACAATCTTTCCGACCTCCCTGAGCGTCTTCGACTTCCCATCCACCAACCCGTAACGCAGTTCCAGGATCCTGCGCTCCTTGTCGCTCAACCGGCTGAGCGACCGATCCAGATCCCGCCTCAGCAACTCCTCAAACCCCTGTTCGCTTGGAGACGGAGCGTGGTGATCCTCGATGAACTCAACAAACAACTCGTTCCCGTCATCGCCGACCGGTTCGTCGAGCGAGACGATCTGCCGGGGAATCCGTTCGAGAGCCCGTAGATGTTCCACCGGGATCTTCAATTCATCAGCGAGCTGCTTCGGGTCGGCGGGCTCCTCGTACATCTCCAGATGAGCCTGCTTCGCTTCCTTGACCCTCCTGATATCCCCAGTGATGTGAGCCGGGATCCGGATCACCCATGACTGGTCGTCGAGCGCCCGGGTGATCGTCTGGCGGATCCACCACGTGGCATAGGTGCTGAACTTACAGCCTTTGCGCCGGTCAAACTTATCGACCGCCTTGATCAGACCTATATTCCCCTCTTGGATGAGGTCAAGAAATGGAACGCCGTACCCCCGGTACCGTTTGGCGATGCTGACGACCAGCCGGAGGTTAGCGAGGATGAGCCGCTCGCGGGCGCTCTCATCCCCTGCCTCAACCCGTCTGGCAAGTTCCAGCTCTTCATCTTTGGAGAGAAGTGACACCCGGCCGATCTCCCTGAAGTAGATGGAGATCGAATCCTTGGCCTTGGAACCGCTATTTGAGCCGTCGACCGGTCCGGTTCGGGGCATCGTCATCGTTTTCATGGCGTTCACGATTCTTCCTCCTGTTTCAGTTGATGCCGTGGCACTTCGGATGTCTGTAAGACCACTCACACCCATCACGGCAGGATGCTGATGTATTCTCTCTGCACATGTTGCACCAGCCCTCGGTTCTTTAAGGACTTTACCAGGACGGCCCGCACCGGTTCTGAAGAACTGATCAGCAAACCTTGCCCGTGCAGCAACCGATCGTAGTGCAGGCGTTTCTCCATCACGTACCGCTCGTACTCCTTCAGCCCTGCCTCCAATCCCATCTTTCCATCGATAATCTTTTGGATGATGGCTCCACATCTCCTGCCGAACTTGAGGCTTGGCCATATCCCCTCGGCGCTCAGCGGGAGGGCCTGGCCGGCAGAATCCCCCACCAGAAAGATCTCGCCAACGACCGGTCTCCGCAAACCGTAAGGGATAAAACCGCCGTGCATCTCATCGCCCAACCCCACCCCCAATCGATCGAGGAATGTTTCCAGGTTCTCCTTGATCCGGGTCTCGCCTGCGTAACTGGCTACCCCGATCCTCGAGCGGTCCCCGATGGGGAAGATCCAAAACACACCCTGAGGGATCAGCTGCTCATCCAGATAGAAGTGGATCCGGTCGTCCCGATAATCGGCGACCGTTTCGAGCCCAAACGCCAAGCTGTTGCTGTCGACGAAATCCGGCCGCAGCGAGCTGGCCAACACCGCCCGCCCGCCGGTGCAATCGACGATGCACTTTCCGGTGAAGCGACCGGCGTTCGTGATCACGGTCCGGCCCTCCAAGGCGATGACCCCGGCTCTCAGGGAATCGGCCTGAGTCTTTGCAAACAGGAGTTTGCAGAACTTGCGGTAGTCCAGGGTACAGTATGGCCTGACGAGCTTCACATCGACCCGCTCGTTGGCCATCTCGAACCGCATCGTGTCCAAAACCTGGAGCACAGCCGCTTCGCACCCGATCTCCTGGATCAACGCATACGGGGCGCCGCAGGTGGAGGTTTGGTGGGCACCGATATCGGCTCGATCGATCAGCAGGATTCTGCCG
>JBHIAT010000054.1:0-20403 GCA_046758705.1 Bipolaricaulia bacterium
GGACTCTTCGGGAGATCATTCCCTATCGAGAACCTCGGGATTCACCGGATAGTGGGGCCGATCACCGCGGAGCACCTCCACGATGCCCTCGGCGGCGTGGGTCGCCATTCGGATGAGTGCCTCGCGGGTGTGGGAGGCCATGTGCGGGGTAACGACTACATTCTCCATCGCGAACAACGGGTTATCGGGCGAGGGAGGCTCCGCCTCGTAGACATCGAGCGCCGCCCCGGCGATCGTCCTCTGCTGCAGCGTCCGGATCAACGCCCGCTCGTTGACGATCCCGCCCCGGGCAGCGTTGATCAGGTAAGCCGTCGGCCTCATCCTCCCCAGCTCACGCTCGCCGATCAACCCGCGTGTCTCCTGGGTCAGTGGGGAGTGGATTGAGATGAAGTCGCTGCTTTGCAGTAAGGCGTTGAGGTCGTCGGTTAGTGTGATCGATTCTGGAACCCGATCCGGGGTGAGATACGGATCGTAACCGAGCACGGTCATGTTGAAACCATGGACCGCTTTGCGGGCGACCGCCGATCCGATCCGTCCCATACCGATGATCCCCAGAGTCTTCCCGGAGAGGTCGATCCCGATATAGGTGTGGCGCACCTCAAACCGATCGGCACGCAGTGCCCGATCGGCCTTCAGAAGATTCTTGGCAAGCGCGAGCATCAGGCCGACGACGTGCTCGGCGACCGATTCGGCGTTCGCTTCGGGGGTGTTCACCACCACGATCCCATGTTCCGTCGCCGCTCGCATATCGACATTGTCCATCCCAACGCCGTGGCGGGCGATGACCTTCAGCCGACTTCCCGCTTCGATTACCTGGCGGGTGATCGGGGCGGTGCGCACCAGGATCGCGTCGCAGCCCTCGACCTGCTCCAGCAGAGATTTCTTGGTGGGCTCAGGCAGCAGAACGACCTTAAGTCCCGCACTCTGCAACAGGTCGATCCCGGCCCGGTCGATCGACTGGACGATCAGCGCCTTCCTGTTCATGGCTAATCTTGCTCCACGACCCAGGTATGGTCAGGATCTTCGTAGATCTGCATCACCCGCTCCGGCCCGACGAGCGACCACAGGTAGTAGAGGGTGTAGCCAGGTGCGGCGACGGTCGGATGATAGCCTCGCGGAAATAGGATCGTGTCATTGTTCTCGACCATGTAGGCCTCGTCCAGATCGCCATCCTGGGTATAAACGCCCTGGAAACCAAAGCCATGTTCCGGCTTCACCTTGTAGAAGTAAAACTCCTCCAGTTTCACCTCTTGGGGCGGGCGGTGCTCATCATGCTTGTGCGGCGGGAAACTCGACCATTTGCCTGGTTGGTTGAATGTCTCCGCCACCAGCAGCCGCTCGGCGTCGACGTTGTCGGTCATGATGAAATGGACATCCCGTTCCCAGCTCTCCCGGCCCCGATGCGACACCTGAACATCCTCAGGGCGCACTAACGTCGCAGGCCCTCCGGTCTCGGCGGGCGCGGTGATCACGGCGATCTCGACCGGGTCGTTGGTGACGATCTCGTACGGACGCCCAGGCGGCAGATACAGTCCAGTTGCCGGCCTGGAGAAGACATCCTCCCGGTTGAGGTCGCGCCAGCGGTCCTCATTCGAGATGATATCGCAGTTCCCTGACAGCACGATCAGAGCCGTCTCCCGATTCGGCTCCGCCTCCTGGTTCCATCGCCCCCCCGCCTCGAGCCTTACCACGCCGAAGCGAAGCAGCTCGATGCCTTGGGTCGGCCGATCGACGATCGGGGTGTAGCCGATTGAAAACCGCTTTCGGATCCTCAGGCTCACTGGGAATCACCCCTAACGATGGGCAGTTCGACCACCCGCCTCTCCTCGAACGATCGGATGGCGGCAAGTCCGATCTCCAAAGCAGCACGGCTATCCTCACCGATCACGGACGGCGTCCGATCATCTCGGACACAGGCCACGAAATGTTTGAGTTCTTCCAGGTAGGCATCTCCAAACCGCTCGATGATATAGGGAACGGCATCGTGGGTCACGCCACCTTGGTTGAGGACGAGCAACGGAGTTTGCTGCAGGCCGCCGATCATCAGTGCCCCTTCATCGCCGAGCACCTCGGTGCGGATGTCGTACCCGTAGACGGCGTTGCGGCTCACCTCGACGTTACCAATCGCGCCGCTCGCAAACCGCAGGTTGATGACGGCGTTGTCGATGTCTCCGACCTGAGCGATCTCGTCGCAGACGAGCAGGTTGCCCTCGGCGTGAACCCGGGTGACCTCGCTTTCCATCAGCCAGCGTGCCAGGTCAAAGTCGTGGATGCCCATGTCAATCAAGAGGCCGCCGCTGACCTGGGGGTCGGCGTAATCGACTCGGGGGCACATCGGGTCCCGGCCGATCGCCTTAAAGCTGATTGGGGTCCCGATGACCCCGGCTTCGATCTTCTGCTTGGCCTGATGGTAGGCCGAGTCAAACCGCCTCATGAACCCTACCTGAAGCTTGACCCCGGCGCGATGTGCCGCCTCCAGAGCGCGGTCTGTCTCCTCCAGAGTGAGGGCGACCGGTTTCTCGCAGAAGATATCGATCCCCGCCTGAGCAGCGTCCTCGATGATCTCCACATGGGTGTCCGTCGATGTGGCGACTACGAGCGCGTTCAGTGAACTGGCTTCCGCTTCCAGGAGTTCCCGATGGTCCGAATACCAGCGATCGACACCATATTGGGCGGCGATCGTCTCGGCGATCCCGGCCCGAACGTCGACCACCGCCGCCAGCCGTGCCTCCGGGATGTGTGTAGCCAGATGCCTGACATAGATGCTTCCCATCCGCCCCAACCCGATCAGACCGATATCGATTCGCTCCTCTGCCATCTCGACCTCCTCAGCGGAACAGATCCTGCTCCGGCTCCATCAGGATATCTCGAAACGAGCCCTCCTCGGCTTCATATGAAAAGCCCTGGATCAGCGCCAACGGGATCCCCTCGTCGCACTGTCCCATGACCAGTGTCACGGCGGCGCACAGCTCATCGGCGATCGCTTCGATGGTGGTCGTCATCGTATAGTCGAACAGATCATGACTGCCGCCGAGGTGAAGCAACGGAGCCATCCCGGCGATCCCGACGCAGGTTCCGATCGCTCCGACCCGGAACGCCCGTCCGTGGGTGTCGGCAATGATCACGGCGATCTCCCGGCCGAGTTCGCGGGCGACGGCTTTCCGGATCTGGTTCGCCGTTCGATCCGGATCGGCCGGCAGCAGGACGACCCGATCCAGAGATCCGGAGTTGGAGCGATCGACCCCGGCGTTGGCACAGATGAACCCCAGGCGGTGCTCGGTGATGATATGTTCCCCTACCACCCGGATCAGCGCCCGCGACTCCCTCAGGATCACTTCAACGAGCCGCGGGTCCTTGCCGGTCGTCTCAGCGATCTCCCGCGCCCGGGGACCGACCTCAACCGAGTTCAGGTCGACCGTCTGTCCCTCAGCTTTGGAGATGATCTTGTGGGCAATGACCAGGATATCTCCATCCTGTAGGTGCGGGGTGGGCGAGGCTTGTTGTAGGCAGTTGATGATCTCCTGCTCCAGATTGCAGCGCCCCTCGATAATTGGGAAACCTTCTATGCCTAAGATACGGATCATATTCCGGTTAGTCGGATGTCAATCGCTCGCCGTTTGTACCTGAAGTTCAGCCCCATCAGCAAGGCGGTCAGTTCCTCGAGGATCCTTGCGTGCTCCAGCGGTCCGGCGTCGAACGCCCGGGCTCCGATCCGCTCGATGAGCCGGATCACCTCCGCCTTGGCCGAGTCATCATCTCCGCAGACGAGCACATCGGATGCGAGCTCATGGTCAATCGCGGCCAACGCTGGGGCAGGGGTCATCTTGAACGCACCGACGACCTTGACCGCTTCTCCCAGGATGTGTTGCACCTCCTCGGCTGCCGAATTCCCGTTCGGAAACTCCAGTCGGGGCGGCTTATAGCTCACCAGCGGGACGGTCACATCGACGAAGATTTTTCCCTGAAGGTCGACTCGGATGTCGGGAAGCAGGGAACGATGGGCGGGATAAGGGACGGTCATGAAAATCACTTCCCCCTGCTGTGCTGCCACTTCGTTGGTGCGGGCGACGACTCGATTTGCTTCCTGAACGCCCAATTCCTGAAGGATTTGGGTGACTTGGTTTACGGCCCGCCCTGCCTTATCAAGCTGGCGGGACCCGATCAGCACATCGATTCCGGCCTTGGCGAACCGTAGCGCTAAGCCCGGTCCTTGATGGCCGGTCCCGCCCAGGATCGCGATCTGCATCGGTTCTCCTCCCGTTGAGATAAAGGCGACCTTATATTACACACTCGCTCAACCGGCTGCAACACGAACACGGCATACATCTATCTGTGGTGCGGAACAATCGGGGGTGAAGGCGTAGATTGACGCTTTCTCCAGTTCGTGAGTCCAATACCTCCCAGCACGAGTGCAAATCCCAATACGAAGCGAACCGTTACCGTTTCTCCGAGGAGAAGCACAGCCAGTATAGTGGCCGTCAGCGGGTTGAGATTCACAAATACCGCAACCCGGGTTGGGGTTGATCTCTCAAGCGCATATGCCCAAAGGTAAAAACCTAAGACACCGCCCAATAGGCCCAAGTAGAGCACAGCCAGCCAACCGGAGAAGTTGAACGTAGGAAGTTGTTGAAATAAACCTTCCGTAGCGGCGAAAGGCAAAAGGAAAATAGTTCCGAAAAGCATGGAGTACCCGGTGAGCGTCAGTGCTGAATACTTGCGGAAATAGGGTCGGGAGAACGTATTGTAAACCGCTCCACAGAGTGAGGTGATCAGTATAAATAGATCGCCAAACCAGATTTGATTCGATATCGTCTGTCCTAACATTTTTTCTCCAATAACCGTTGCCACGCCGATAAGCGTCAGGAAGACCCCGATTGTTTTTAGCCAGGTTATCGTCTCAAAACGGAAGACCGTGCTGAGGAGTAGCGTTAGAAGCGGGATAGTGGCTAATATCAGCGCCCCGCGCGACGCAAGCGTGTGCTTGAGCCCCGTATTGAATGTAAACGGGAAGATTCCAAAGAAGATGATGCCGAGCACAGCCACTGGAAGAAGATCTGAGCGGTTGATGCGGTGATGTCTCGTAAGTACCAGTATCGGGAAGATAAAGGAGGTCGCGAGGAAATAACGCAGAAATGCAAGCGTAAAGGGGTTGGTCTGTACGATCACAAACCGGGTTGCAACCACCGAAACGCCAAAGAATACGCTCGCGCAAGCTGCCGCAACATTCGACCAGAAAAATGGTGAGCGGATCATTATCATTTAGATTCTTAGACGGGTTTCCAATGCAAAAAGGATATGCTTAGCTCACGCGATATGCAAGTTTTTAGCAAACCTTTTGACATTTCGGCGCTGCTCCACCTATAATGACCTCCACGCTGTTTCATAACGATGCGGTGTTGGGAGGAGTTAAATCGAGTATGAACGAGCACAAACCGGGACGAACCATCGAGATTCTCGATACGACGTTGCGGGAGGGGGAGCAGACCGCGAACGTCTCGTTCTCCGTTGACGAGAAGCTGGAGATCGCCCGACGGCTCGATGAGTTCGGTGTGGACATCATCGAGGCCGGCCATCCGGTCGTCTCCCCGGACGTGCGGGAAGCGGTCGAGCGGATCGCTCACGAGGGGTTCAGAGCTCAAGTTTTAGCCCACGCCCGAGCGATGCGTTCTGACATCGACGACGCGCTGACGGCTGGGACCGTGTGGGTTGGGATCTTTCTTGGGACCTCGCCGCTTAGTCTGGAGCATAAGCTCCACATCAGTCGGGAGGTGGCCCTGGAGAAGATCGTTGACAGCATCTGCTACGCTAAAGATCACGGTCTCAAAGTCCGGTTCACTCCCGAGGACGCCACCCGGACCGAGCTCGACTACCTGCTGGAAGTCGTGGGGCGGGCGGAGGAGGCGGGTGCGGATCGCATCAGCATCGCCGACACCGTCGGGACGATGCACCCGACGGCGATGAGGGTGCTTGTCGATCAGGTCGTCTCACAGCTGTCGGTGCCGGTCCACGTCCACTGTCACAACGATTACGGCATGGCGGTCGCTAACTCACTGGCCGGCTACGAGGCCGGTGCCCGGCTGATCGACGTCACCGTCAACGGGCTCGGTGAGCGGACCGGCTTGGCGTCGCTGGCCGAAGTGATCATCGCGCTCAAGATGCTGTATCACGTCGAGAACGATTGGGCGCTGGAGATGCTGCCTGAGCTCTCTCACCTCGTCGAAAAGTACTCGGGGGTGTTCAACAGTGATCTGGCACCAATCGTCGGGATGAGCGCGTTCTCCCACAAGGCCGGACTTCACACCCGGGCGGTCCTCGAGGACCCAAGGACCTACGAGGCGATCCCACCTGAGATCGTGAAGCGGCATCGCCAGATCATCATCGACAAGTACACCGGTCGGGACACGGTGCGGGCCAGGCTGGAGGAGATGGGGATCAAGCCGACCGCAGCCCAGCTTGAAGAGATCGTCAGCCGAATCAAAGAAAAACCGGTGAAACGACACTTCACTGATATCGACCTCCTGGAGATCGCCGACGACGTTCTGGAACTCGATGTGCGTCGTCGGGTCCCGATCAAAATCGAGGCGATCGTCGCTATGGCGTTGAGCAGCGTTTCCTACACGACACGAATCACCCGACGGGTGATGGCGTTCGACGAAGTGGATCAGGTCTATGAGATCGCGGGGGAGTATGACCTGATTGCTCACGTCACCGCCGATTCGATTCAGGATCTCAACGACATCATCGAGGAGTTGCGCACCACAGAAGGGGTGAACAAGACGACCACGAGCCTGATCTTGAAGGGATATGAGTACACGCAGCAAGACATTGGTTGAAAAGATCTTCTCGGAGAAGCTGGGGCGGGACGTTCGCGCCGGGGAGTCGGTGTTGGCCGAGGTCGACCTGATCATGTCTCATGACACGACCACGCCGCTGGCGATCGAGTCGTTCAAGAAGTTAAAAAAGGTAACCGACGGAAAACTCCATACCGACAAGATGGTGATCGTCTTCGACCACGTCGTCCCCGCTCCCAATCCCAACGCGGCGACGTTGCACCGGCGAATCTGGGAGTTCATCGAGCAGAATGGGATCCGGAACGTCCATTACGGGGAGGGGATCTCCCATCAGATCCTCCCTGAGAAGGGATATGTGGTCCCGGGTGCGCTGATCGTCGGGGCCGATTCTCATACCTGTACCTACGGTGCATTTGCCGCGCTTGGAGTGGGGATGGGCTCAACCGATATCGCCGTCGCCTGGGCGACCGGAGGAAACTGGTTCCGGGTTCCCGAGACAATCCGGGTTGAGATCTCCGGGGCGCTTCCCGACAACGTCTACACTAAGGATCTCACCCTGGAGATCGTGAAACAGATCGGGATTCAGGGAGCCATCTACAAAGCGATCGAGTACGAGGGGGAGGCGGTCGAACGCATGACGATCGCCGATCGGATGACGCTGGCGAACATGGCGGTCGAGATGGGGGCAAAGGCCGGCCTGATCGCCGCTGATCAGGTCACCTTGGATTACCTGAACGGGCGGACGAAACAGCCGATCCGTAAACTACACCCTGACGACGGCGCTGAGTACGAACGGGTCTATCACATCGATGCCGGCCGACTAAAGCCGAAGATCGCTGTCCCCCATGAGGTGGAGAACGTGAGGGATGTTGAGGAGGTTGCCGGTCTCAAACTCGATCAGATCTTCATCGGAACCTGTACCAACGGACGGTTGGAGGACCTTGAGGTCGCTTACAGGATTTTGCAGGGCCAACGGATCGCAGATGGGGTGCGGCTGATCATCACTCCGGGCTCGAACGAGGTTTACAAGGAGGCGATGCGCCGAGGTTACATCGAGGCATTCATCGACGCCGGGGCGACCGTCACCAACGCCGGTTGTGGTCCGTGCATCGGCCGACATCAAGGGGTGCTGGCCGACGGGGAGCGATGTCTGGCGACGATGAACCGGAACTTCCAGGGGCGGATGGGCTCCCCAAACTCAGAGATCTATTTGGCCAGCCCGGCGACCGCGGTGACATCGGCGCTGGCCGGCGTGATCACCGCCCCGACAGTCTCCTGAGAGGGATGAGATGTCCAAGACAAAGGTGAAACAGACCGGTCGCGCCTGGGTTTTTGGCGACAACATCAACACCGACCTGATCACCCCCGGCCGATACAACCTGAGCACCAATCCGGAGGAACTCGCCCGCTACTGCTTCTGTGAGGTACGCCCCGAGTTTCCTGAACAGGTACAGTCAGGGGATTTCGTCGTGGCCGGGGAGAACTTCGGCTCCGGTTCGAGTCGGGAGACGGCGCCGTTGGCGATCCAGGCTGCCGGCGTGAGCGCGGTGATCGCTCGGTCGTTCGCCCGGATCTTCTACCGCAACGCGATCAACATCGGCCTGCCCCTACTCATTGCCCCCACCGATGGCATCGAGGACGGCGATGAGCTGGAGGTTGAACTCAGCCAAGGGATCATCATCGATCGCACTCATGAGCACCGTATTCAAGGTCAAGGGTTTTCCCAATCTCTCATGCGAATTGTGGCAGCAGGTGGGATCATCAACTACCTCAACCAATACAAGCGGTTGGACCTGACGAGCACTTAACCTTCCGGCGGCTGGGTTGCCCTCAGGATGCGGTCGGACTCCCGGGCCGCCTCCTCGAGGACCTGCTGGGGGTTCTCCCTTCCGAAGAGCGCCCGTTCGATGGCCATCGCTAAGACTCGTGAGACGTCGGTGTAGGCAGGGGTGTTCGGCCGTGGCCGGGTGTAAGAGATCCCGTCGATCGACACCCCGGCGCGCGGCTCCTCGTCGAGGTAGGTTCGAAACCGCTCCGAGGCGATCACCGAGGAACGGGGGGACATATAGCCGGTCGTCATGCTCCACTCGAGGCTGCGTTCGGTGTCGGTCATCCAGCGGACGAACGTCCAGGCCGCCTCCTGTTTTGTCCGATCGCGGGTCAGGATTGCCAGGTGCTTGCCGCCGAGGATGGTGCTCTGGTATCTTCCTCGCGGCAACGGGGCCACCCCGAGTTCGAACGGGACCCTCGGCTTGTAGATGATATTGAGTCGAGCCGAGGAGGCGAGTACCATTGCCACCGTCCCTGACTCGAACCCTCCGGGCGGCGGGGAGAGCGGCACGATCTCGTGTTTGTAGATCAGATCCATCCAAAACTGGAGCGCCCTGACACCCGCTGAGGAGGCGAATCGCGTCTCGGTGTAATCAACGTTGAACAACTCCCCGCCACCCTGCCACAGGAATGGGATCCAGTAGTAAACGACCCCACGCTGGGTGGTGAGCGGGAAGCTCAGCCCCCAGCGGTCGATCCGTCCGTCTCCGTCTCGATCGACCGTCAATCGCTTCCCAATCTGGACGAGTTCCTCCCAGGTGTGCGGCGGGGCCTCCGGGTCGAGTCCCACCTCCCGGAACAGGTCCTTATTGTAGTACAGAACCAGGCTGCTGGCCGCGTACGGCACCGCCCAGACCTCACCGGCGTAACGGGCGCTCTCCAGGAACGGCGGGAACAGGTCGTCTAGCGCTGCGGTGCCGGCGGAGAGATCCCCCGGTTTGACGATCGCATCGGCGGCGGCAAGCTGCGGTGTCCAATAGTCCTCGATCGCGACCGCATCCGGTGCGGTCTCGGTCGCGATCGCGACCAGGAGTTTATCTCGCATGGTAAACGGACTGCCGTTGTAGCTATAGCGAACCTGGATCCCAGGATGCTCCCGGTTGAAGCGCTCGATCAACGCTTCGTGGGCCTTGCCGAACTCCCCCCCGTAGGAATGCCAGTAGTTGATGAGTACGACCGGTTCCTGGGCGAACACACCGACCCCCAACAGGACGGCCATCACAACCCAGAACAGCAAAGCAGACAGAGTTCTCATCTAGTCCCCTTTCAACTTCTCGATACTTTAGTATAATAATCGAAAGAGGTTAGGAGGAAAACTTCTGTGAAGGGCAAACTCCAAGAGCTCAAGACCCGCCTCGTCGAGGCCAACGACCTGGAGTCCGCTGCCAGGCTGTTGGACTGGGATCAGTCGACCTATATGCCGTCCGGTGGTGCACCCGCCCGCGCGCGACAGCTCGCCACGCTAAGACGGCTCGCACACGAGAAGTTCACCGACCCGGCCGTCGGAAAGCTGCTCGAAGAGCTAAGACCCTACGAGGAGAGTCTGCCCTACGACTCGGACGAGGCCAGCCTCATCCGCGTCACGCGGCGTGACTATGAAAGAGCGGTGAAGATGCCGCCATCGTTCATCGCCCAGCTCCACAGCCACACGGCCGAGTCTTACGAGGTCTGGACCCGAGCCCGGCCGGCGAACGACTTCGCCGCTATGCGACCCTACCTGGAAAAGACGCTCGACCTGAGCCGACAGCTCGCCGACTTCTTCCCCGGCTACGAGCACATCGCCGATCCGTTGATTGACTTTGCGGACTACGGCATGACGGCCTCGACCGTGCGCGCCCTGTTCGCCAAGCTGCGCAAACAGCTCGTACCTATCGTAGAGGCGATCACCGAGCAGCCTGTCTCGGACGACTCGTGTCTGCACCAGACCTTCTCCGAAGCACAGCAGTTGGCATTCGGCCTCCAGGTTATCAAGCGTTTCGGGTACGACTTTGAGCGCGGCCGCCAAGATAAAACCCCTCATCCGTTTATGACGAAGTTCTCGCTCAGCGACGTACGCATCACCACCCGCATCAAGGGAGACGATCTGAGTGAGGCGCTGTTCAGTACGATACACGAGGCCGGTCACGCGCTGTACGAGCAGGGCATCCGCACCGACCTCGAAGGCACGCCGCTTGCTGACGGGACCTCAGCAGGCGTTCATGAAAGCCAATCCCGCCTATGGGAGAACCTCGTCGGACGCAGTCGGGGGTTCTGGAAGTTCTTCTATCCCAAACTGCAACAGGTCTTCCCGGACCAGCTCGGATCGGTGCCGCTGGAGACGTTCTACCGGGCGATCAACAAGGTCGAGCGCTCGCTGATCCGTACCGACGCCGATGAGGTGACCTACAACCTGCACGTCATGATGCGCTTCGATTTCGAGCTGGAGCTGCTTGAGGGCCGCCTTGCCGTGCGCGACCTGCCCGAAGCGTGGCGCGAGCGGTTCAAGACTGACCTAGGTGTCGTCCCGCCGGACGACCACGACGGCGTGCTTCAGGATATGCATTGGTACAGTGGCACCATCGGCGGCGCGTTCCAAGGCTACACGCTGGGCAACATTCTGAGCGCCCAGTGGTTCGAAGCCGCTCTGCATGCCCATCCTGAGATCACAACCGAGATCGAAGCGGGAGAGTTTGGCACGTTGCACAACTGGCTCAAGGGGAACATCTACCAGTACGGTCGCAAGTACACCGCGTCTGAGCTCATCGAGCGCGTCACCGACGGGCCGTTGAGCATTGAGCCGTACGTCCGATATCTGCGGGCGAAGTACGGGGAGTGGTATCAGCTATAGCAACCTGTTAAGTGCTTCGAGATGTCGCGTTCAGACCGCCCGCTTGTTCGCCCACCACAGGAACGCGACGGCCAACGCGCCGAACAGCAGATTCTGCATCCAAGCGGACAGCGGCGGAGGCAGATAACCACGCTGGCCGAACACCTGAGAGAAGCTCAACACTATATAGTAGGCGAAGATGATCACCAGGCTCAGGCCGAAACTGAGCGCCTTCGAGGCCCGGGCCGGCCTGACCGCGACCGGCGCGCCGAGTAGCACAAAGATCAGCGCGGCAAACGGGATGGCGAACTTCAGGTGGTAGATCACCCACAGCTGAGTCACCGGATGGCCGCTCTCCTGGCGCACCTGGATATAGTGGCGCAGTTGGCTGGTGCTCATTTTCTCCGGATCGCCTCTGCTGAGCGCCAGTTCTTGGGGCGCTTTGATGCTCACCGCTCGCCGATCAAACCGCACGAACAGGTTCGCCCGACCCTCCTCGCCGATGCGGTTGATCGCCCCGTCCTCAATGTACCAACGGTGTTCCGATGCGTTCCAGATCGCCCGGCTGGCGGTAACGATCTGGCGGAGTTTTCCCTCCTCGAACTCCTGGATGTTCACGTCGTTGAGCATCATTCGCCGGCCGTCGAAGCGCGCGGCGTAAAACAGTAGCTTTAGCTTCCCGTCCTCTTTCTGGCTGTAAAAGATATCTCGCTGGACCTGAGGGATCGGTCGGTTGAGCACCCCCTCATAGAGGATCCGATTCGCCTGTTCGTTGGCCGCGGGGACGATCCAATCGCTGAAGGTGAAGGTGAGGATTGAGGCGAGCACCCCGAACACGATCAGCGGGATGGTGAGCCGGTGAAAGCTCAACCCTCCGGCCCGCATCGCGATGATCTCGTGGTTCGCCGACAGATTGCCAAAGACGAGCAGCACCGCCAACAGCGTGCTCATCGGGAAGGTGAACACCATCAGCGAGGGAAGTGTATAGAGGAAATGCTGCATGACCACCCCGACCGGAGCCCCCCTATCGAAGATATAGTTGATGCTCCACCGCAGGGGGTCAATCGATAGAAAGACCGCAAACAGCCCGATCCCGAACAGGAACGGCGGGATCAACTGGAAGAAGATATAACGATCGATAATGAACCGTTTAGTCATTGCCGATCATTATTATACTAGATTACATCCGGAATCGCTCGCCCAGGTAGAACTTGCGCGCCCGGGGATCGGAGGTGATCTCGTCCGGTGTCCCGCTCATCAGAACTCTGCCCTGGTTGATGAGGTAGGCGCGATCGGTGATCTCCAGGGTCTCGCGGACGTTGTGATCGGTCACCACAATCCCGATGTTCCGGCGCTTCAACGACAGGATGAGCTCCTGAATCTCCTCGATCGAGATCGGATCGATACCGGAGAACGGCTCGTCCAGAAGCATAAATGCGGGAGAGGCGACTAGCGAACGGGCGATTTCCACCCGTCGCCGTTCCCCGCCTGACAGGGTATGGGCTTTCTGGTGGCGCAGATCGATCAGGTCCAGATCCCGGAGGAGTGTCTCCGCCTTCGCTGCCCATTGCTGCGGTGAGCCCTCCTGATGCTCCAGGATCGCCATCAGGTTCTGTTCGACGGTCATCTTCCGGAACACGGAGGGCACTTGAGCGAGGAAGCCGATCCCCCGCCGTACCCGCCGGTGGAATGGGAGATCATCGATCTTCATATCGTCCAGGTAGACATGACCCCGCTCCGCTGACACGATCCCCAGGATCATGTGGAAAGTGGTCGTCTTGCCTGCCCCATTGGGGCCTAACAGTCCGACGACCGTCCCGCGTTCGATCTCCAACGAAACATCATCGACGACCCGCCTGCCGTTATAGCTCTTGACCAATCCTTCCGCTCTGAGCATCGTCGATCGCGACCAGGATCATCGGGTGAGCTGAAAGACAATCAGAGTGACAATCCCGATGAGGACGGCGCCGATCATCAAGCTTCGCCAGGCCATACGTTGCAACCACTTGCGTTGTACTGGGTTCCAATTGGCCCGCCTCGGTCGCTTCATCTCCAGTCTGGTGGCTCGCTTTTGAATCTTGATCGATTCAGCAATCCGTCCCTGCTGTCGGTAGATGACCCCGAGATTGTGGTGGGCGTTGACATGGTCGGGGTCGGTGGTGATCGCCCGCTTGTAAGCATACTCAGCACGATCCAGATCACCGACATCGTAGTAGATATTCCCCAACTGATAGTAGATGTGAGCCTTCTCGACGCCGTAACGGAGTGCGTCGACCAACAGATCGATCCCCTCCTCGTGCCGTTTCGCCTTCCTGAGCTGCTTCCCCTCGTTGAGAGCCGCTTCGACCTGTTTGCGTCGTTCCTCTTCGGTCAGACCCTCTTCATCTATCGCTTCGGACATACTCTCCGCCTCTTTTGCGGTGATCTTACACGGCGGTCTCGGCCTCGAGCGCCTGTTTGACCTTCTGGATATCCAGCCAGGTCAGGTATTTGGGGCTCCCTTTCTCCCGAGATGGATTCCGCAGCAGGTAACTGGGGTGGAACATCGGGAAGACCTGGATCCCCCCACGCCAGGGGTGGAACCTCCCCCGGAGTGCGTTGATCCCTTGGGTCGTCTTCAGCAGGGCCTGGGTGGCCACATTCCCCAGGGTGACGATGATCTTGGGGTTGATGATCGCGATCTGCGCTTCGAGGTACGGGTAGCTGAGCTCGATCTCATCCGCCTGGGGGGTACGATTGCCCGGCGGGCGCGCTTTGATGACGTTGGTGATGTAGACGTCCTGTCGGCGGATACCGACCGACTCTAGAACCTCGTCCAGCTTGCGCCCGGCCCGGCCGACGAACGGCCGACCGAGGCGATCCTCCTCCACACCCAGAGCCTCACCGATGAACATCAGGTCCGCATTCGGATTCCCCTCTCCGAAGACGAAGTTTACCCCGCCATAGATCTCCTCCCAGAGCTTTCGACACCCCTCACGGGCCCGCTCCTCCAGCTCATCCAGCGACAGCCCTTCCAACTCGGCGCTGAACAGATCGGCCATCGTTCCCCCCTCCGTTGACCTTGACTTGCACTTGAATGCACTTCATGGCATGAGTGTGAATCCGTATTAAGCTATCGGAGGTACAGTGACGAACTATCTTGTTGTCCACAGGTTCTCTGTATAGACAACTGGGGAGGGGTGAACCAGGCGTTTGCCTGTAATCCACCCCTCCCCAACTGGAGCGGGCGACGGGATTTGAACCCGCGACCCTCGGCTTGGGAAGCCGATACTCTACCACTGAGCTACACCCGCCCGATCGACCTTCATTATATCACACCTCAGCGCAGCTGGCAAATTCACCGGTCTGCCTGCAGCAGCTCGATAGCCGGGAGCGTCTTCCCCTGGAGGAAGGCGAGTGAGGCGCCGCCCCCGGTTGATACATGGTCCATGCGATCGGCCAACCCCAGCTTGACGATCGCCGCCGCCGTCTCCCCGCCGCCGATGATCGAGAACGCCGCTGAGGTAGCGACCGCCTCGGCGACCTGTTGGGTGCCCTCGATGAACGGCTCCAGCTCAAACGCTCCCAGCGGACCGGCCCAGACGATCGTCCGCGCCCGGGCGACTTGGGCATTGAAGGCGGCGACCGTCTCCGGACCGATGTCGAGGCCTATCCAACCCTGTGGGATCCCATCGACCGGGACGATCCGGGTCACAGCCCCCGCATCGAACCGCTCGGCGATGCGAAGATCGACGGGTAGGAGGAGTGAGACACCGTGGTGATCGGCTGTCTCGATCAGCCGTGCCGCTTCATCGAGCATCTGCTCATCGACGACCGAATCCCCGATCCCATATCCTTGAGCAGCCAGGAAGGTGAACGCAACTCCGCCGCCGATCAGAAACGTCTCGACCCGATCCATCAGATCGTGCAGCACCCCGATCTTGCTCCCTGCCTTCTTGCCACCGATAATTGTCACGAATGGCATCTCCGGGTCTTCCACCGCTCGGCTTAATTGCTCCACCTCTTTTGCCATCAGCAGCCCGGCGACGGCAGGCAGGTGCTTAGCGACCCCGTAGTTGGAGGCGTGTGCCCGATGGGCCGTCCCGAAGGCGTCGTTCACGAACAGTTCCCCGACCCGGGCCAGCGCCTCTGCAAACACCGGATCGTTCTTTGTCTCCCCCTCATGAAACCGGGTGTTCTCCAACAGAACAACCTCACCGGGCTTCATCCCACTGACCGCCCGCTCCACCATCTCTCCGACGCAATCGTCTAATTTGAGGACCGGACGGACGAGTAACTCCGACAGCCGTTCGGCGATCGGGTCCATCCTGAGGCTTTCGACTGGTTTCCCTTGAGGCCTTCCCAAATGGGAAGCTAACACCAGCTTTGCCCCTCCCTCAACCAGATAGCGGATCGTCGGCAACGCCCCCCGGATTCGGGTGTCGTCGATAATCTGGCCATTCTCCTGTGGAACGTTGAAATCAACCCGTGCTAGCACTCGCTTCCCCGAGACATCCAGGTCACGAATCGTCTTCAGTGAATGCATTGACATCTTCCTCCAACCTATGATAGGTCCAGCGATTGCCGATCGTCAACCGCGGCTCGGACCGATGCGCTCAGTCCCATTGCAATTCTTAATCGTCGTTGCTACAATACTTGCACATGGCCATAGATAAAGAAAGGATGAAGATGAAATTGATGTGGAGAGGGCCGATGCGGTATCCCCTATGGGGGGTGCTGATGCTGATCCTGATGCTGATCCCGATCCTGACCGTCGGGAGACTTCAGGTCGACCCCTCTCCAACCATCGAGACGGCCGAGGAACTCTACCAGGCAACCAGCAAGGCCTATGCCGGGATCACCGATCTAAACGCCCTGATCACGATACGGCGACCGCTCTTGCCGATAGAGTCAGCTCCAGAGCAAGAGATCCAACTGAGGATCATGATGATCTGGGGGGAACGCGTGATACGTGTGGAGTACATCAAACCGAACCTGCTGCGCGGACAGATCTATACCCTGGACGGCGACCTGTTCTCCCAATACCTGCCATTGAACCGCACCATCATTCGCACGCGGCTTTCGGAGAGGGAGCTCCCGCTGGACCCGAACCTGTTGTTCGAGTTACCCGACCCGGAAGGGTTCGGGCTCTCCATGGATCGAACCGAGGGCTTCTTCATCCTGAGAGCTGTTCCCAAGCAGGGATCGGGTTTCGAGTTCGAGGAACAACGGATCTGGATCTCAGCGACCGATCTCCTGCCTCGCAAAATGGTGAGCACCATTATCGAAGAGTTTCGAGGAGAGTCCCGAAAGGTGGCGATCACCACCACCATCGATGAGTTGATGATCAATCAGGGCCTAACGAAGGAGGGGCTCCTCGCCCTGCCCGAAGACGCTCAGATCATCGAGGGATAACTCATCGCATAAGCTTCTTAAAATCATCCAGCCTCATGTCCTCCTGGATGAATTCCTGAAACTCATCTTTGTCATCCTCTTCGTCCTCACCCTCACCGAATGGGGATTCGATCGCTGCCTCGTCGAAGACATCGTCAGCGATGTAGATCGGGCTCTCCGTCCTGAGCGCCAGGGCGATCGAGTCCGAGGGGCGAGCATCGATCTCACGCACCTTTCCACCATTGGTTCTGACAAACAGGGTGGCATAGAAGGTCTGGTCCTGGATGCTGTCGATCACCACCTTCTCCAGCTTACCATCGAGCTGCTCGATGATGATCTTCATCAGATCATGGGTAAGGGGTCGGGGAAAATCCCGTTGTTGCAGCTCGAAGGAGATCGCACTGGCCTCAGGGATACCGATCCATATCGGCATCACCTTCTGTGATTCCGGGTCCTCTAACAGGACCACCGGTGTATTGCTGATCGCGTCTGCGAGCAACGCTTTGACTCTCGTCCGTCTCATGAGAGACCCTCCTCTCGATATTTTGGGCAACTATATTGTACCCACACTTCTACTTTATATACAAACAATATGTCAAATTGTGACACTCCGCAGCGACTAAAGTCGCGCAGCTTCTCGCAGCTCAAAGCCGCGAGCTACACGGGCGTGCGCTTGAAAGCGCCAGCCCGTGGGCCGTGCCATTAGGCCAGCTACTGGGACTTGTCCCAGATACTTGGACAGGATATTGACCGCACCCACATGATCCCGATGCCCAACAAAGCCACAGTTGCATCGGTAGACGCGCCCGTTGACAATCAGTCCATCCGAAGTCGTAGCCAAGTGAATCTCGCCTAAGTCGATGCCCACCGCTCGCCCCGCCTTAATCGGATGGACGTTGGGGAGTACGTAGGTGGCAATCGCTTCGTATTGTTCCCCATCCCAACGAATCACCACCGTCTTAGGAGTTTCCCAAGACCAAGGAATCTCCAACGGGGCGACATTGCGCCCGTTGCTCAAGCGCAAGACGCCATCTTTGTGGATGATGGCACTCGATTTGTATTCGATGCGAAAGTAGCGGCACAGCCGCTTGGGAGGTTTCGCTTGGGGGTCTTCCTTCCGACGGATTCTCCAACTCTTGAGGGCCGAAAAGAAGGCTTGAACGCAGGCATCAGCCGTGTGAGCGTGAAGCATATCGGAGTTAACCCAGCGCATCAGGTGCCTCGGTTTGAGCCAAAGCCCCTTGTGCCGCACCGTCCTCCAGAAGCAAACCAAGGTTTGGGAATAGACTCGTCCACATTCCAAGGCCAATTGATCCAGAAGCGAACTCTTACCGATCTTGAGCCGACGCACCCGATACATTTAAATCTTCCGCACCTCGATATCAACATCAAGGTAGCATATACCGACTCCAAGATCAACAAGCTGCCTTATCTGCTGGGGCTAAAACCCCACAGCTTGCGGCGGCGCGATTTATGTCAAAAGCGCCTCGGTCTTCGCCGGGGAAGTTGCCTTCGACTCAACGACGTGCTAATATGTTAAATCGACATCAGAAGCCGGGATTCAAACACCCCTGAGAGGAAAAGGAGGCGGATGTGTGCGGTATCATCGGCTACGTGGGCCACCGCGAGGCCAAAGCGATTCTGATGGAGGGTTTGAAGCGCCTGGAGTATCGAGGGTACGATTCGGCTGGGATCGTCGTGCTGGAGGATGGCACGCTCTGGATGAAGAAGCAGGCGGGAAAGATCGTGGAACTCGAACGGGCGACGCAATCCGATCATCTGGAGGCGACCATCGGTCTGGGCCATACACGCTGGGCGACCCACGGCACGCCGACCGACCACAATGCTCATCCCCATCAGGATTGCAGTGAAGATCTGGCGATCGTCCATAACGGCATCATCGAGAACTACGCGACGTTGAAGCGGACACTCCAGGAGAACGGACACCGGTTCACCTCAGACACCGACACCGAGGTGCTTGCCCATCTGTTCGAGGAGTACAGCGACCGGTATGGAAATCTGGAGGAAGCGGTGAGACACGGCCTCGAACAGATCGAGGGCGCGTTCGCGTTCGCCGTTATCTCAAAGCGATCTCCGGCCGCACTGATCGTCGCCCGCCGGGGGAGCCCGCTCGTCCTCGGCCTCGGCGACGGGGAGAACTTCGCCGCCTCCGATGTCTCCGCGTTCCTCGAATATACCCGGGACATGGTCGCGCTCAACGACGGGGAGATGGCCATCATCCGCCGCGACGGCGTCCGGATCCTCGATGTCACGGGGAGTGAGATCGAACGGCACTCGGAGCGGATCGACTGGGACCCGGTGATGGCTCAGAAGCAGGGTTATCGACACTTCATGCTGAAGGAGATCCACGAGCAGCCGAAGGCGGTGAGAGATACACTGCTTGAGCGGATCTCATTGAACCGGGACGAGGTCCTTCTGGATCTCGACCTTCCTGAGTCGTGGCTCGACCGACTGGAAAACATCTACCTGCTTGCCTGCGGGACCTCGTGGCATGCGGGTCTGGTCGCCAAATACATCTGGGAGGATTTTCTGCAGGTTCCGATCGAGACCGAGATCGGCTCCGAATTCCGCTACCGCCACCCCTACATCAGTGACGCTACGCTGGCGGTCGCCATCTCCCAGTCGGGCGAGACGGCGGATACCCTGGCCGGCATGCGGATGGCGCGCGAGCGGGGAGCCAGGATCATCTCGATCCCCAACGTCGTCGGTTCCACCATCACCCGGGAGTCCGATGGGCTCGTCTACACCCATGCCGGCCCCGAGATCGGGGTCGCCTCGACCAAAGCGTTCACCGCCCAACTCACCGCGCTCATCCTGCTTGGGCTCCACCTGGGACGGCGCCGCGGCGAGGTCTCTGAGGAACAGACACGCGAGACCCTCGAGGGCTTGGTGACCGCCCCCGCCCTGCTGGAGGGGCTGCTGAGCCAGGAGGAAAGGATCGAGGCGCTTGCCCGTGACTTTTTTGATAAGAGAAATTTTCTATATCTGGGCCGCGATATCCTGCACCCGATCGCCCTGGAGGGGGCGCTGAAGCTCAAGGAGATCAGCTACATCCACGCCGAGGGCTATCCGGCCGGGGAGATGAAGCACGGACCGATCGCGCTCATCGACGAAGACATGCCGGTCGTCGTGCTCGTCACCCGGCACAGTGTCTACGACAAAGTCTTTGCCAACATCGAGGAGATCAAGGCGCGCAAGGGCCAGGTGATCGCGTTCACCGACGTGGTGAACCCGGAGATCGAGCGGATCGCCGATCGCATCTTCAAGATCCCCGAGACGACCTGTGAGTACCTGACGCCGATGCTGTTCACGATCCCGCTCCAGCTGCTGGCCTACCACATTGCCGTGCTGCGCGGCACGGACGTCGATCAACCCCGGAACCTGGCCAAAAGCGTGACGGTCGAGTAGGGGCATAGACTAACGATCGCAATCGCTCTTCCACAGCATGTTAGCTTTTCTGTCACTGCCATTTGACAGATGGATGTTAGAGGTATATAATTTTAATAATAATAATCTAATAAAATTATCCTAGCTACCGTACACTTTTCTAGAAGTAAGGTCTGAAGCCAACATGCACATGTT
>JBHIAT010000055.1:0-20349 GCA_046758705.1 Bipolaricaulia bacterium
CTCGACCTCCTCTGGAGACAATTTGCTGCTCGTAAAAATTTCGTAATGCACCCAAGTCATCGATACTTGGGAGATGACGATAACCCCACTCGAAGGAGCTTTCACAGGTCGATTCAAAATAGGGCTTCCTGGGAAACCCAGGGTCGCTGTGCGGATACAGCGGGTGACCTAAGGGGAAATTTGAACGAGCAATTGTTTTTGTTCAGGCATCGGATTATAATGATTAAAACGATTACAGAAAACGTTTTCAGAAGGAGAGTGAGATGTCTGTCAAAGTACTTCTCGATACGGATATTGGATCCGACATCGACGATGCTGTCTGCCTCGCCTACCTATTGGCCCAACCGGAGTGTGACTTGCTCGGTATCACGACCGTCACCGGCGAGCCGGAGAAGCGGGCGATGCTGGCCAGTGCCATCTGCAGAGTCGCCGGCAAGGAAATCCCGATCTTTCCAGGGGCACCGCAGCCGCTGTTGGTCTCTTCAAGGCAACCTCAGGTGCCTCAGGCGGCCGCGTTGGAAAACTGGGAATACGCCACGGAGTTTCCTCAGGGTCGGGCGCTGGGATTCATGAGGGAGACGATCTACGACAATCCTGGCGAAGTCGTCCTGTTGGCGATCGGTCCGATGACCAATGTGGCGCTGCTGTTCAGAATGGATGCGAGGATCCCTGAACTACTGAAGAGCTTGGTATTGATGTGTGGCGTGTTCGTTCGTTCAGCCGGCAGAAGAAACCTGCTGGAATGGAACGCCCTGGTGGACCCGCACGCAGCGGCGATTGTCTATCAGACGGATGTGAACGTCCATCGTTCGGTGGGTCTGGATGTCACCACGCAGGTGGTGATGGATACCGAGGAAGTCCGAGCGCACTTTAGCGTGGATCTGCTGCAGCCGGTGCTCGACTTCGCCGAGGTCTGGTTTGAGCAAAGGGACGAGATCACATTTCACGATCCCCTAGCTGCAGCTGTGATCTTCGACGACGGAATCTGCACATTCAAGCGCGGAGAGGTGCAGGTAGAGCTGGCAAGCGCGCCGTTGCAGGGGATGACTCTTTGGAATTCGCGCGTTTCAGACCCGAAGCACGAGATCGCGCTGGAGGTAGACAGCGAGCGGTTCTTCGAGCACTTCTTCTCCGTGTTTCAATAAGGGGGATGAGATGCCTATAACGGTCTATCCCGATACCCAATGGGCGTGTATATCGCCTGATGAAGCCGACATGTCGGCCGAGAAACTCGACGATGCCAAACGCTGGCTCGACAGCTGCGTCGGCGACGGGCACTATCGCGTCGTCATCGTCCGAGGCGGTCGCCTCGTCGCCGAGTGGAACCATCGCGTCGACCGTGACGAACAGCTGTGGTTGGCTTCTGCGGCCAAGTCGATCTTTTCCTGCATCCTGGGCATCGTCATCGAAGAGGGAAAAATTCCATCGGCCGACGCCAAAATCGTCGACTACTATCCCGAAGCGATGGACGTGCCGGAGGGCGAAGGCCCTAAGTTAGGGCGCTACGCGTTTGAAAAGGACCGCGACATCACTTTTCGTCAACTCATCTCTAATACCTCCGGCTATATGAAGCCCAATGAAAAACCGGGCAAGGTGTTTCACTATCAGACCTACGGCATGAACATCCTCACTCATGCCATCGCCAAGATCTACGGCCTCTACGACATCCGCGATCCTGAAGGGTCGCCCGGCTTCAAGCAACTGGTTGACGAAAAGCTGCGCATCTCCATCGGTGCGACTTGGGGTTATTACCTGATGAACTTTGACCTGCATCCCAAGGCTCGTATCCACATCTTTGGCTACTACGACGGCGTTCAGGCCAATGCGCTCGACATGGCCCGATTGGGCTGGTTATGGTGCAACAGAGGTCGCTGGGAGGACAGACAGCTCATTCCGAAGGCATGGTTGCGCGAGGCGACGCGGACCGCACCTGACATCTGTGCGAACTGTCCGTCGGAGCAGTGGAAGTATGGCTACGCTTTCTGGACCAACGACCATGGCCAGCTCTGGCCCAGTCTGCCTCACGATGCTTATGCGGCCTCAGGCGCGGGCAGCCAGCACATCTGGGTCTGCCCCGGTCTGGACTTGATCGTCGTACAGAGTCCAGGGCTGTGGCAGGATCAGGAGGAAAACGACACTGGCCTGCTGAGACTGGTGGTCGATGCCTGTGTATGAAAGAAACAAAGAGATCGCTCTCACGGAGATGAAAGGGTAGGGGTTCTGTAATGAAGGTAAGACATGCAGTGCCTATTGGTGTATTGGGTGCATATCGGGATCGGTTCCACGAATACCAAAAAGCGCGACCACTGCAGGAAAGGTTGGAAATGACAAAACAGATCTCCGGTGCTGATGGAATCGAGATTGTTTATCCACAAGACTTTGATGTGCCCGAGACGACCGTTTCGCTCGTCAACGACCTGAACCTTACGGTGTCCGCGGTCAATGTGAACTTGAAATCGGAAAAGAAATGGCGGTTTGGCTCCCTGACCTCCACCGACTCCAACCTGCGGGCTGAAGCTGTCGAGTATCTAAAAACCGCCATGGACTTGGCCGCGGAGCTGGGTGCCAACATGATCACCGTATGCCTCCTGATCGACGGCTGGGACTATAACTTTCAGGTGGATTATCGGAACCAGTGGAGGTGGCTCGTTGCGGGTTTGAAGACCACCGCTGGACATCGCCAGGACGTCAACATCAGCCTGGAGTACAAGCCTTACGTGGGCATAACTCTGGACGTGGGCCATGCCCTGGCTGCTGGGGAAACCCCCGCGGCTGAAGCCTGCCTTGCCAGCGATGCAGAGCGGCTCTTCCACCTCCACTTCAACGATAACAACCGGATTTGGGATTGGGATATGCTGCCTGGCGCGGTCAACCTCTGGGACATGATGGAAACCCTCTTCTACCTCAATCGTATGGAATGGCAGGGTTGGATCGCTTACGACGTCTTCTCGCGGCAAGGCGATCCTGCAGATACACTGGCCACAGCCATCGGCATGATCAAAACTCTGGAATCCTGGGTCGAGGAGAACGGTCACCGAGTCGAGGAACTGATCGAAACGAGCACCCCTGCCTACGCATTCCGCAAGCTCATCACGGAGATGTTGTTTTAGCGAGGGACTGACATGCGGCTTGGAATAGGAAGCTATGCGTTCCGTTGGGCGGTGGGGACGAAGAGATTTCGTCCCGCTCGCCCCCTAACTCTGGTGGATCTTGTACACAGAGCCGTCGAGCTGGAGGTCGATGTTGTCCAGTACGCGGATAATCTGCCGCTTGACGACCTTTCCCCTGTGGAAAGGGTGGCACTGAAGCGTGTGGCTCAAGATCACGGGATGGTGTTGGAGGTTGGAACGGCACTCGAACTGGCCGCTGGAGACGGTGAGCATGCTTGCCCCGTGCGCTCTCAGTCTCCACCTCAAGGACTACGTGATCCGGCCGGACCTGGAAGGTATCGGCCTCGTCATCACAGGTGTGCCATTAGGTGAGGGGATGCAGAACAGTGAGCGGATTCTTGAGATCGTCCGGGCCAGCGAAAAAGATCCCAACGTGATTCTGGAGCAGTGGATGCGTCACCGGGAGAGCGAGGTCGAGACGTTGCAGATGGAGCTCGAATGGATGCGAAAGAGCGTTGGGGCCGGACGACAGCTCATCCGGCCCCTGGGAGGAGGATCATGACAGCTGCATCTGGAGAAGCCCGAACTTATTACCCCCCTCCGGAATCGGAGGGAGGATGGCGTTGGCTCAAAGGGCCTGAGGAGGTTCGATCGATCGGGGGGATGGATCCCGATAGGCTTCAGTTCGCCTGTGAATGGAACGCGCTGTATTCCAGCAGCTCGGAGGTGGTCATCATCCGCCACGGATACCTGGTTACAGAGTGGTACGAAAACCATACCCTCACCCCCACCCGATTTGACATCTGGTCATGCACCAAGTCGTTCACAGGTACGGCATACGGCGTTCTGTTCGAGGACAGTCAGCTGGACAAGCTTTCCTCGGACAAGCGCGTCGATCTGGACAGCTTCGTCTACCCCCTCATCCCGGAGGGGTATCCGTTGAGCGATCCGCGGAAGGAGCAGATCACATTTCGTCATCTACTGTCCATGACGTCCGGCATACCTGGCCAGAGATCGGGTGTTTACGGTCTCCCAACCGAGATCGGGGTGGGCCCGTTTGAGGCGGCGTTGGGCTGCGCACCGGTGAAGGCCCGCCGATGGCCGACCGAACGATGGGCATCCCAATTGTCGGCAGAGCCAGGGACCCAATGGGATTACAGCGATCCCGCAATGGCCCATCTGGCACTGGCTTTCTATCATGTGACTGGCCGGGAGATCAGCGAGTTTATGCAGGAGCGGGTGTTCGACCCCATCGGCATCGAGAGCCTCAGCTGGGACATGCAGGGCGTCGGTGCCGAATTCATCGGGCCGCATACCAATGCCCACACTGGTATCCATATCTGCGCTCGTGAACTGGCGCGATTTGGCTACTTGATGTTGCGCAACGGGGTTTGGGATGGGCGACAGATCGTAGCGCCCTGGTGGATCGAGGTGGCGACCCAAACCTCACAGGAGTTCAATCCCAACTATGGCTACACCTGGTGGGTAAATACACAAGGGATCCAGTGGCCTGGGGTTCCACGGGATGCGTTTGCGGCCATGGGACATCTCTGTAACCGATGTTACGTGATCCCTTCGCTCGACCTGGTGGTGGTGCGCATCGGTTCGGGACCCGCAAGTTGGGAGGAGCCAGTGTTCATCGAGAAAGTCGTCGATGCGGTTATCGCCGATTGACGCCTTTGCATAAAAGGGAGGATAGGCAAGTGGAGAAACCGGTGATCGCGATCACGATGGGCGATGCGGCCGGAATAGGACCGGAGCTTATCATCAAGGTCCTATCTCAGAGGACGGCCTGGGACATTTGTCATCCCTTTGTTGTCGGTGACCCCAAGATCATGGTCGATATTTGCAGGATGGTGGGAACAAATCTGCAGTTCAAGGCCATCGGAAACTTATCAGAGGTCAACTTCTCTCCATCAGTTGTCGAAGTCCTGTGTCCAGAGGGACTGCGTGTGGATCACGTGCGGTGGGGTCAGGTCGATCCTGCCATGGGAAGGGCAGCGGCCTTGTGTCTACAAAAGGCTTTCGAGATGGCTCTCGTTGGGGAAATCCATGGCGTGGTCTCAGCGCCTCTTAACAAAGAGGCGTTCCATCTGGCCGGGTATCAGTACATGGACGAACTCGCCTATTTGGCCCATTTGACAAGAAGTTCGGAACCGTTCACTGTGGGCGTCATGGATCGGGTTTGGACCGTTGCGGTGACCGAGCACGTTCCCTTCAGGGATATCGTGGATCTGATCAAGAAAGACAGGATCCTGAAGCAGATCAGCCACCTACACGGAATCTTGAAGAAAGCAGGATTCACCGATCCCAAAATCGCGATGGCAGCACTGAACGTTCACGCCGGAGAGGGAGGGCTTTTCGGGCGAGAGGAGATTGACGAAATTGGACCCGCGATCCAACGGGCGAAGCAGCAAGGGATAAATGTCCAGGGACCCTTCCCTGCTGACACCGTATTCGTGACGGCCATGGATGAGGGCTTCGATGGGGTCGTCTGCATGTACCACGATCAGGCCAACATCGCACGGAAATTGTTGGCGAAACGAACGGGGGCGACCCTCTTCATGGGCCTGCCGGTGATCTGTGGTACCACCGCACATGGCACCGCCTTTGATAAAGCGGGAAAGGGAATCAGCGATCCAGGTAGCCTGGAAGCCGCGCTAAAGTATACGGTCAAGCTTTCTTCTTAGTCGTTCATCAGCCCTGGGTTGATTTTGACTAGGTGTTGAGTTAGAATTGAAATAATCTCAGAAAACGTTTTCAGGGGGGCAAGATGGGGGTGGTTGGTTTCGACAACATCCTGCTCACTTCTGACGGGATGAGAAACCCGAAACAGAATAAAGTGAAGTTCTCCGACCAGGGGTCGAAGTATCCAAGTCCCAAATCTTATAAACCCGAAGGGGGGATGCCATAGGGAAAAATCTCTGCTTCCGGAGGGAAGCTCTAGCAAAACTAATCTCAAGGAGGGAGATAAAATGAAGTCCAGAGGTTTAGTGGGTGGGTTTTTAATCGTCGTTCTAGCCATGGCGTTGGTCATGCCGGTCTCCATCGCTCAGGAAGAGCCACTCGACGTCGCACTCCTGATCTCCGGCATGATGCACCCGTTCTTTGTGACGGTGGCGGATGGCGCCAAGGCTGCGGGAGCAAGATTTAATGTGGCCGTGACGGTGCTTGATGCACAGGATGACCCGGAGTTGCAGACCAGACAGGTCGAGGACAGCATCATAGTGGGATATGACGCGCTGTTGATCAACCCGGCGGATGTCGAGGCGCTGGTCACGGCGGTGAGGCGGGCGAACGAAGCGGGAATCCCGGTGTTCACCGTGGATCGAGATGTGATTGCAGGGGAACGGTTTGCCTATATCGGCACGAGCAACGTGATGGCGGCGGAGCAAGGGGCCGAATTCCTGGTAGACCTCCTCAGATTCTCGAGACGGCCCAAACCGTGGAAGGTCGTGATGCTCGAAGGGATCCCGGGGGCCTCATCGGCCAGGGAACGGGAGGAAGGCTTCCACAACGTCCTCGATTCGCTCAAGAAATCAGGGGACATCCTGATCGTTGCCGATTTGACCGCGAACTTCGACCGGGCGACCGGCCTGAGGGTTATGGAGGACGTCCTAGCGGTCACCATCGATATCGACGCCGTGATCGCGGCGAACGACGAGATGGCATTGGGAGCGTTGGAGGCGCTGAAGGGGGCGGGCCTGGGTGTCGAGTGGCCCGATGGGGTCTTCGTCGTCGGATTTGATGCCATCGATGACGCCGTCGAAGCGGTCAGGAGAGGTGACTTCCAGGCGACGGTCGCACAGGCCCCCTTCATCATGGGCTACTGGGCTGTGGAAGCGGTGGCCAAGAACCAGAGGGAAGGATGGATGCTCCCTGAGGGGACGCCGATCTATGAGCCGACCGGTGCGCTCCTCATCGCCACCCCTGTACTGGTCGTCACCTGGGAGAATGTGGATCAGGTGGAGGAGATCACCAAGGTACCGCCTCCACTTGTTCCCTGATCTCTTGGGATACCAAATCCTATTCAAGGTGGTGTATCGGACACCATAGAATCTGGTAGAGTCGTAGAGCAGGGCGGGGATCGGTTGTTCTCCCCGCCCTGCTGAGCTTTTTTCGATATCTGCTCGCAGAAATTCAAGGAGATCTATGGACAAAGTCAAATCTCTGATCGGTGTGTTGAACAAAAATCGAGAGATCTTTGCCCTGGTTGCCCTCATCGGATTGATCATCGTCTCATCACTGCTCTCCCCGCACTTCCTGACGACTCGGAATATCAAAAATGTCCTGGCTCAGGTCTCCGTTATCGCGGTGCTGGCCGCGGGCGAGACCTACGTTATCCTGACGGGGGGCATCGATCTTTCGGTCGGTTCAGTCCTGGCGTTGTCGGGGGCGATCACCGCCGCTCTGATGAAATGGTGGGGGATGCCGATCTACGTCTCCATTCTGGGCGGACTGGCCATCGGCTCCCTGTGCGGGGCGATCAACGGACTGCTCGTCTCCAGGATCAGAATCCCGTCGTTCATCGCGACATTGGCGATGATGGCCGTGGCCCGGGGCGGAGCGCTGGTGATCATGAAGGGGGCGCCGATCTCGCTGTTCCCGCCCGAGTTCAGGATCATCGCCAGATATGCAGGCCCGATCTCCGGCCTGACGATCATCGTCATCGTCGTATACGTGATCTGGCAGCTGATGCTCTCTTATACCAAGACCGGGCAATACATCTATGCCATCGGCGGTAACGAGGAGGCCGTCCGGGTCTTGGGGGTCAAGGTGGATAACGTCAAGCTGTTTGTGTTTACCTTCTCCGGTTTCTGCGCCGGGCTCGGCGGGATCATGTTGAACGCGCGGCTCGACGCTGCCTATCCGACCGCGGGCCAGGGCTATGAGCTCGACGCGATCGCGGCGAGTGTGCTCGGCGGGATCAGCTTCACCGGGGGCATCGGGTCGTTGATAGGGACGTTCATGGGAGCGTTGATCATGACGATCCTGGGCAACCTGCTGAACCTGCTCCGCGTTGCCGCCTTCTATCAGTTTATCGCCAAGGGGTTGATCCTGGCCATCGCGGCCATCTCGCTTTCAAGAGGGTTGAGATATGCCAAATGAGGATAAGGTGGACGGAGCCCCCGTGGTGCAGATGAAACGGATCTCGAAGCGGTTCGGTGGTATCAGAGCATTGCAACGGGTGGACTTCGAGTTGAACCACGATGAGATCGTGGGGCTGGTCGGAGATAACGGTGCCGGTAAGTCGACGTTGATCAAGATCCTGGCCGGTGTCTACTCCCCGAACGAGGGAGAGATCCTGTTCGAAGGGAGGCAGGTGACCATCCGAAACCCGAAAGACGCAAAGCTATTGGGGATCGAGACGGTCTATCAGGAGTTAGCGTTGGTCGATAACATCGACGTCGCCGGCAACATCTTCCTGGGACGGGAGCCCACCCGGTTTGCGCTGGGAAATCTGATCGAGGTCATCGACAGGAGAAAGATGAGACGGGAAGCCCGACAGCTCCTGAATCGGTTAAAGATCAACGTCAATTCGATAGGGGCGAGGGTCGGGGAGCTTTCCGGAGGCCAGCGCCAAGCGGTGGCCCTGTCCCGGGCGCTCTACACGGAGCCGAAGGTCGTCATCATGGATGAGCCGACCTCCGCTCTGGCGGTGAAAGAGGTGAGGAAGGTGCTCGACCTGATGGTCCAGCTGAAGGAGCGCGGGGTCTCGGTCATCTTTATCAGCCACACCCTGCAGGAGATCCTGTCCGTCGCGGATCGGATCTTCATCCTGAGAAAGGGCAGGAAGGTAGGAGACAAGCGAGTCGAGGACACTACCTTGGATGAGATCGTCAAGTTGATGGTCGGGGGGGAGGAAGGCGAGCTCGGTGAACCAGCGGCGTAAGTGTCTATGAAGAAGCAAGGCATCCTGAACGAGCGGGTCAGCGCGGTACTCGCCCGCCTGGGGCACACCGATTGGCTCGCCATTGCCGATTGTGGCCTTCCCATCCCCGATGGGGTGGAGCGCATTGACTTGGCCCTGGTTCAGGGCATCCCGCGCTTCCAGGACGTGGTGCAGGCCATCGCCAGCGAGCTGGTCGTCGAGAAGGTCATCCTCGCCCAGGAGACCCAGTCACACAACCCAGACTGCTATCGGTTCCTCACCGAGCAGTTTGGAGATGTGCCCGTTGAGGAGATCTCTCACGAGGAACTGAAACGTCGGCTCAAGGCGGTGAAGGCCGTGATCCGCACGGGCGAAGCAACTCCTTATGCCAACGTGATCCTCCAGGCTGGAGTGGCCTTCTAGTGTTGATAGAAGGCGGCCTGGAGACCCGTCACAGTTCCCCCATTCGTTATTTCCCTAACGAGATTGAATACCTCTTCGCACGACACGATTACCGAACTGTTTCTGGAGTTTGTCCAGCAACCGGTCGATCTCAGTCTGCTTTGCACTTTGTTCCTGGAACAGGGGGAGAGGAAGTTGAAGTGGCTGTGATTTCTGTTGGCTCAGGTTGACAACGCCGACGCCGAGCAGGCGGATGCCGCGGCCATGTCGGCGGGCCATCTTGTTCGCGAACAGGGCGACCACCTCGTCCCGGATGACCTCGGTCGCATGGGTGGGCACGTTGAGAGTGGTGCTTCGGGTTATGGTGGTGAAGTCCGGAAACCGCACCTTGATCTGAACCGTGCGCCCGTTGAGCCTGGATTCCCGGAGCTTCTGGGCCACCGCATCGCTCAACTCGTGAAGGGTTCGGACGATTCTGTCGGGGTTGCGGACGTCCGTCTCAAAGGTGACCTCGCGTGAGATCGATTTAGGCTCCCGCTCCGGCTCCACCGGGCGGTCATCGATCCCCCGAGCCAGGTGGTACAGCCGAGCTCCATACTTCCCAAACTGCTCCTTGAGCGTGCGGCGTGGCACGTTACGGAGCGCCCCGATAGTGCGAACGCCTATCGCATGCAGCTTCTTTTCGGTGGCCTCCCCGACGCCCCAGATCTTATTGACCGGCAGGGGAGCGAGGCGCGCTTCGATCTGATCCGGACGGATCACAACCAACCCATCGGGTTTTTTCATGTCGGAAGCCAGCTTGGCCAGGAATTTGTTGGGGGCGACGCCGATGGAGCAGGTGAGATCGGTTTCCTCCCCGATCCGGGCTTTGATCTGTTGTGCCAGCGATGTGACCGGTCCGTGAGGGGAGTGGGTGACATCCAGGAACGCTTCATCCAGGGAGATGGGCTCCACCAACGAGGTATAAGCGCGGAAAATGTGGCGAATTTGTTCGGAGATCTCCCGGTAGTAACCTATCCTGGCGGCAAGAAAGGTGGCCTGGGGACAGAGCTTTCGCGCCCGGGCCATCGGCATTGCACTGTGAACCCCGAACCGTCTCGCTTCATAGGAGGCGGCGGCGACGACACCGCGACCTCCCAGGCCGCCGACGATCACCGGGGTGTCCTTCAGTTCGGGCCGGTCCCGCTGCTCAACGGACGCATAAAAAGCGTCCATATCGACGTGGATAATCTTCCGAGACGGGAGCGGCGTCATGATCTCAAGTATCTAAGATTATGATAATCGATCCTTAGATGTCAAGCTCCTCCGGATGATTATACCACTGAGTCTCAACTGCTGGGCGATCAGAAAAGCAGGGAGGTTCATCGGTCAGGTGACCTATAAACTCCATCGGTCAGTTGACCGATGTTTTCCGTTGAAATTTGGTATATAATTATAGAAACAGTATAAATCCCCGATTTTCGTGAAACGATAATCAGGGAATCCCAAAGATACGTCCACGACAAAGGCAAACCCACTATGGTGGAGGTCAGAAAGCTCAAGATCCTGCTGATCGAAGACAATCCTGATGATATCGAGATGACTGAGCAGGCGCTGAAGAAGAGCGAGTTCGACAGCGATCTGTTCGTCGTCCGGGATGGTGAAGAGGCGCTCAACTTCCTGCACAAACAGGGAGAACACCAAGATGCGCCACGGCCCGATTTGATCCTGCTCGATCTGAACCTGCCCAAGATAGACGGCCGGGAGGTACTGGTCCGGATCAAGCGGGATGAAAAGCTCCGGCGGATCCCGGTGATCGTGTTGACCATTTCGGAGTATGAAAGAGATATAGCGAAAGCTTACAACAGCGGGGCGAGCAGCTACATCACCAAACCAATTGACTTCAGCAAGTTTGTGAAGATCATAAAGACCGTCCGGGACTATTGGAGGATCGTTCAACTACCCTCCGAGGAGGAAAGGTGAATCAGAAGCAGGATACAGAACGGACAGACCGTCTTCCTCACGTCAGTGGTGGAGGGGTGTTCAACTTCAACCAGAAACTATTGACACCCTGGATCAGCTCCTCAAGATCCTTGTACTTCATCGGTTTCATCAGATACCCATTCGCTCCGCTATCGTAGCATCTCACCAGATCCTGCCTCGTGATAGAAGAGGTCAGGATCACCACCGGGATACGCCTCAGCACCGGGGTACTCTTGATGTGCTCAAGCACCTCAAACCCATCCACTTTGGGTAAGTTGAGGTCGAGCAGAATGAGTCTCGGTAGCGGATACCGCTTGCGATCCGTAAACGGTCCGCGGCCGAACAGGTAATCCAAAGCCTCTTGTCCATCCCGGACAACATGCACCTGGCTCGCGATCGCTTGCTTCCTGCAAGCTCGCAGGATCATGATGATGTCGTTTTCATCGTCCTCAACGAGCAGAACCTGGATATCAGTCGCCGTCACGTTCATGTTCGTGTTCATGTTACTGGCTTAGCTCCATCGTCGGGGTTGCCCTTGTCGTGGACGTATCTTTGGGTTTCACTTTATATTATGCGTCAAAAACCGAAGTGTCAGACGCGAGTGATGGACAGACATAGGTTATGGATATTTGAGCCACTCGTCCCGTCCGGCGACGACGCGTCGGGGAGGGGATGCGCCGACTGCGGATGCGCTCTGTCGCCATCATCGGCAACGGTATAGATGAGCGTAATCGCATAGTTCCCTTCTCTCGGTCACGAAGTGGTTGTTGTGGGTTAACGCATGTCCTTCATCCAGAGAGGGATAGAGACTAAACTGTTTGAGGAGAGGAGATGGGAAACCCTGCAATGGGTGGTTATGCTCCCCTCCCCTCTTTTTACTGTCCCATAATGCACAGCGAGGTGAAGTGAGATGCCGAGATTCGGTGATCGCCTGGGGGAGATCCTGATCGACATGGGAAAGCTCTCCGAGATCGAACTACAGAAGGCACTGGCAATCCAGAAGACCGACGGGAACGGAAGACGGCTTGGTGAGATCCTGATCGAGCAAGGTTTCATCACCGAGGAGGAGCTCGGCCAGGCGCTCTACCTCCAGACGGGTTATGAATATATCCAGCTGGCCAACCAAGAGATCGATCGCGAAGCGCTGGCGTTGGTCGATAAGGATTTTGCCCGCCGCAAGATCGTGATGCCGGTCCAGAAGATCGATCATCAGTTGGTGGTGGCGATCGGTGACCCCAATGACGTCACGATCATCGATGATCTGCGGTCTCAGACGGGTATGAAGATCAAGCCACGTGTCTCCACCCCCTCCGAGATCAAGCGGAAGATCGAGACCGCTTACAGCCAAATGCGGCTCAGGGACCCCGGGGTGAAAGAGGAGAGGATCCCCCCGCTCACCCAGGTGACCGACGATATGCCGGTCAGCCAACTCATCGAGGTGATCATTAACGAAGCGCTGCGACGAGAGGCCAGCGACATCCACATCGAACCGCTCGCCGATCAGCTTCAGGTACGTTATCGCATCGACGGGGTCCTGCAAGGAGTGACGCGATTCTCCATGGACATCCACGCACTCACCGGCCACCTCGTCTTCTCGACGCTCCACACCAATTCAGCCGTCGACGCTGTGCCGCGACTGCTCAACATGGGTGTGGAGCCCTACCTGCTGGTTGCTGCGTTGAGAGGGGTCGTCTCCCAGCGGCTCGTCCGCAAGCTCTGTAGCAATTGCAAACAGCCGGTTCAACCGGAGAAATGGGAGCAGAAGATCTTCGCAGACCACCTTCACGGAACGGTCGAACCGGTGGAGACGATCTATCGTCCGGTCGGCTGTCCCCGGTGCAGCAACCGGGGATATCGGGGAAGGATCGGCATCTTCGAGCTGTTTGTCATTGACGAATGGACCCGGGAGATGATCGTAGACGGGGCTTCTGATGAGGAGATCACCCGAGAAGCGATCAAAGGTGGGATGACCACCCTCATCGAGGATGGTTTGTGTAAGGTCATCAGCGGCATCACCTCGCTGGAAGAGGTGCTGTGGCACAAAGGATCGAGCATCTGAATGTGACTGCCCGAGGGGATAAATGATGGAACAGGTCAACCAGAAGGATTCCTGGAAGCGCTCCTGGATCTTCTCCGACCTCGATCAGGAGGCCTTGGCAGAGCTCGACTCCATGGTTCGGCTCATCGATTACGAGAAGGGTGAGGTGATCTTCCACGAGGGGGAATTGTCGTTCGGTATCTACTTCATCTGCCATGGCAAGGTGAAGCTGGCCAAGCGTTCAGTTCGCGGCAAACGCCAGGTGCTGAAGCTGCTCGGTGCTGGCGAACTGCTCGGCGAGAAAACGCTCTTCGACCGGGAAACCTACACCGCCTATGCCAAGACGTTGGAGCCGTCGAAGTTGGCATTCATCGAACGCAGAGAGTTTCTCGCGTTCCTCAATCGGCACCCCGAGGTGCTGTTGAAGGTCATCGAAAAACTCTTCATCAGCAAGACGTACGGGGTCGAGGAGGAGAACGGCCTGTACATCGGGGTTGAGCTCTCCCGGGCGGAGCTGGCCGAGATGGCCGGCCTGTCGACCGAGACAGCTATCCGCACGTTAGGCAAGCTGAAGAATCGGAGCTTCGTCGAGCTTGACGGTCACAAGATCTACATCATCGACAAATCCGGGTTGGGAAAACTCGCTGAGCCGTTCCTGGTCACGTTGAAGGAAAATCTGTTGTAAGTGTAAGTTGTAGCAAGCGCCCGATGTCGATGGGCTCGGCAGCGTCTACCTGGTGGCACCCAAAAGGTTCGCTACCGTTATAGCGTTCATGGACTCGTTGATAGCCCGGTATCTGCGCGTAGATCCTGAATGACCGTCTCGAAGTTCTGCTGCTCGAGTTTTAACTCCTCTACCTTGACCTTTCCTTTGCCTTCGACGTATTCCACGATCTTTCGCATCGCCGCCTCCCGGCAGATGTAGGCGATGTCGGCACCGTTCATTCCCTCCGTCTGCAGGGCAAGCGGTTCAAGATTGATACGCTTTGAGAGCGGCATCCCGCGGGTATGAACCTTGAAGATCTCGACCCGCTCAGCCAAGTCGGGTTCATAGGTCTTCAGCTTCAGCTCAAGCCTTCCCGGTCTCAGCAAGGCTTCGTCCATCATGTCTATCCGATTGGTCGCCCCGATGACGATCACCTGTTTCAGCGACTCGATCCCGTCGAGTTCGGTGAGCAACTGGCTGGTCACCCGTTCCGGGACGTTCGATCCCACCTCTCTACCCCTTAGGGAAGCTAACGCATCGATCTCATCCAAGAAGATGATACAGGGCGCTGCCTGTCGGGCTTTCTTAAAGATCTCCCGCACCTTCCTCTCGGATTCCCCCACGTACATGCTGAGCAGCTGCGGTCCTTTGACCGGGATGAAGTTCACCTCGGTCTCGTGGGCGATCGCCTTCACTAGCAGCGTCTTGCCGGTGCCAGGGGGGCCGTAGAGGAGGATCCCGCTCGCCGGCTCCACGTTGAGCCGAGAGAAGGCCTCCCTGTACTTCAACGGCCATTCGATCACCTGCTGCAACGTGGCCTTGATCTCCTCTAATCCACCGATATCGTCCCAGGTGACGTCCGGGGTCTCGATGAACACCTCCCGGATGGCTGAGGGCTCGATCTCTTTGAGGGCGTCTTCGAAGTCGCTTCGCATCACCCTCAGATTGAAAAGAACCTCGTAGGGTATCGCACCGGATTCGAGATCCAGATCGGGCAGGATCTGTCTCAAGGCACGCATCGCCGCCTCCCGACACAGGGCCTCGAGATCGGCGCCGACGAAACCGTGGGTGATGTCAGCGAGCCTGTTGAGATCCACATCATCGGCCAGGGGCATCCCTCGGGTGTGAATCCTGAGAATCTCCAGTCGACCTTCGACATTGGGGATCGGGACGGTGATCTCCCGGTCGAAGCGGCCCGGCCGCCTGAGTGCAGGATCGAGGGCATCCGGGATGTTCGTCGCACCAATAACCACGAGTTGGCCCCGTTGCTCCAGCCCGTCCATCAGCGCCAAAAGCTGAGAGACGACCCTTCGTTCCACCTGTTTCTCGCTGCTCATCTCCCCCCGCTTGGGGGCGATCGCATCGATCTCGTCGATGAAGATGATGCTAGGGGCGTTCCGTTGTCCCGCTTCAAAGACCTGCCGCAACCGAGCCTCGCTGTTGTGGGCAAAGATGCCCCCCCAACCGGCCACGAAGTTCTCACCTGGTTCGACAGCGATGTCATAAACAAACTCCGGATGATCAGGCAGTTCCTCAACCGCTACCACCTTGTCCCAGAACAGATCACCTTCCAATGCGGGCTTCAAAGGAGCAGGTAGCAACGCAAGTCTCTTTTTTACAGCGTTAATGCCGATGCTGGTCAGTCCTTCCCAGGAATGAACTCTATAACCGAGCAGATCCTGCACGGCCGCTAATGGTATGCGGTCACGTCGGGATGCTGCTGCTACGTCGAGATATTCTTTGATGACTGAGATTCTATCCGAATCCAAGAAGCCTATCTTCAGGAAACGTTCCAGATTCTCAACGTCTGCGAAGCAAATCCGCTTATGTGATTGAGCAACACGGTCGTATATTTTAGCTACAATGCCGAAGTACAATAGCAGGTGGCAAATATCATCGGCTAGGGCTGTACTGGCAGTGCTGATCTCTATTTGTGGAGCTGGTGTGGTGCGATTGATCGAACCATCGCCGGAGATATAGCCTCGTAGAAAAGCGGCCAGATTTGGTCTGGACAGATTGTAGACAAACGCCGGTACGCGCTTTCGGCGCGCACCACCCACGAAGCCTAACGCCTGCATCGCTTTAACCAGCGGAAGTGAAGAGACTAAGATATCCACGGCTTTCTTGCCTGCACGACGATAAATAGTTACGTGGCCAAAGAGACGGGTGCAAAGAGCAATAACGACATCTGCCTCGTCAGCATGAACACTGACACGTACACTCCCTTTTAAAAATGAACCTTCAGCCAGCCATAGCCCGAAGAAGGTGCATAGGTCTTCGCTTAGTGTCATGATCGCTGGTATGTCCTTGTATCGCTTGATCGTCGCAAGCGTCAATCTTTTTGGATCCACGGAAAGGTTGGCAGCTTCAGCCAGATGCAAAAACCTGGGCAGCCGAATCCCAACGTGCTTAGACGAAAGGTCATATGTGTATTTCACGCTCACTCCGAGGAGTACTGCACACTGGTTGCGACCGAGAGCAGTGATGGCCTGACGGATGAGCTGTTCGACATAGGGTCCCCTGACCACGATGCTATCATCGTCTCTTAGTAAAGCTAGCAAATTAAGTTTGCCAAGTGGCTCGGCTACGAACGGCAGACACTTAGGTACGGCGACAAACGACTGACCGACCACTAGCTCAGAAGTCTTGATGCTTTTGACGCCATCGGCATCGAGAGTAAAGAGGGAATGATCATCAGTGACCCGAATCGAGCGACCGCTAGCCGTACGTACACGAAGCAGCCTGCCGTTGAACGGATGTTTGTAAAAGCCAGCAACCTGACCGAACCGTATCTTGCCGTCTGGACCAAAGCACGGTACTCGAAGCGCAGTATCCTCCTGGGCAACGATATCAGCGATAGGCCTGCGTTCAAGAAATCCATCCTTGAGGACAAGGACTAATTCATCCCCTGGTAACGACTCCCCATAGTACTTTCCGATGACCTCAGGCCCCCCGATGTGAAAGAAGCTGGCATCGGTCTCGTTCGCCAGTGCCCGGGCGATGAGGGTCTTCCCCGTCCCCGGAGCGCCGTGTAACAGAACGCCCTTCGGCGGGTCGATTCCCAGTTGGTCGAACAACCGTGGATACTTCAACGGGAGTTCGATCATCTCCCGGATCCGATCGACCTGGCCTCCCAGCCCGCCGATGTCCTCATAGGAGACGCCTCGCTTTTCCGTTCCCCGCTCCCGTTCTTTCTCTTTGGCCGCCTGCTCCGCGATAACTACGCGGGTATCCGGGGTGATGATGACGATCCCCGATGGCTCAACCTTTAAGACCTTGAAGTTCTGGAACCCGGAACCCAGTAAGTTTGCCCGAACCTGATCCCCATTCTTCATCGGGATGTTCAGGAGGAGTTTCTTGATATAAGCCCGATCCTCAGCCTGAGGCGAAGCGCTTAACGTCAACGGAAGGAGCCGGACAACCCGCGCCGGTCGATAGTCGGCCTTCATCACCTGCACCTGACCGTCCACCCTGGCACCGGTGTTCCCCCGCAGGATGCCGTCCATGCGGATGATCCCTTTCCCCCGGTCCTCAGGATAGGTGGGCATCACCTTGGCGACCGCCGACCCCTCGGCCTTGATCTCCACTACATCTCCGACCTCAACGTTCAGCTCCCCCATATGTTCGGGATCGATGCGCACGATCCCGCGCCCGACGTCCTCAGAGGAAGCCTCAGAAACTCTTAATTTAATTTTCTCGTTTTTCATCTTTAATTTAGGATAACCACCGATCCGGTAAACTGCTAAGACAACAGGGACGCTTCGATGGGCCATCGATCACCCGATTTCGGGACAAAGTCCACCTCGCTATCAAACTCAAGTCCTGCCATCTCAAGGTGGGGGGGTTTATAGTGAGTGGAGAATGCGCTGAGGAGGTGAGAGGGGATGCCTGATCTACTGAGGTTGGGGTCAACCTCCTGCTTGATCGTGATGGTGATGATGATCGCCTCCGTCTCCGTCTCTGTCTACAGCTACGACTATGAAGAGTTTGAATCCCGAATGTTAAGAGTAATCCAGGCCTACTACCCTGATCTATTCCAGATGAACCCGACCCGGCCGGTTGAGATCATCCGGGGAATCTGGGGAGCCTGGGAGCAAACGGGGGTCGATCCTTGGCTGCTTGCCGCCGTCTGTGCCCGGGAGAATGAATTCAGAAATCGCCCGGGCGCTGCTGGTGAAGTCGGCTACTGTCAGATGATGTCGGAGACGATCCGGGTGGTCGGCCGGCTGCTTAAGATCTCCACTGCACCTGAGACGTTCCATCTCCGTGTCGACCTTCAGTTCCTGTTCGCGGGCACGTGGCTCCAATACAACATCAATAATTACGGGCTCCTGGAAGGAATCGCCCGTTACAACCACACCTCCCACCAAGACCGATATGTTCAGCAGGTCCTACGAATAACTGCGGCGTTCCGCTACAGCGACGGCGAGAGAGAGTGGCTGTTTTACAATGACCCCTCCCTGTTTTTCTCTGGACCCTCTGGGGATGATGATCATCTTATGTGAGTGGGGGAGGGACGTTCAGCTTCAACCAGAAGCTATTGACACCCTGGATCAGCTCCTCAAGATCCTTGTACTCCATCGGTTTCATCAGATACCCATTCGCTCCACTATCGTAGCATCTCACCAGATCCTGCCTCGTGATGGAGGCGGTCAGAATCACCACCGGGATACGCCTCAACACCGGGGTGCTCTTGATGCGCTCAAGCACCTCAAACCCATCCACTTTGGGTAAGTTGAGGTCGAGCAGGATGAGCCTCGGCAGTGGATACTGGTTGTGATCCGTATACGGTCTGCGGCCAAACAGGTAATCCAAAGCCTCTTGTCCATCCCGGACGACATGCACCTGACTCGCGATCGCTTGCTTCTTGCAGGCTCGCAGGATCGAGATGATGTCGTTTTCATCGTTCTCAACGAGCAGAACCTGGATATCAGTCACCGTCACGTTCATGTTCGTGTTCATGTTATGGGCTCAACTCTATCCCATTGCTTTCTCATTACTGAACTGAAACCAGGAAGGACAGGGTTAGTAAGGCGCCTTCTGAAGCTCAAGACGCATCCTCAACCTTGAAGGAGGTGATTAAGGTAGGAAACCCTCACTGCCCTGTCCTTCCTACGTTTCAAGATCTTGCTTCCTTGATCGTGGATGATCTCTGTTGCCGTCATCGGTTACACACCACTGACGGTATAAACGAGCGTGATCGCATAGTCTCCGTCTCGATGTCTCTTCTTATCGAATAGCACTTTGTAATTGATTCCGATCGCCTGTTGCTTTCGGCCGATTGCCACCGTTTGATATGTCCGGGAAATCGCTTGGTAGCTCCCTCCATCTGCCCGCCACAAAAAGTCACTTAACGGTTTGGTGTACGTCCGATCGTGGCTCGTTCCCATATCTGTCGCGCGGGTACTGACGCTGAGCACCCAATCGGTGTTGCTCCAAACACTCCCCTCGACGGCATCGACAATCTCGATGAACCCGACCTCAAAATCTCTGGCGGTAGGGATGGGCAGTGTAAAGGTAGAGGCTGCGGTTGAGGAATCGACCTGTGTGACATCAACAAGCGGTGAGCTGGAACGGATACTCAGCTGAATGATGTAAGGGATCTCGAAGGTGACGGTTGCGGCTGACTCTGATCGGACGGAACCGGCTTGAACCGTTGAGGAAAGTAAAAGTAACACCAGAGAAATCAAAGAAGACAGGATGACCATTGCGGTCCAGCCTGTCCAGGTTGGATTTGAGCTGTACTTTTTCATTGTCCTTCGGCAGCCCAGCCACCCTCGGCTTTACGTTAGGGTCTGTGGCTTTGTGTCCCTCCCTTTCGGGAGGTTTACCCTTTCGGGACCGGTAAACCCCCTTCGGCAGCCCGGCAATCTTAATCAGCTTTAAGTTCTGTTTAAGACCCGTGGCTTTGTGTCCCCTGCTCACGCAGGGTTTACCCGTTCGAGTGGATTGCTATCAAAGACCTTTACTTTAATATACCCTCAAATCGAGCACTTTATAGTTATTGTTACCATGTTCACCTTTTCAGCGGACAGAGGTCCCATCCCTCAGTCACGAAGTGGATATTCTTGGTTAACGCTCGCCCTTCACCCATATAGAAGGATGGAGGCTAAAATCTTGAGAGAGATGATCAACAACGTTGAAGAGATCCTGACCCAGGCATATCAGTGCGGGGCTTCCGATATCCATATCACCGTCGGAAGGCCGCCGACCTACCGCATCCACGGCAAGCTGGTCCCATGGCGTGAGGGCGGCGCCG
>JBHIAT010000056.1:0-19889 GCA_046758705.1 Bipolaricaulia bacterium
GATCGCCCAAAAGGGAGACAAAATTCCTTGCGATACTTCAACTACAGTCCACTAGGTCGTCGGAGCCATCTCGGGTCGGACAGTGAGCTGTGTTCTCTTTCCCCGTCTCAGGATCACTAACTCGTAATCTCGCTCGACCGGGTTCTCATCCAGAAATCGATGGAGATCGTCGATATCCTCCACCGGACTCCCGGCGATGCTGAGAATAATATCTCGGTCCCGCAGCCCCGCCTGTTTTGCCGGGCTCCCGCGCCCAACCTCCATGACCATCACCCCGCTCTCCTGTTCGATCCCCAGATCCCACTTCACCTGACGGAGCAGCGGCCACCGCTGGGCCGAGATCCCCAGATATCCCCGGGACACCACCCCGTGGGTGATCAGCATTCCGCTCACCCGTTTTGCCGTGTTCGCCGGGATGGCGAAGCAGATCCCCTGAGCGTATTGGATAATGGCAGTGTTGATCCCGATCACCTCGCCTCGGGCGTTGACCAGGGGCCCGCCGGAGCTGCCGGGGTTAAGCGCCGCGTCGGTCTGGATGATGTTCTCGATCAAGCGCCCGGTCTGGGTCCTGAGCGACCGACCCAGGGCGCTGATCACCCCGGCGGTGGCGGTGGACTGGAAACCGAGCGGGTTGCCGATCGCCACCACCAGTTGGCCGACCCGAAGCGATCCGGAATCGCCCAACTCCGCCGTCGGCAGATCGCTCTGGGAGACGCGGACCACCGCCAGATCGGTGTGCGGATCCTCACCGACGAGCTTCCCACGGAACGACCGTCCGTCGTTCAGGTTGACCTCGATCTGTCCGACCTGATGCACCACGTGGCTGTTGGTCAATACGTATCCGTCGGGTGTGATGACCGTTCCGGAGCCCTTCCCCTGGCGTTGGGATCCCTGCCGCCCTCCGGCCTGGACCACATCGATGTTGACCACCGCCGGGCTGATCTGCTCGGTGACACCCACCACCACCTGAGAGTAGGCATCTAACGCTCTGGCTTCTGTATCATCCATGATGATCGATCATTCTGTCCCCATCTGACGGGGAACGTCTCCCCTCCTTTACAGCTCAACCGAGCAACAGCCGTTGAGCCCAGATGGCCACCGGAGCGATGATCCGCCCCAACAGGCCGAGCCACAACAGCGCGAAGATGATCAGAAAGCCGAACGGCTCGATCCGGGCCATGAATATCTTTCCCTCTGGTGGCAGAAAGTAGTTCAGGATGCGGGAGCCGTCCAGTGGAGGGATGGGGATCAAGTTGAACACGCCGAGGATGACGTTGATGATCACGAACCACCCCAAAAGCAACGCTAGCGCCTCCAGGCTGTTGGTGGCAACCTCCCCCCCCAAGGAGTCCGGAGAGAACGGGGAGCGGATCGCAGCCCTGATGAACCGCCAGATGAGCGCACCCAGCAAGGCCATGATACCGTTCATCGCCGGTCCGGCGAACGCCACCAGCAGCATCCCCTGATATGGCTTCTTGAAATGCCGCGGATCGATGGGTACCGGCTTGGCCCACCCGAAGATCACACCCCCGAAGATCGCCAGCAAGGCCGGCAGGATGATCGTTCCGAATGGGTCAATATGGGGGATCGGATTGAGTGTCAGCCGGCCCTGGCGCCTGGCGGTGGGATCGCCGAGTCGGTAGGCCACCCAGGCATGAGCGTACTCGTGAAACACGACCGCCCCGAGGATCGCAATGAACTGCAGGATAATCACCAGTACTCTCTCAACATTCATGGGCCGTGCCTCCCCACTCTCCTCTCAGCTCAGTTGAGACTCCTCGACCGGTTCCGGGGCCACAGTGAGCGTCCGCTCCCGGGTGAGGATGACCGCCCCCGGCTTCGCTCCCTTCGGCTTTCTCAGATACTTCACCTGGGTATAGCTCACCTCAGCCCAGGTCGCATTCCGGGCCTTCGAGTGGTAGGCGGCGAGCGCAGCCGCTTTATGGAGCACCGTATCCGGGACCCGTTCCGGTTGGTTGTTCGTCTTGAGGATCACGTGAGCCCCGGGGACACCGCGCGCGTGGAACCAGTAATCGGTCCGTGCCGCCTCCCGGATCAGCCGATCGTTCTGCCGGCCGTTGCGCCCGACCAGAACCGGGTATCCGTCCAGCGAATACCTGCGCGGTTGCGACCGGATCCCCTGAGTTCGATCTCGACGGCGTAATCCGACAGCGCCTTCCACTTCCCGATACCCCTGCTCGCGGAGTTCATCGGCGATCTCCTCTAAATCTGCGACCCACTCCGCCTGGGACAGGTGATGGGTCACCTCCCTCAGGTAAGTCAGTTCGGCCTCTAACTCCTGTTGGCGTTTCGCCAGTTTCACCGCCCCCCGCTTCAGCTTCTTGTACCTGCGATAGTACCTCTGGGCGTTCTGCTTGGAGGACAACCTGGGATCGAGCGAGATGGTCCGACTCCCACCCGCTTCAGCGAACAGATCCTCGACCTCGACCTCTCGGACTCCCGCCTCGATCCGATCGAGGTGCGTCAGGATGAGATCGCCGGCCTCCCGGTAGCGCTCGTACTCAAGCGCCTGGCTGCGGTCTGCTTCGACCCGTTCCAGTGCCCGTTCAACCTTGTTCACCTGACGAACTACGAATCTATCAAGCGAATGGCGCAATGCCTCAAACCGCTCTCGCCCCCCGGCCCGATTGTGATATTCGTCCAGAGTGGCGGACGGTCCGTTTCGTCCGGCCGCCTCCAGGTTCTCAGCTCGGTAGCCAGCGAGTTCGAATGGCGCCACGGCGATCGGAGCACCGTCAGGGTCCCGGTACAGGGTCGGTTGATACGCACCGCGTCTGATCCGATCGAAGAGCCCCGCAAACGCGCGCCACAGCTCAGCCTGTTCCTCATCCGAGAGTGAGTCGGTCGATCTGGAGGGCGGAATGTCTGCTTGTAGGGGGATCTCTTTGGCCAGTTGGGGACCGATCCCCTGGATCCTAGCGAAGAGGGTCCGCCATACCTTCTCCTCGCCGCCAAGCAGTTGTTGAAATCCCGCCTCATCGATCGTCATCGGGTTACGCTTCCCTTGGGAGGGCGGTGGTTGGTACGGTGCGCCCGGGATCAACGACCGGGGCGGACCGGTCCCCTGACGCATCGCTCCCAGGATTTGGCCGTCCGCGGTCCGCAGGATCACGTTGCTGTTTCTGCCCATCAGCTCAGCGCTCAGGATCCTCGTGCCCTCCCCCGCCCGCACATGAAGTTCGACGATTCGCTCGAGTTCAGGCTGTTCTATCCCGATCAAGATCCCGTTCCTTAAGTGCTTTCTTAGCAACATACAGAAGTTCGGTGGCCGTTCGGGGTTGTCAGGCGAACTCTCGGTCAGGTGGATGCGGGAGTTCTGCGAAACTGAGATCAACAGCCGATACGTTTTCAAATTCCACAGATGCAGGATCAGCAGACCCGCCTCCGGCTGGTAGATCTTGCGAATCCTCCCGCCGAGCAGTGTCGCCTTCAGTTCATCGACGATACACGCCAACATGACGCCGTCCAGGCCCATCCCCATTACCATCACCGAATCAGTATACCAGTCGCAGTATACACCAACAAGGTTTTCCAGACGTGAGGGGAACGTCGGGGCGGTGGGACACGGCCTCCCTGGGAATCGGAGGTGCCATGATCATCACCGGCGTGGCACTGGCCGGTTGGGGCCGTTAATGCGGCGGACGATCTACGAACCGAAATTCGACGGTCAGCAACCGCAGCTCTTTGCCAGGTTCGGGCTGAAGATCGTGAACCCCTCACCCTGCTCACTGACGATGTAATCCAGGTGCGTTCCCTCGAGTTGCTCCTCGGAGTCGGGGTCCACGTGAATCTTGATGCCGTTGTATTCACGCAACGCTTCCTCAGAGAACGAGTTCTGCTTGAGCTCGGCCATGAGCCCCTCACAACCACACCCGGCACGCTGAACAGCGAGCGCCAACACGTCGCGATCTGCCTCTTCCATCATCTTCTTGATCTTTTCAGCAGCCACGTCGGTGATCGTGATCTGCATAATGGATTGATACCTCACTTCTACATTCAGTGTTAGTGTACCACAATCCGAGGCCTTCATCAACCTCGGAGTTGTGGACCCGTTCACCCGCTCGATGATCCACAACTGTTCCATTCCTAAATTTATATTAACGGATCGAACGACGGATTCCTGTAAGGTTTATTACAGGTGAATCGGTTGTACCGAGCCCTCGTTTTCTCTATACTGATGGACGATAGAGATGAACGAGACGCTGGGTGTGCTGGAGACGACCCGAGGGGTGGTCGAGCGCAGTCAGGCAGTCCGGATCGACCGCCGGGCGATCGACGAATTCTGCCACCGGCTTTTGGCGGAGAACGTTCGCCCTCCCGAATGGGATCGAAACGTCCATTTCTACGACGGCGGGGCACGAACCGTCCAGTACCTGTTGATCCTGGACAGCTTGAACTTCTGCTTCTGGGGCGAGCCGCGATGGCGCATCGTTTACCGCGGACAGCCTCTGGACGGCTACAACGCGTTGGCCGCCGCGTTGAAGCGGACCGTCGAGGACGGGGGTCCAATCCTGGACGCAGATTATCTGTCTAAGATCTCCAAGATCGAGCTCCGCCATATCTTCCAAGCTGAGGGGAAGATTGCGCTGTTCGAGGAGCGGCTTCGTATCCTTCAGGAGACCGGTTCGGTTCTGGCCGAACGGTACGATGGAAGCGCAACCTCCCTGGTCGAGCGGGCCGGGGAACGAGCGGTCAAGCTCGCCAGGCGGTTGGTCGCTGACTTCCCGTCGTTTCGGGATGAAGCCAGTCATCGGGGCGATCGGGTCCGCTTCTACAAACGGGCGCAGATCTTCGCCGCCGACCTCCACGGCGCCTTCGACGGGAAGGCGTGGGGGACGTTCACCGATCTGGATCGGCTCACCTGTTTTGCTGACTACAAGCTTCCGCAAGTGTTACGTCATCTGGGGATCTTGATCTATGCTCCGCCGCTTGCCGCGGCGGTGGATCTCAGGGAACCGATCGAGGCGGGGAGCGAGGTGGAGGTTGAGATTCGGGCGAGCACCGTCTGGGCGGTGGAGTGGATCCGAAGAGGTTTAGCGACGTCAGGCATGCCGCTGAAGTCGGTTGAGATCGATTGGATCCTGTGGCATCTGGGGCAGCAGGAGCGGTTTAACAAGCACCCTCACCATCGGACGTTAACGGTTTTTTACTGAGGGTATAGGGATGAGCGTTTCATTCGAGGTCACCGTAAACGATCGGCAGACAGCGGCCCGGACCGGGGTTCTCAACACACCGCACGGGACGGTCGAGACCCCGGCGTTCGTGGCCGTCGCAACCCAGGCGACGGTCAAAGCGCTAACGCCGGACGATCTCAGAGGGGTCAGCATTCAGATGACCATTGCCAACACCTACCATCTCCATCTTCAGCCCGGTGAAGCGCGCGTCGCCGGACTCGGCGGATTGCACCGATTCATGGGCTGGGATGGCCCGATGATGACCGATTCGGGCGGGTTCCAGATCTTCAGTCTCGGGGCGGGGAAGGAACACGGCGTCGGGAAGATCGCCTCGATCTTCCCAGAAGAGTCCGGCCCAGGGGAACCGGAACCAGACTCCCCTAAAGAAAACTCGCTCGTCGAGATCGATGAGGACGGGGTCGAATTCCGATCTCATCTGGACGGCTCGCTCCACCGTTTCACCCCGGAGGGCGTGATCGACATACAGAGACAGTTGGGAGCGGACATCATCCTGGTTTTGGATGAGTGCACTTCCCCACTCCACGACCGTGCGTATACGGAGCGGGCGATGGAGCGGACCCATCGCTGGGCGGTCCGCACCCTCCAGTACTATGCATCGCAGGCGAACAGGGATCAGGCACTGTTCGGGATCGTCCAGGGCGGCGCGTTCCAGGATCTGCGCGACAGCAGCGCACAGTTCATCGGGGGATTGGGGTTCGACGGGCTTGCGATCGGCGGCTCACTTGGTAAGTCGAAACGAGATATGCACCGCATCCTGGAGTGGACGGTGCCCCGGCTCCCGGAGCGATTGCCGAGACACCTGCTGGGGATCGGGGAGGTCGAGGATATCTTTGAGATCGTCTCCCGCGGGATCGATACGTTCGACTGCGCTGCCCCAACCCGACTGGCACGCAACGGCGCCCTGTTCGTCCGAGGCGAGAAGAAATTTCGGATCCAGATCCTAAACGCCCGGTTCAAGGACGATCCAAGACCGGTAGCAGAAGGGTGTCGTTGCTACACCTGCCGGCATCTCTCTAGAGCCTATCTTCATCATCTGTTCAATGCCAACGAGTTGCTCTCCTACCGGCTGGCCAGCCTGCACAACCTCTATTTCATCGAGTCGTTGGTGGAGGAGATCCGGGAGGCGATCCGGGCGGGATGGTTCTCGGAGCTCAGGCAGCGGTGGCTCGGTCATGCTTAAGATAGGATGAGATAAGGTGATAGAACCGGGAGCACCCAATGCCGAAACTGTCTATAGTTAATTAGAAAGTCATTTCGCAAATGGGACATACAAGATGCGCTAGGAACCAGTGGCCGTCAGCGTGTGTATCGAGGGGGACAAGTTTCAGCAAAATTGTGGTATTACATTGAGGGCATCGAAATTCGGTTAGGCCGATATCGCTCCATAATTTTAGCGCATCTTCTCGACCTTCGACGATCGAAAGAGTATAAGAGCTCGTTTTTTGGTCTTTAGTGTCATTTTCCCCCAGAAAGGCGGGAATCTTGCTCAATATTTCGCGTGGTGTATGATAACCCTTTACCATGTAGTCATTTGCTCCTAACTCGAGGCCTTTTTGAATATTTTCTTTTTCTCCTAATACTGAAAGGATAATAACCGGTATTTCTTTTGTTGTCTCATCAGCACGAATTTTTTTCAAGAGCTCAAACCCATGAAGCTTCGGGAGTATTAAATCCAATAGAATTAAATCTGGTTTCTCGGTCTTGACCAGTTCCCATCCGCTTGCACCATCTTCAGCTTCTAGAATATTGTAACCACCACTTTCAAGAACATCATGGTAGATACGCCGAAATTCTACCTGATCCTCAACAATTAAAATGGTGCCTGTGTGGATGGTGGTCATATCTTTTCTCCCTAAATCGTCGGTTCTCTGGATGAGCGGGGGGCTCGCCTTCTCTTCCTCCTCCTGCTCGCTAGGGCCTCCGGGTTGCATTCGACCGTAAGTGATCTCGATCGTCCGTTTGATCTCGGCGGGGTTGGAGACACACGGCCGGATCTCCATACCTGTCTGGGTCCGCAGATCATCGATGATCATGACGTCATTGGGGTCGCCGATCGCCACCACCAGCCGATTGTCGGTCTTTTGGATCGGCATCACGATCTTGCGGCGGGCAAAATCCTCATCGACCAGCGCCAGCACGTCGCGATCGATCTCCTGGTCGGCCAGCTGGATATATTCATAGCCCGTCTGCTGGTAGAGCGCCTCGCCGAGATCCTCCTCGGTGATGAACCCTTCCTCGATCAGGATCTCACCGAGCAGTTTCCCAGTCCTATCGACCCTCTGAATCGCCAGTGCCTTGTTTAATTCGGTCTCGGAGAGCACCCCCATGTCGATCAGGATCTCTCCCAAGCGATCACCGAACCTTGGCACCGTGGGTCACCTCTTTGTGATTATACCCCACTTCACTACGTTCCGAACGGGACAGTACGCCGAAATCGTCCATATACTTAGAAAGACCTTTTACAACTTGGACACGGACATACAAAATGTCCTGAGAACCAGTGGCCGTTAGCGCGTGTATTGCCTAGGAGCTCATTTCTTTGATATCAGCTTTTGCCAGCAAGGCATGAATCTTGCTCAATATTTCACGTGGTGTATAATAACCCTTTACTATGTAGTCATCTGCTCCCAACTCGAGACCCTTTTGAATATCTTCTTTTTCTCCTAATATTGAAAGGATAATAACCGGTATTTCTTTTGTTGCTTCATCAGCACGGATTTTTCCCAACAACTTAAATCCATGAAGCTTCGGGAGTATCAAATCCAATAGAATTAAATCTGGTTTCTTGGTCTTGACCAGTTCCCATCCGCTTTCATTATCTTTAGCTTCTAAAACCTCGTAACCATCACTTACAAAAACATCACGATAAATACGCCGAAATTTTGCCTGATCCTCAACAATTAAAATAGTGCCTGTGTGGATTGTCTTCGAACCTTTTCTCTTTGATAAAGAGGGCCTCTCCTCTCCCTCCTGCTCGCCAGGGCTTCTGAGGTGCGTTCGACCGTAAGCGACCTCGATCTTCCGTTTGATCTCGGCGGGGCTGGAGACACGCGGCCGGATCTCCATACCTGTCTGGGTCCGCAGATCATCGATGATCCTGATGTCGGTGGGGTCGCCGATCGCCACCACCAGCCGATTGTCGGTCTTTTGGATCGGCATCACGATCTTGCGGCGGGCAAAATCCTCATCGACCAGCGCCAGCACGTCGCGATCGATCTCCTGGTCGGCCAGCTGGATATATTCATAGCCCGTCTGCTGGTAGAGCGCCTCGCCGAGATCCTCCTCGGTGATGAACCCTTCCTCGATCAGGATCTCACCGAGCAGTTTCCCAGTCCTATCGACCCTCTGAATCGCCAGTGCCTTGTTTAATTCGGTCTCAGAGAGCATTCCCATGTCGACCAGGATCTCTCCCAAGCGATCACCGAACCTCGGCACCGTGGGTCACCTCTTTGTGATTATACCCCACTTCACTACGTTTTAGGTGGCCTTCCACCGCCTGAGGCTCAAGTTAAAGGAATTTTAAAAACAAAATGGCTGCCCTTTCCCACAGCAGACGTTACAGAGATATCTCCGTGCTGCAACGACATAAACTTTTTTGTGATATACAAGCCAAGACCCGAACCGATCTCTGGCGTTGGACCGCCACTGAAAATTTGATCTCTCTTAAACAGTCTATTTAATAAATCGTCGGACATTCCCTCGCCTGTGTCTACCACTTCAACGATACCAAAACCGTTTTCGCTTTTTGTTCTGATCGTAATGGACCCCTCATGAGTGAATTTGACTGCGTTATCGATCACATTGCTTAATGCGTCAACCATTTTATCTTTATCAGCAAGAACAATAATTTCATAATCCATTTCCTCAAGATTCAGGGCTAACCCTTTTTTCTTGATTCTCTCGTGATAATCTCGAACGGCTAGATCTATCACTTCCTTTAATCTGACGGGTCGTATATCGACCGATATCACGCTGCGTTCAATTCTTGATACATTCAACAGATCAGAAATCAAGCGGTAATTCTTGGAGCTTATCTCCCGCATCTCCTGGAGATATTGCTTTTGTTGGGCCGTTAAATCACCCGTCAATCCCATAAGCATGTTATCTATATATCCCATGATGAGTGCCACTGGGGTTCTCATTTGATGAGACACCATGGAAACGAAATCGCTTTTCATCTGGTCAATTTGCTTGCGCTCGATGGCATAGCGCATGGCGCGCACCAGCAAGTGGTTATCCAACTGCCCCTTGACCAGATAGTCTTGCGCACCCTCATGCACGGTCTTTACGGCGAGCGCCTCATCGTCGAGACCGGTCAACACCACGATCGGCACGCCTGATGCTTGCGTGTGCACCTCGGCGAACGTGTCAATTCCCTGGCTGTCCGGCAGCGACAGATCCAACAGGACCACGTTGATCCCTCCCTCGGCCAGGTGCTCCAGCCCGATCGAGAGCCGGTCGGCGCACTCCAGATCGAACGAAGCACCCTTCACTTCGGCCAGCACCTCCCTGATCAGTCGAGCGTCTCCGGGATTGTCCTCGATCAGCAGGACTTTGATGTGTTCGTTCTCCATTTCATTCACCCGGTGGCAGTTTCACGATGGTCAACCAAAAGTCTTCGATGGACCTCACCACCATGATGAACTGCTCGAAGTCAACCGGCTTGGTGATGTAGCAGTTCGCATTGAGGCCATAGGCTTTGATGACATCCTCTTCAGCCTGCGAAGTGGTCAGGACGACCACAGGGATTCGCTTCAGCTTTCCATCGACTTTGATCTCCGCTAGCACCTCACGCCCGTCTTTCTTCGGCAGGTTCAAATCGAGCAGGATGAGGTCTGGGCGAGGCGCATCGGCATACTTGCCCTCTCGACGCAGGAACGCCATGGCTTCCACCCCATCCTTGACCACATTCAGGTTGTTGCGCATCTTGCTATCATTGAAGCCTTCTATCGTCAGGCGTACGTCACCGGGGTTGTCCTCCACCAGCAAAATCTCAACAGATCTACCGATCTTTCCAATATTCATGGTCGTTCACCTCCTCTGTCCGAGATCGTGAAGTGGAATGTCGAGCCCTGACCCGATTCTGACTCCACCCAGATACGTCCACCGTGGCGTTCGACAATCTTCTTGCAGATCGCCAGGCCGATGCCGGTGCCCGGATACTCCCCCTTGCCGTGCAGACGTTGGAAGATAACGAAGATGCGTTCGGCATACTTCGGATCAATGCCAATGCCGTTATCACGGATGGAGAACAGCCACTCGCCATTTTTGTGCTCCGCCCCGACATGGATTTCTGGCGGCTTATCGCTCTGAAACTTGATGGCGTTACCGATCAAGTTCTGAAACAACTGACCCAGTTGCAGGTTGTCGGTCATCACCGTCGGCAGGGGATCGTGAATCACCCGCGTACCACTCTCCTCAATCACCATTTGTAGATTGGCGAGTGCCTGGTCCAGTACCGTCTCACAGTCGGTCGGCTCGAAATCCTTACCCTGCGTGCCCACCCGGGAATAGGCCAACAAGTCATTGATCAGCCTCTGCATCCTGTTTGAGCCATCCACGGCATAGGCGATGAACTCGTCGGCATCGGAATCGAGTTGGCCTTCGTAGCGCTTTGCCAACAGCTGCGTATAGCTCGCCACCATACGCAGCGGCTCTTGCAGGTCGTGCGAGGCGACATAGGCAAACTGTTCCAGGTCGGCATTGGAACGCGCCAACTCCACGTTCGCCCGCTGCAGCTGTTCGGCACGCCGGCGCAACTGGGCCTCTTTCTCGGACAGGGCGGCCGCCATGGTGTTGAATTCGCGTGCCAGCAAGCCCAGTTCGTCGCCGGAGGTTTCGGGCAGACGCAGCTCCAGTTGACCCCGGCCGAAGCGCATCGCCCCGGCCTGCAGGGCCAACACCGGGCGGGTGATGGTTCTCGCCAGTCCAAGAGCCACGGCCGACGCAGTCAGCAGCGACAGACTGCCGGTCAACAGTATCGTATTGCCGAAGGCGCGGGAGGGCTCGACCGCCTCGGCTTGGTCAATCTTGACGACGAGGCAGATTTGACGTTCGGCCAGCCAGCGGTAAACGGCAATCACGGGGACCCCACGATAGTCGTCGGCGAAGACCACCCCACTGTTACCCACCAGACAGCGGTCAACCGTCTCGGTGCGAATGGCGCGCCGGAGCACCGCAGGATCGGAGATGAAGCGTGGCTGGGTGATGAGCAGGTTCAAAATGTTCACCAAGAAAGCGTCGTCGGTCTGGTGCAGGTCGGTGCGCCGATTGATCATGGTGTTCATCACGTCCAGGTTCAGACGCCCGGTGAGGACACCCAGCAATCTCCCATTAGCCGACCTGATCGGCGCAGAGACGGTCATCGCCGGGGCCCGGAGCGTGCGGGAATAATAGGGGTTCAGGACGTACGGGCCGTTCCGACCGTTGATAAAGTAGGGGCGCTTATCTTTGAATCTGCCCTCTTCACTCGCATCGGTGGCGACAATGACCTTTCCGACTTCAGGCTCGATCACCAGCAACGCCATAAATCCACGCTCCTCGCCGACCCAGGGCTGTAGTTCTTCCACCACACGGTCATGGGCGGCCTGGATTGCAGCCGGGAACAACAATATGGAGTTTGACCCGACAGTTAGGGTGATCAGCTCCTTGTGAAAACGGAGTGAGGCCGCCAGGCTGACAATGTCCGACAACCGCGCCTCGACCCAGCTATTCAACGCGGCCTGCTTTTCAATGGCCACCGAAAGCAAATCCGAGACGGTGGCCACCTGGAGCGCGGCACGACCGCTGTTATAGGAAAGCACGCTCACGCCCGCCAGGAGCCCGGCGGCGAACAGGACAAAGACCAGCGTTACCTTGGGAGTTATGTTCAGTCGCAGCTTTATCGCCGATTTCACTCCTTTACGTTTTACTCTAAGGGTCGCCCCTAAATCTGTTGACGGTCACGGCCATCTGGTATCTATTATGCCCCATGTACAAATTTTTGGGTACGATGTTACCATCCTCGCTCATTTTTGGGAGGGCTCCTGAGCGGTGCTGTTGGATTGAAATCGTTGCTGATCTTCGCTATAATAGCGGCAAAGGGCAATAGAACGGCATGAAGATTATCAGTTTCTCGGATTATCACGGGGCTTATGAAGGTTTAGAGGATTTTGAAAGAGTTATCCGGGAAGAATCCCCCGACCTTCTCCTATTCATCGGAGATATTCTCAAATTCGGCCCTCGAGCTCTGGAATTTGCATCCGCCCGGGAAGAGAAACGGGTCCCAGATCGGGATCGGGCCGAGGTCGTCGCCGATGTCGCGACGGCGGCCGAGGAATACCGGCGGTTCTTCGAGTTTCTAGGTGGACTGGACCGGTTTGTCGCCGTCATCCCCGGTAACCTCGATGCACCGAGGCGACAGTTCATGCGGGCCGCAACGGAGTTCGAGGGGGAATACAACAACCTTCGTGTCCTCCACCGCCTCTGGGCACAGGTTGGGGACGTTGCGATCGCCGGGTTCGGAGGGGAGATCAGCGAGAATGTCAATGAAGATTACTTCATGGACATCTACCCCCGGGAAGCGGTCCTATATTGTTTCAAAGAGATGGGCTACGTCGATGCGCCCCACAAGTTGTTCATGATTCACACCCCGCCTGTTGCCCGGTTCGGAGCGGTCGAGACCCACAAGCTCGGCTCCAGGATCGTCAACCAGGTGATCGAGCGCTACGGTCCGGAGTTGGTGCTGGTGGCCCACGATCACAAAGCGAAGGGGCAGACAAACGTCGGGGAGGCCGTGGTCGTGAACGCCGGACCGTTTAACGAAGGGAATTACGCGGTGATCGAACGGCTGCGCCCGGAGACCACGGTCAGTTTTAGAAACTTGAAACGGGATAGGTAAACGAAAAGAAGATAGATGAGCATATTGCTGGACGACTTCACCGCCATCACGCTCGCCGATGGGCGAGATCCTGTGGAACACATCTCGATCGCCATCGAGGGAGGAGAGATCCAGGCCATCGGATCCCCTGATACATTCGACCGTGGGGTGTTTGGCCGTGTTCTCGACGGGGAGGACAAGCTGGTCATGCCTGGTTTCGTCAACGCCCACACCCATCTGCCGATGGTGCTTTTGCGGGGCTACGCCGATGATCTACCGCTCAAGCCGTGGTTGGAGGAGAAGATCTGGCCGGTTGAGGCGGAGCTGAGGGCCGCGGGTACGGAGACGATCTACTGGGGGGCGTTGCTCGGGATCGCGGAGATGATCCGCTCGGGGACGACCGCGTGCGCCGATATGTACTATCACATGGACCAGGTCGCTCGAGCTGTCAAGGAAAGCGGGGTACGGGCGTTGCTCTCCTGGGGGATCATCGCTCCGGAGATTGACGAGCAGGTCGAGCGACAACTGGAAACGGCGGCCGACTTTGTGAACGAGTGGGACGGAGCGGCCGGTGGGCGGATCGCAACCGCTCTCAGTCCCCATGCCCCTTATACTTGTGATGCCGAGGTATGGAGGCGAGCGGTCGAGCTGGCCGAGGCGGACGGAGTGCGTATCCACACCCATCTGGCGGAGACGGCCGGTGAGGTGGAAGATGCCTATCGAAACTGGGGGGTGAGTCCGGTCCGCTATCTGGAGGATCTCGGTGTGTTCACCACGTCGGTCTTAGCTGCCCACTGTGTTCACGTCAGCGACGAGGATATCGAGCGGCTGGTGGCTCATGGCGTCCACGTCGTTCACAATCCCGGCAGCAATCTGAAGCTCGCTTCCGGGATCGCTCCGGTGGAACGGATGCTGGAGGCGGGAATCCCCGTGGCGCTCGGGACCGATGGGGCGGCCTCGAACAACAACCTGGATATGCTCGAAGAGATCCGGCTCGCCTCATTGTTGCAAAAGGTCGAGCATCAAGATCCCACCGCCGTCTCCGCCCTGGAGGCGTTGAGAATGGGAACGGTGCACGGCGCGATGGCGCTGGGCTTTGATGGGATCGGTGTGCTGGAGGCGGGCGGGCCGGCCGACCTGATCATCGTCGACCTGGATCAGGTCCATATGGTCCCCAACTATAACCTGATCTCGAATCTCGTCTATGCGGGCCAAAGCGGCGATGTCGAGACGGTCATCGTCAACGGCCAGATCGTGATGGAGGCAAGGAAGATTTTGACATTTGATGAGGCACAGGTGAAGCGTCGAGTGAGACAACTGAGCAAACGGTATCGAGATCGCTCAGCAGGAGGAGGGAACGAATTCAAAGATGTTAGCCAAAGAGCGCAAAGCGGAATTGATTGAACACTACGGCGGTCATGAGACGGACACCGGATCGGCGGAGGTCCAGATCGCTATCTTGACAGAACGGATCAACGAGGTGACCGAGCATCTAAAGATCCATAAGAAGGACTTTCATTCTCAAAGAGGGCTGCAGAAGATGGTGGGGAGGCGAAGACGGTTGCTAAAGTACTTAAAACGGCAAAATATCGATCGTTATCGCGAACTGATCGATGAGCTTGGCATCAGAGGGGTATAGAGGGGTATTGAAATGTACGAGAAAGTCGAGGCTGAGATTAGCGGGAAGCGGTTTTCGCTGGAGTCGGGCAACATGGCCCGCCAGGCGGACGGCACGGTTTTGGTGTCCTTCGGGGACTCTAAGGTCCTGGTGACTGTGGTAGCGGAGGAGACGGAGCAGCGGAAGTTTTTGCCGCTTCGAGTCGATTACGAGGAGAAGTTCTACGCGGGCGGCAAGATCCCTGGCGGGTTCATCAAGCGGGAGGGACGGCCCTCGGACGCGGCGATCCTGAGCGCTCGGATGACCGACCGTCCGATCCGACCGCTGTTCCCGGATGGCTACTATGAGGAGATCCACATCGTGGTCACCGTGTTGTCGGCGGACCGGGACCACCCACCGGAGGTTGCCGGGATGCTCGGTGCCTCGGCGGCGTTGATGATGTCACCGGTTCCGTTCCAGGGGCCGATCGCCGGCGTCAAGATCGGTCGAGTCAACGGAGAGATCATCGTCAATCCCACGGCGGACCAGCTCGAGGAAGGCGACATGGACATCACCATCGCCGGCACCTTCGACGCGGTCACGATGGTAGAGGGTGTGATGAACGAGATCCCTGAGGCGGTGATCTCTCAGGCGATCCAACAGGCCCACGAGGTGATCAAACAACTGGTTACGTTCCAACGGGAGCTGATCGCCCGGGTTCCAGTTGAGAAACGCGAGGTCGAGCCCGTTGAGCTCGATCCGGCGCTCATCGATCAGGTCCGCGAACGGGTATGGGATCGGTTCGAGGAACTCAAAGATGCCCCGACCAAGCTGGATCGGGATCGCCAGGCGAAGTTGCTCAAGCAGGAGACGGTTGAGGGGGTGTTGGCATCACAACCCGAAGGGCCGTCGGCAGAGGAGCTCGAAGCGCTCGAGCGTTCGGTTGGGATGATCTTCGAGGATCTTTACAAGACGTTCATGCGCCGTTCGATCCTGGACCAGGAGGAGCGGATGGACCGACGGCCTGCCGACCAGCTCCGGCCGATCACGGTCGAGGTCGGCCTTCTGCCCCGAGCACACGGCTCTGCCCTGTTCACCCGGGGGGAGACCCAAAGCCTAGGGATCGTCACCCTGGGGACGACGCGCCAGGATGAGCAGATCATCGATCAGATGATCCGTGAGGGCAGGAAGCGGTTCATGCTTCACTACAACTTCCCACCGTTCTCCTCCGGGGAGGCCGGGTTCATGCGCGGCCCGGGTCGACGGGAGATCGGACATGGGCACCTCGCCGAGAATGCGGTCCGCGGTGTGCTGCCTCCCGAAGAGGAGTTTCCCTACATCATCCGGATCGTCTCCGAGATCCTGGAGTCGAACGGCTCTACATCGATGGCGTCGGTGTGCAGCGCCAGCCTGGCGTTGATGGACGCCGGCGTTCCTATCAGGAGGGCAGTGGCCGGGACCTCGATGGGCTTGATCGAGGATAAAGAGACGGGTCGGTCGGTGATCCTCACCGATATCACGGGGTTAGAGGATCGATTTGGCGACATGGATTTCAAACTGGCCGGGACGCGTGACGGGGTGACCGCGCTTCAGCTGGATGTAAAGACGAGCGGAATCTCCTATGAAATCATGGAGACAGCGGTGCACCGCGCCCGGGAAGCACGCCTTCAGATCCTCGACGTCATGGACTCGGTCATCTGGGAGCCTCGGGCCGAGTTGTCCCCCTATGCACCGGTGCTGGAGATTATGAGGATCGATCCGGAGAAGATCGGGGCGGTCATCGGCACCGGAGGCCGGATCGTCCGCAGCATCATCGAGACGACCGGAGTCGAAATCGACATCGAGGACGACGGCCAAGTCAAGATCTCTGGAGATAGCCGGGAGGCGGTCGAGGCGGCGAAGCAGTGGATTGAAGAGCTCACCAAGGAGATCGAGATCGGCGAGATCTTCGAAGGAAAGGTCGAAAAGACGACCGACTTCGGCGCGTTCGTCGAGCTGAAGCAGGGCGTGAACGGGATGATCCATATCTCGAATCTTGACGAAGGTTACGTGGATCGGGTGGAGGACATCGTCAAGCGTGGCGATCAGGTGCGGGTCCAGGTGATCGGGATCGACCAGATGGGCCGGATCGACCTGCGTCGCATCACCGATACGGATGCAGATGTGAATGTGGATACGCAGACATCCGTCAGAGAAGCGAACACCAAAGCGACCGCTCACCCCCAGATCGAGGTCGGTGGTATATTCACCGGGACGGTGACGAAGACGACCCACTACGGGGCGTTTGTCAAACTGGAGAACGATATCACCGGCCTGATTCACATCTCAGAACTCGCCGAGGGCTACGTGAACCGGGTGGAGGACATCGTCAAGTCCGGCGATCAGGTGCGAGTCAAGCTGCTCGAGATCGATCGCCAAGGCCGCTATAACTTCCGCAGGGTCGAGTCCGAGTCCCAGCCCTGAGGAACAGAAACTCGATGGAAACGATTTATCAGAATTGCTACCGCGAGACCCTCGTCAACGGGATGGATCTCCTTCTGGAACAGATGCCTTATGCTCACTCGGTCAGCCTCGGTGTTTGGTTGCGGACCGGCAGCCGGGATGAACCCAAACGGCGGAACGGCATCACCCACTTCATCGAGCATATGCTGTTCAAGGGCACACACAAGCGCACCGCGTTCCAGATCTCCGAGGAGATCGATGCCATCGGGGGGATCATCAACGCGGTGACCGCCCGGGAATACGTTTGCTACTACGTCGACTGCCTCCCCCACCACCTCGGGGTGGCCCTGGATGTGCTGAGCGATCTCGTCCAAAACCCGCGGTTCCTCTCCGCAGAGATCGAGCGGGAGAAGGGAGTGGTTCTCGAGGAGATCCGTATGGGGAAAGAGGATCCCAAGGATGAGATCTTCGATCTGTTCGCCGGTCACCTGTGGCAGAATGGACATCCGCTCTCGATCCCCGTGGTAGGAGATGAACAGATGGTGAAGGAGTTGACTCGGGAGGAGTTGGTACACCAATTCCATCGCCATTATCATCCTGGCAACATGGTCTTGGCCGCCGCCGGGAACCTGGATGAACGGAGGTTCCTGGAGCTGGCTGAGGCGCGGTTCGGCGATCTGAGGCGTAGGGGGCAGGCCGACAACGAGGTCGATCGCACTCCACCCCAGTCGAACGGCGGGTTCCACCTGGTGGGGCGGCGTAATGCCCAGCAGACCCATATCTGTCTGGGGACCAAGGGAATACGTCACGGGGATGAGCGACGGTTCGCCCTAGGGATCATGAACACCGTCCTCGGAGGCGGGATGAGCTCCAGGCTGTTCAAGCGGATCCGGGAGGAAACCGGTCTCGCCTACGCGGTGTTCAGCACGATCCACCATTACTCCGATACCGGTCTGTTTCTCATCTACGCAGGCACGGATCCCGACAACGTCAAGCAAGTTATCGAGATCTCGTTGGAGGAGATCGATCGCCTCAAGGAGCAGACCATCTCCCCGGAGACCCTGAGACTCGCCAAGGAGAAGATCAAGGGGAACCTGTTGCTCGGCCTGGAGAGCAGCCACGCCCGGATGACCCGGCTCGGGATCGCCGAGGTCTATGAGGAGCGTCCGCTGGAGATCGATGAGTGGATCGTGAAGATCGACGAGGTCGACCGGGAGGCGGTGCACCAGGTTTCCGAGGAGTTGTTCGGATCGAATCATCTGACGCTGACGGTCATCACGCCCCGGGGGAAGTCTCACTCCGACCTCTCCGATCTTCTGGCCGATCGGACTTGAAAAACCGTTCTAAGGGTGCTAAATTTTGGTTCGGGCAACCGTCCAGATTGCCTTCGTCATCTCCTTAGAGATCGAAACAGGAGGTCTTCATTCAGGTAGGGAGATTGTTCGGAACCGATGGGGTACGGGGGATCGCCAACCGGGAGCTGACCCCGGAGTTGGCCATGGGGCTGGGCCGGGCCGCTTCCTTGCTTGCGGCCGGGGAGTTCGATGCCCGGGCGGTCGTCGGTCGGGATACCCGCCGGTCGGGGGCGATGCTGGAGGCGGCGTTCGCCGCCGGTCTCGCTTCGGTCGGGATCGACGTGCTGCTGGTCGGTGTGGTTCCCACCCCCACCATCCCGTTTCTGATCCGGGAGTTTGATGCCCGCTTCGGGACGATGATCTCCGCCTCCCATAACCCGGCTGAGGACAACGGGATCAAGTTCTTCGGCCCCGATGGTTTCAAGATCCCGGAATCGCTCGAGGCACACCTGGAGACGGCCCTAATCGAGAAGGCAAAGGGCGAGAAAAGGCCGATGGGAACGGGGATTGGGCGCATCCGAGTCGTGGAGGATGGACTGCGAGGCTACCGGGCGTACCTGGCTGACGAGGTCATGGAAAATAGCGATCTGGACGGGGTTAGCATTCTCATCGACTGTGCCAACGGGGCCACCTCGGAGGTGGCCTCCCGAGTGCTGCGCGGTCTGGGAGCGGAGCTGATCCCCATCCATAACGCTCCGGACGGGGACAACATCAACCGGGCGTGTGGTTCCACCGACATGCGGATGTTGCAGAACGCGGTCCGGCTCTACGACGTCGATCTCGGAGCCGCTTACGACGGCGACGGCGATCGGGTGTTGATGGTCGACGCAGATGGTGAGATCGTAGACGGTGACCAACTGATGGTCTGTGCTGCCCTACACCTGGAAGGGCGGGGACGACTCGATCCCCGGACGGTCGTCGCCACGGTGATGAGCAACATGGGGATGGAACGGGCGCTCAATCGCCACAAGATCGAGCTGATCAGAACCCGGGTGGGTGACCGGTATGTGGCACAGGAGATGGAAGCGTGCGGGGCGCGGCTCGGTGGCGAGCAATGCGGGCACATCATCTTCCGGGATCATAGCACCACCGGGGACGGTCTGATCACCACGTTGAAGATCCTGGAGGTTATGAAGGCCGAGACGGCAAGCCTTAAGGAGCTAGTGGCTCAGATGGAACGGTATCCTCAGGCGCTCAGGAACGTCCCGGCCCAGTACAAGGAGCGCTTCTCAGCGAGCGAGCCGATCGAGGAGGCGCTCACCGTTCAACGTCGCAGGTTCGGGGAAGCGGTTCGCATCCTGGTCCGACCCTCCGGCACCCAGCCCGTGATCCGGGTGATGGTGGAAGGGGAGGATGAGCCGTTGATCGCTGAGATCGCCGATAAGTTAGCAACCGTCATCGAGAAGGAGTTAAACTGAACT
>JBHIAT010000057.1:0-19821 GCA_046758705.1 Bipolaricaulia bacterium
TTAGGCTCTTCAGTTGATCGACCATCCTTGTCAGCACGCCGAACGTCTGTTCCACCGGTTCCGGTGACGTCAAATCCACACCCGCCTGCTTGAGCGCGTCCAGCGGGTAGAGCGAGCTGCCTGCCTTCAGGAACTCCAGGTAGCCCTCTGCCGCGCCCGGTTCACCGGCCAACACCCGCTCGGCCAGCGCGTGCGCCCCGGAAATGCCCGTGGCGTACTGGTACACGTAGAAGTTGGCATAGAGGTGTGTGGGAAACTGTGCCCACGTGATGCCGACGCGGTCGGGGTCAACCTCCACCTCGTCACCGTAGCCTTCACGGAAAAGGTCGGTCATCAGCGTTATCAGGCTTTCGGCGGTCAGCGCTTCACCGCGCTCCACGCGCTCGTGGATCTCAAGCTCGAAGCGAGCCAGGGTCGGCATGATGAAGAAGTAACGGTAAAAGTTCGACATCGCCTCTTCGATCACGGCGATCTGGAAGTCGGGATCGCTGTTGGTCTTCAGCAAGTAATCCCGCACGAGTGCCTGGTTGAAGTTCGAGGCCACCTCGGCGGCGAAGATCGAGTAATGGGCGTACACAAACGGCTGGGTCTGCCACGTGTAATATGAGTGCATCGAGTGACCTAGCTCGTGAGCCAGCGTGCTCATGCTGAACAGGTCGTCGGTGTAGCTCATCAAGATGAAGGGGTGTGTCCCCGGCCTGCCACTCGAAAACGCACCGGCACGCTTGCCCTTGTTGGGGTAGATGTCCACCCAGCGTTGCTCCAACACGCCGCGTTGCAGGGTGTTGACGTATTCGACCTCCAGCGGTTGCATTCCTTTCGAGATCCACTCGACCGTTTGTTCGAACGGCACATGCGGCTCCTTCGTCGTCAGCGGTGCCTTGATATCGTAGACATGGAGCGTATCGTAACCCAGCGCCTGCCGTCGGATACGCCAGTAGCGGTGCCAGATCGGCAGATGTTTTCGGTAAGTCTCTATCAGATTGTGAAACACCTCGACGGGAATGTGATTTGGGGTGAGGGCTGCTTCCAGTGACGAATTGTAATGCCGTGTGCGGGCCATGAACACGTGTTGTTTAACGCCCGTCGCGATGCAATTTGCCATCGTGTTCTTGACGGCCAGGTGCGCATCAGCGTAGTTTTCCCAGGCAGTGTGGCGCACCTCGCGGTCAGGGTCGGTGAGCAGCTTCCAGATGTTGCCCTGCGCTATCTCGATGGGTTCGGATTCGTTCGCGGTGGCGTGAGCGGAACGGAAGGTGAGATCAGCGTCAGCGAGGATACCGTGGATCGCCGAAGCGGTACGGAACGGGTCGATCACTTGGCTCAACAGCTCCTCGACCTCCGTCGAGCACACATGGGCTTGTTGACGCTCAAGCTGATCGAAATAATGCTCGTAGATAGCGAGGCGCGGCTCCTCTTGTGTCCAGCGACGTAGCGTATCAAAGCTGATCGTCAGCATTTCGGGATCGGCGAATGCGATCGTGCCTATGACGCGGGCGTAAAGTCCCTGTGCGCGGTCGTTCTTGGCAGTCGCGGCTTGGTCAGTGGTGTCCGCATTGTGGTGCATGCTGGCGTACACCATGATCTTGCCCAGGCTTTGCAATACCTGCTCCGCGGTGTCGAACCAATCGGCCAGGGTCGTGGAGCTGTCGCCGAGATGCCCTTTAAAGCGGGACAGATCAGGCAATTGCTCGGTGACTCGCTGGATCTTGGCTTCCCAGGCCTCGTCTGAGGGGAACACACTGGCGACGTCCCAGGTGTGTTCGAGTGCGATTTCGCTACGCAGTGGGATGGTCTTTGCCATATTGATCTCCTTTGTCGGGTGGTCGGGTGAACTTTCAGCTGTCAGCTATTCAGTATGATAGAAACCTGAACCATGAGCAAGTTTTCCACGAAAAAGCATGGTACTTCGGCTTTCAGAACTCAGTTCTGTTCCGGGAGGACCCACAGAGGCGAGCGGGTGGTTAGCGATCCTGGGCAGGTTGAATCTCGCCTGGCACACCCGTTATCCGGGTCAGTGGCGTGCCGCTGCCCCCACGATGGCAAGCGATAATCTCGGCGATGATGCTGACCGCGATCTCTTCAGGGGTGATGGCACCTAAGTCCAGACCGGCGGGCGTGTGGAGTCGTTCCAACTGTTCTGAGCTCGCACCGCGGTCCTGCAACCGCTTCCAGATGAGTTTCGCGCGCTTAGCGCTGGCGACCAACGCCACATAACGCACATCGGCGTTCAGCGCCTTTTCCACCGCCAGGTGATCGGTCGCTTGATGGGCAGCGACCACCATGTAGGTGTTCTGGTCAAGCTCCAGTGCGCTAAAATCTGGATCCTCAGTGATCAAGTGACAGGAAGCAGGGAATGACTCGGGCTTGGCTCGGGGATCGTCTACCGTGATGGCAAACCCCAACAATTCGCCCAGGTGGGCTAAGCTCTCTACAATCCGTCCATGGCCGAGCAACACCAATTGAGATGGCTTCAATTGCGGCTCCACGTATACGCGCATCGTTCCACCACAGGGCATACCGGCCCCCAGCACCTCGTCATCGAGATCCACCTCCACGATCCGAGTTTGTCCGTCTCGGATACTGGCGACAGCGGCTTGCGAGACCATAGACTCAGCGCAGCCGCCACCGACCCAACCGTGCAAGTTTTGGCCGTTGGCGTCGAAGATGGCCTTTGCGCCAGGCTTGGCCGAGGCCGACCCCCGTATTTCAACTACGGTCGCCAACGCGCAGGGGACACCTTGCTGCTGTAACCGTTGTAACACATCAATCCACTTTGTGTCCATCACTTTACTTGGCATTACCCATCGCGAAGCCGTCGTGCGGCATCCTGAACTGCGGTGATGATTGGCTGATAGCCTGTGCAGCGACATAGATTCCCTGAAAGCGCCTCACGAATCTCCGCCTCACTCGGGTCAGGATTTCGCTCCAGGAAGTCCAACGCGGTCAGCAAGAAACCCGGCGTGCAAAAGCCGCACTGTAGAGCGAAGTGCTCCCAAAACGCTTGCTGTAGCGGATGCAATTGTTCACCTTGAGCCAGATCCTCTACGGTGCGCACACGGTGGCCATCCACTTGCACCGCATACGTCAAGCACGAACGCACCGGTTGGTCGTCCAGCAGTATGGTGCATGCCCCGCACACACCGTGCTCACAGCCCAAGTGGGTGCCGGTTAGGCCCAACTCTCCGCGGAGGAAGTCGGCCAATGTCAAGCGCGGCTCCACCGCGCGGCGATATTCCGTGTCGTTGACCGTCACACGGATCGTTCTCGGCTCTATGGCGGTTGCTTCAGGCTCAGACTCAGGTTGAGCCATCGGTTCCACCTCCGTTCACGCGTGCGGCGGCGATCGCCAGCGCCCGACCCACAAGCACCGTGGCCAGATGGCGGCGGTAATCCACCGAGGCATGGAGGTCTCCCTCAGGATCGATCTCCTCGCCGGCGTGGTTTGCCGCCGCTTCGAATAGTGCTTCATCGGGGGGGCTTCCGTTTAGCAGGGCTTCAGCGTTGTAGGCACGCACCGGCGTCGGGCCAACGCCGATGAGCGCCAGGCGTGCATCGGTACAGATTCCGGCTTCATCGAGCGTCAACCGCGCGGCCACTCCCGCCAACGCAAAGTCGCCGTGCCGTCGACTCAGCTCGACAAACGCCCACCCCGACCTCTCGGGCCACGGGGGCAGTCGAACTTCAACCAGCAACTCGTCGGGCTCGAGGCTGGTGGTCAGGTAAGTCAGGAAGAAATCTTCCGGACTCAGCACGCGCAGTCCTTCCCTAGCACGTTGCACCACCAGTTCGGCTTCCACAGCAGCCACCAGCGCAGGCCATTCCGCCGCAGGGTCCGCATGGACCAGACTGCCGCCGACCGTCCCTCGGTTGCGGATCGCTCGATGTCCAATCAATGGGATCGTCTCAACCACCAAGGGTTGGCGTTCCTGAAGCGTGGGGTCGTCTTCCAACGTGCTCTGGCGCGTCAGTGCGCCTAAGACCAGCCAACCATTCTGTTCTCGTTGGTAGTCCAGCGCTTCGATACGATTGAGATCGATGATGACACCCGGGGTTGCCATGCGCATATTCAACAATGGGCCCAGACTTTGTCCCCCGGCGAGGAGTTTGGCATCGTCCCCGTACTGGTTGAGAAGATCGAGCGCTTCTTCCACACTTCGGGGATCAAAGTAGGCAAATGGCGCCGGCTTCATTGGCGCTCCTCACTTTCCTTTTCCCGTTCATGTGGCTCGGCCAGCTCGTGATCCAGTGTTTTGAAGAACTGTCCCACCAGAAACTTGGCCACACCGCTCATGATGCGCTGACCCACGCCGGCGATCTTACCGCCCACCTCGGCGTGTCCCTGATAAACCAGCCGGGTGGACGCCTCGCCAGGTTCCAGATCGAGTTGCCCGTGGGCGTGCACGAAACCGTTGGCTCCTTCGCCGTTGATGTCGAGTATCAGGTGTTGAGGGGGAGCCATCTCGGTCATACGGACTTGTCCCGCAAAGCGGCCTTTAACGGCGGCTACGCCGATCTCAAGTACAGCCTGATAGACTCCTTCTTCCACAAGTTCCAATTGCTTGCAGCCGGGTATACAGCGCTGCAGCACGGTCGGATCAGTCAGCGCTTCCCACACGCGCTCAGGTGTAGCGTTGAGGCGTTGCTCACCGTTTAGGGTTAAGTCCATACCCCCACCCCCATTCTTCCTCGACAGGGTTAGACGACACCCGGTTGCTGCAATCTTGCGATCTCTTCCGGCGTATAGCCTAGCTCACCCAGGATCTCTTCCGTGTGTTGTCCCAACAGCGGAGGCGCATGGTAGATGCCGACCTCCGATTGCGAGAACCTTAGGGGAGGGTTTGGCAGTGACACCGACTCAAGCGTCGGGTGAGCCACCTGATGAAGCAGGCTGCGCACCCGGGCTTGGGGTGTATTCAGGGCGGTAGCGAGATCGTTCACCGGGGCCACCGGGACGTCGTGAGTTTGCAGGCACTCGATCCAATCCGTTGTGGGACGGCTCTGGAACAGCGGCTCCAGGATCTCCCCCACCAGCGATGAACGATGCGTCACCCGGTTTGCATTGGTAGCAAAACGCGGGTCTGTGGCCAGGTCTTCCCGCTCGATTGCCCGGCAGAAACGGGTCCAGATCGCTTCACTGGCCACCGCCACCACGACGTGCCCGTCTTGGGTCTCAAACGCCTGGTAAGGCACAATGGTGGGATGTTGGGAACCGAGCTTCGTTGGGCTCTGCCCACTGACCAGGTAATACTGCGCCATATAGCACAGTGAAGCCAGTGCAACATCATACATCGCGATCTCCAGGTACTGGCCGTGCCCATCGCGCGCCCGCGCCCAGAGTGCCGCTAAGATCCCCTGCACCGCGTAATGCGCGGCAAGTAGATCCAAGATGGCCACTCCAATGCGTACCGGGGCCCCATCCGGCTCACCCGTGATGCTCATCCAGCCGCTCTCCGCCTGCAAAATCAGGTCATAAGCAGGTTTGTGAGCAGCCGGTCCCGAATTGCCGTAACCTGTGATAGAACAGTGCACGAGATTGGAATTCATCTCCCGTAGAGATTCCTTGGAGAGTTCCAACCGTGCTAGCGAACCCGCACGGAAATTTTCTATCAAAATATCGCTTTTTTCAACCAATTGAGTGAAGATCTCCCGGCCCTGTGGATCCCTAAGGTTCAGCGTCAGGCCCCGCTTGTTGCGGTTGATGCTGAGATAGTAGGCACTTTGGTCTCCCTGATATGGCGGCCCCCAGCCGCGTGTCTGATCCCCTACGCCGGGTTGCTCCACCTTCACGACATCTGCCCCGAGATCACCCAGCATCATGGCTGCATAGGGTCCTGCCAACACGCGTGACGCATCCAATACGCGAACACCTTCCAGAGGTCTGTTCATCCTTCCTCCTCGTCCACCTGGAGCCAGCGCCACACACGTTCCGGAGTCAACGGCAACCGATCGACTCGTCGCCCGGCGGGTCCCAAGGCGTCAGCCACGGCATTGGCCAATGCCGCACCCATGCCTGCGATGCCACACTCGCCAGCTCCCTTGACCCCTAGCGGATTCAGCGGTGAAGGAGAACGTTCCAGACGCTGGAGCGTTACCGGCGGCAGCTCAGCGGCGGTGGGGAGCAGATAGTCCATGAACGTGCCGCTGATCAGTTGACCGGTGGTGTCATAGACCAGTTCCTCTAGCAGCGCCCCCCCCAGCCCCTGTGCAACCCCTCCCTGGATCTGGCCAGTGACCATCTGAGGGTTGATCACATTCCCCACATCGTAAACGACCCAAACGTGCGTGGGGGTCACTTCTCCAGTGCGTGTATCCATCTCCACTTGGGCCACGACCACACCGTGGGAATAAGTCATCCGTTCGGTGTGGAAGTAGCAGGTGGACTCCAAGCTGGGTTCCTCACCCGGGGCGCAGTCGTGGGGTCCGGCTCGGGCGGCCAGACGCAGCAGCTTGTCGCGCACCTGTTGAGCTGCCTGATATACAGCGTTGCCGGCCAGCACGGTCGTGCGACTGGCGAAGCTACCCACGCTGTAAGGGATCAAATCGGTGTCCCCGTGTTGTACACTGATCTCCTCGGGGGGGACCCCCAACACCTGGGCAGCGATCTGGGCCAGTACAGTCTCCAGCCCTTGACCGACACTGGATGCGCCGGTACTGACGACCACATGACCGCTGGGATCTATCGCTACCCGCGCCCCTTCAAATGGGCCCAGGCCGGTCTTCTCCACGAAGCAAGCGAGCCCCAAACCGATCCGGCGAACTCCACCTTTCCGCTCCCGTTGCTGGTGCACTTGATAATCGCATAAATTCAGGGCTTCGCGCAACGCATAGGGATAATCCCCGCTATCGTAGACGATCTCCTCCCCCAAAGAATGCGTGCCCGGTCGGTAGGGCAACTCTTCAGGCAGGAGCAGATTCTTCATGCGAAGCTCGGCTGGGTCCAACCCCAGCTCGCCGGCGGCCAAGTCCAGCAGCCGCTCACGCGCGGCATTGGTCTCAAAGCGTCCTGGGGCACGATAGGTCCCTGTGGGAGTCTTATTGGTGAGCACGCACCGCACGTCACCGCGGTAGTTGGGCAGGCGATAAGGGCCGGGAAACATCCCTGCGCTCAGCTCGGGCACGATTACGCCATGGGTGCGGATGTAGGCTCCCATGTCGTTGACCAGACGCAACCGAGCGCCCAGCAGCGTGCCGTCACGCCGCAGCGCCAGCTCCATGTGGTAAACCTGTTGACGTGAATGATTGCAGGCGACCAGGTGCTCCAGGCGGTCCTCGATCCATTTGATCGGTCGACCTAAGCGTAGCGCAGCAAATGGAATCAGAAAATCTTCAGGGTAGAACTCCCCACGCACCCCAAAGCTCCCGCCCACGTCCGGTTCGATGAACTGGATGCGGTGCTCAGGCAACCTCAACATGCGGGCCAAGATCCCTCGGTTGAAGTGGGGAACCTTGGTAGGCCCCCACACACGCAACCGGTCCCGGCTTTCGTCATAGAGGGCGACTAACCCGCGGGTCTCCAGCGGCATGCCGGTGTGTCGACCTGTGGCAAAGCGTGCCTTGACGACGTGATCCGCTTCAGCAAAGGCCTGTTCCACGTCTCCGCGTTCCATCACGAAGTGCGAGGCCACGTTGTCCAGCGCAGCCTCGTGTAACGCAGCCGCCGGGGGGGCGGCCTCAGGGTTGACGACAGCCGGCAGGGGTTCATACTCGACGTGTATGGTCTCTAAGGCATCCTCGGCCCGATAGCGGCTCTCTGCGACCACCAGTGCCACCGGTTCGCCTACATAGCGGACGCGGTTATGCGCTAACGGATACTGCAGAAACGGCTTAAGTGAACCGTAGGGGTTGAGGCGCACCGGGATCGGTTGTGCCCACTCCGATATATCCTCAAAAGCAAAGGCGGCCACCACGCCCGACAACCGCCGCGTTTCACTTAGATCGATGTCCGTAATACGAGCGTGGGCATGTGGACTGCGCACCACGGTCGCGTGGAGCAGGTGGGGCAGTTGTACGTCATCGACGAAACATCCCTGTCCTTTAATCAGGCGAGGGTCCTCAAGCCGTTTGATCGCCGCGCCGATGACCGCATTGGATCGCACACGATCACTGGTGTTCAAGAAATGCCCTCCGGTTTCAGCTGCAATACGCGCTCAGGGGTAAGCGGCAATCGGATCTGAGGGATATTGGACTGCAGCGCATCGAACACAGCGTTGGTGATCGCTGCGGGCGCACCGATGGTGCCACTTTCCCCCACGCCCTTGAGCCCCCCCTCGGTCCAAGGGGAGGGCGTTTCCATATGTACCATCTTGATCTCGGGTATGTCAAAGGTTCCCGGCGCCAGGTAATCCAGGAGTGTGGTGGTCAGCAGTTGTCCCTGATTGTCGTAGGCCAGCTCTTCTAACAGGGCGATGCCAATCCCCTGTGCTACGCCGCCGCGGATTTGGCCTTCGACAACTTGGGGATTGATCATTGGACCACAGTCTTCAGCCACCAGATAGCGGCGCACCGCCACTTGGCCGGTGTTGGGGTCCACCTCGACGAGCGCCAGATGGACTGCCGCTGAGCAAGTGGCAGGTGGTGGATCATAGGCACAGTGGATCTCCAGACCAGGCTCACAGCCCGGCGGCAACTCTTGAAATGGTGTGTAAGCAATCTGGGCCAGCTCGCGCAGTGACAGACGTTGAGCCGGTTGACTTTGGAGTGTGACCGCGCCATCGGCGTAGTTGGCTTGTGTCGGCTCGACGTTCCAATAGGCTGCCGCGAGTTGGATGAGCTTGTCGCGCAGCTTGCTGGCTGCTTTGAGAAGCGCGCCTCCGCCGCTTACCATGCTGCGACTCGCAAACGTGCCTGAACCGTAGGGACAGCTGACGGTGTCCCCTAAAAGGATCCGTATCTGCTCCAAAGGCACACCCATCGCGTTTGCCAGCAATTGTGCCAGTGTGGTGAATTGACCCTGACCTTGCGACGGCGTGCTCACAAACGCCTCGAGATTGCCCTCGGGCCCCACACGCAACGTGGCCGCGTCGAAGGCCGGTACCTGCACCATGCCGCGTTTGCGATAAGTCTTACGTCCCATACCGGTGGACTCTACAAAACACGATATGCCAATGCCGAGCATGCGACCTTGGGCGCGTGCTCGGCTCTGCTCGTCGCACCACGCATCGTAGTTCGCCTGTTCAAGCGCCAACTGGAGTAGCGCTGGATAGTCTCCACTGTCATAGGTGGCGCCCGAAGGGCTGGGGAATGGGAACTCTTCAGGGTGCGCCATATTCTTCAGGCGCAGTTTGGCGGGATCGATATCGAGTTCACGCGCGAGTCGGTCCATCAGACCCTCCATCACCAGCGGTCCCAGTACGAAGCCAACTCCGCGATAGGCGCCAACCGGGCACTTGTTGGAGGCCACCGCATAGCCGTCATAGGCAAAGTACGGAAACCGGTAAGGTCCGGGCAGCCCGGTGGCGATGGTGTATGGTTCTAAGGCGCATGTGATCGGGAACGCAGAGTAAGCTCCCACATCGCAGATCGCCTTAGCCCGCAGGCCGATGAGCGTGCCGTCGCCGTGGGCGGCTAGCTCAGCCTCTACCCGATCATCGCGAGCGTGGATGCTCGCTTGCAAATTTTCCATGCGATCCTGTGTCCACTTGACCGGCCGGTCCAGGTGACGGGTGAGGTGAGCGACCACCAACTCCTCCGGGAAGGCGTGCATCTTAATTCCAAAGCCACCGCCTACGTCTGGGGCGACGACCCGCAGTCGGTTTTCTGGGTGATCGAGACATTGACTGAGTAGATCGCGCAGCAGGTGAGGGATCTGGGTCGAGGACCACACCACCAGCTCATCGGTTTCTCGATGATAGCTGGCCAGCACGCCGCAGTTCTCGATAGCCAGCCCGGTGACACGAGGATGTTGGAACATGGCGCGCACGTGCACCGCGGCGGCGTCGAAGTCATCTTCCCCCGCCTCTGACCCGATGTGCACGTGGAAGAGTGTGTTGTTGGACAGCTCTTCGTGTACGAGCGGTGACCCTGCTGCCATCGCATCTCTGGCCCGAGCCACCACCGGCAAAGGTTCATACTCAACCCGCACCCGAGCGGCGGCATCTTCTGCACGGTAGCGGTCCACAGCCACCACAGCTGCCACGGCTTCGCCCACGTAGCGCACCTTGTCCCAGGCCAGCGGATACCAGTCTATCATCTGGTACTCCGGCGCGTTTAACAGGGCGCGGATCGGTTTGATGAGGGGACGCAACTGTGCACCGGTGATCACAGACAGCACACCGGGCTGGCGAGTCGCTTCCTCTATGTCTATCTCGCCCAAGCGAGCGTGCGCGTACGGGCTGCGTACGAAGGCGACGTACACGGTGTTCGGTGGGGTCAGGTCATCCAAATAGCGTCCCTGGCCGCGCAACAGAGCCAGGTGTTCAACACATGAGACGGTTTGTTCCGGACTTTCGAGGAGACCTATCTTGTTAGCGCTATTCACCTGCACCGACCTCCAGGTAAGGCAACAATTCAGCCTCCTTGACTTGATCGGTCTGGGCCTGAAAAAAGTAGCAAATCACGCTTTAAGGACGGCCACTGCCCGGGTCAGACCCCCGTCTCCTCCGGCAATCTTCACCGGAAGGGCGATCAGGTCGAACTCGTCAGCCCCGATTTGATCCAGGTTCACTAGATTCTCCACCAGAAGCACCGACGCCCCCAGGAGAATTTGATGGTTTGGGTAAGGCGTCTCAGCGTCGACTGCGAAGTCCACGCCGAGCATCACGAGGCCCGTCTCTGCCAGCCACCGGGACGTCTCCTCGGCCAAGCAGGGATTGTTCGTGTAAAAGTCGGCGTGTTCCCACATCTCCTGGGCCCAACCGGAGTACAGGATCAGCGCCTTTCCGGCCAACTCCTCAGGGCTTGGGACCCCACAGATCTCCAGGTCGGCCATCGTGATCTCGTTCCGAGGTCGGACTCGCTCCCGGATGTCGCACAGATAGGCCCGAGTAAAGAACGTCGACACCGGAATTTGATCGATGGTCCGACCGTTCCTGACAAAGTGGTAGGGAGCGTCCATGTGGGTTCCCAGGTGAACGGGGGTGGTCATCAGCGTGCTGGAGAATCCGTCTTTCTCGTGCGTTCGCAGAGGGGTTAGCTGAAGTTCCGGGTTTCCTGGGACGGGCGTGACCTGGGGACTATGGGTTAGGCTCAAATCCACGTATCTCCTGTCGTTTGAATTTGTCAATGCTTATCACTTTCCCTTTCCCAGCTCAATCCACATGTCTGCAGGAGATCGAAGTCCGGGGGGGCAGGTCCTCCCACGCTAACCAATGTGGAATCCGGGTTGGCCCTGACTGCGTGCCGAACCCCGGTGGGCGCCCACACCGGGCCACACAATCAACCGCGCCTGTTTCGAAATGATCGGGATGGGCACACCATCCACATCGCAGTGAAATACTTTGATGCCCATAAAGTTATCCGTCTAAGAAAGCGACCACCCGACAAATGCTGGCCTCTCCGCCCTCAAATCTCCACGGGAACGCCCCGATCTTGCAGCGGCGGTTCAACACCCGATCGATATCGCCTCCGATATTTTCTACGTGGACGATGCCCTTGGGGAACGGAACCCGATGCATGACGAACAGGCCGTCCTCAGGGAATTGCTCCGCGATCCTCTTCCCTGTTTTGCGCTCGTATTCCCGGGTGATGTCCGGCCGTCTGTCTCGGATGGAGGTGTTCATCTTGCAAAAGTAGCGAACTTCATCTTCCTCCGCCTGGGCCTGGCCGCGCCCACGAATCAGGGGAAGCATCTCCAGATCGTCGTGAATGGAGAGCACTTTCACCTTCACCTAAAGCCACCCTCTCTATCAGCAAGCTTGACCCGTCTACGGAACTAGAGCTGGACATCCATGAGCGCCTTGCGCTGGGCGCCGTCAATGTTGATCATCGTGCCGTTAATAAAGTGAGCCCGGTCCGAGGCCAGAAACGTCGCCAGGTCGGCTACCTCTTCAGGGGTACAGATCCGCCCCAGCGGGATGCTCGATTTAGCCAGGCGATCCGCCTGTTCCACGCTGATGCCCTTGTCGCGTGCCATGGCTTTAACCAGGCCATCCCAACGCTCGGTGTGAACCGGACCGGGATTGATTGCCACAAAGGTGATGTTCTCCTTGCCGTACTGCTCCGCCAATGAGAGCGTCAGGTTCAGGTCTGCGGCGTTGGCTGCTCCGGCGGTAATCTCCCAATAGGCGTACTTACTGCCGTCGTTGCCCACAATGTTGACCACCCGTCCCTTGCCTTGGTTGCGCATGTGGGGTAAGACCGCTTTGCAGCAGCGTACATAGCCCATAAACTTGAGCTGCAACGCCTGGGCCCAATCCTCTTCGGTGAGGGTTTCCAGCACGCCGCCGGGCGCGCTGCCCGCATTGTTGACCAGGATATCGATGCACCCGAAATGATCGATAACCCCGGTTACCAAGCGATCCACATCCTCCATGCGGGTGAGATCAGCTACGAATGGAGCCACTTCACTGCCGGTTTCCCGTTGGATCCCGTCGCTGGTCTGTTTGAGCAGCGCCTCTCCCCGCGCACAGATAGCGACTTTGCAGCCCTCACGTGCCAACGCCGTCGCGACCGCTTGGCCGATCCCCTTACTGCCGCCGGTGACCAGTGCCACCTTCCCTTGCAAACCCAAGTCCATGGGATACCTCCTTCTCGCTTCTCATTTCGATGGTGTACAGGTCGGTGCGTCGATCGACAAACAGATCGTTCGGTCCCACACGTTTATCGTCCGCTTGGCGGGGGTCGATCTCGGTGACGAGCACCGCCCTTTCATCGGGACCTGCAGGCCCGGCAACCGCTTGCCCGGTTGGTCCGGCAATCAGACTGTTCCCCAGGTAGCGCACCCGTTTCTCGGTTCCCACCCGATTCGCGCACAGCACAAACAGACGGTTGGCGTATGCGTGGCCCAATGCCAGATGAGCGGCTGCACACAGACCATATTGGTCCCAGGGTTGAGACTTGCCCGTGTCCGTCCAGGTGACGGGCACACACAGCAACTGCACCTGATCCAGCGCCAGCAGACGCACCGCCTCGACAAAGCGCAGATCGTAGCAGATTAGCACGCCCAGTCGTGCCCCTTCGACATCGATCGAGTGGAACCGACCGTTGCCGGCGGTCAGGCGGCGTCCTTCCCAGCCGAACAGATGCGGTTTGCGATAGCGAGCCAGCACTCCCTGGGGGCCAAGCACCAGCGCCGTGTTGTAGCAGTGGTCCCCGGCTCGCTCCAGCAGACCGGCCACCATGTAGAGATCGAGCGCTTCGGCCTCACGGAGCCAACGCTGCACCGACTCCCCCGCGGGAATCTCCTCAGCCCAGCGTTCCAGCGGTTCGTTCCCCAACTGATAGGAACTGGTGCACAGTTCGGGCAGCACGATCAGCTGCGCCCCCCGCTCCGCCGCTTCACGGATCGCGTTGATCGTCTCGGCAACGTTCTGAGCCCGATTGGGTCCGGGAGCCAGCTGAGCCACCGCCACTTTCATTTGCCCACTCCTGAATTTTTCAATTTTAACACCGGTTACAGCAACAGACGACCCGACTCGACCACGACCTTCCCATCGAGTTCCACCATCGGGTTGAGCAACAGACCATCCAGGTGGATCTCGCTTTTGACGGTCCCACCGATGACGTGATTATCTCCAAGAGCGATGTGCACAGATCCCTCGAGCTTCTTATCTTCGGCCATGTTTCCGATAAGGCGGGCGTTTGGGTTGGTCCCGATGGCAAACTCGGCGATATTGGTCGCGTGGTCATCGGCCGCGTCCACCAGACGTTGCAACTGTCCTGCGGAGCTCCCTCCTTCGATGGAGACGACCCGACCGGTCACAACACGCATACGGATCGGCTCGTCGAGCAAACCCAAACCGTCCATGGAGTTCTCGATTACCAGTGTGCCCTCCGTTGAACCCTCCACCGGGCTGATCGCCGTCTCGCCGTCAGGCATGGCCGCAAACGTGCCTGGACCTTTTACAATGCCGTCCAGTGCCTTTGCCTGACGGCCTGCCAGGCTCATCGCCAGCTCTGTGCCCTGGGGGGTGCGCAGGTTTACGTGGTCCGCGTCGTTGAGCCATTGGCGCAGTTGAGCACAGCGAGCCGCGATCTGTTGATAATCGGCGTTGATCGCCCCGTACAGCATAAGATCCTCGGTGACCCCGCGTAACACCAACACGCGCCCGCCCGCGTTTAGCGCTCGCTGGGTGGCGTCGGTGTGGGTCATCGCATGGGTGACCACTTGAAACACCACATCGGCCTGCTCCATCGCGGCAGCAATGACTTCAGGAACCTCTCGTCCATGCTGAGCCCGTGGCGCCATGACCACCACCACCGGATCGGTGTCGAAGGTGGAGGCGACATCGGCGATCACCTCGGCCAGCATCAGCTTCTCGGTATCGGTGACCACGCACACCCGCTCGCCGGGCTGCAGCTGAACGTTATCTTGTGCCAATCGTCTGGCGACTCTAAACAGCTCTGGATTGTGCACGAACGTGACTCCCTATTTTGTAGTACAAAATATATGAGCTAACGGAATTGGATGTCAAGAAAAGGTCAGCACACTGCGGGCGGTCTCACCCCGCTCCAGGGCGTCGAAGGCCTCGTTGGCCTGCTCCAAGGGGTAGGTACGACTCAAGAGCGGATCAAGCTTGAGTTTTCCGGCCATGTACAGATCGAGCAATTTTGGGACGTCGATCCGAGGCCGAGACGAACCATAGAGCGATCCCATGACGGTCTGCTCCTCGAAGACCATCGGGAGGGTCTTCAACGGGATGGTTGCTTCACGCCGGCTCACACCGACGATGACGGCCGTCCCTCGTTTGCGAAGCGCCTCCACCGCTTGGCTGATCGTTTCGGGAAGTCCGATCACCTCGAAAGCATAATCCACTCCTTGGCCGTCGGTCAGTTCCTTGATCTCGGCCACCGGCTCGGTCCGACTGGCGTTGACGCTGTGGGTTGCTCCCATCTCCTGAGCCAACGCGAGCTTGTTGTCCAGGAGGTCGATAGCGATGATCTTCTCTGCGCTCACCAAGGCTGCCCCTTGGATGACATTCAACCCCACGCCACCGGTCCCGAAGACAGCGACCGACGAGCCGGGGCGGACCTTGGCGGCGTTGATCACCGCGCCGACTCCGGTGATCACTCCGCAGCCCACCAAGGCAGCTATCTCCAGAGGCACGTCGTCGTGGATCTTCACCACCGCCTGTTCCATCATGACGCTGTAGCTGGCGAACGTCGACACGCCGAGGGCATGTTTAATCTCCGTCTCGCCCTTGCGGAAGCGACTGGTCCCGTCCATCAGGCGGCCGGTGCTTCGGATCTGAAATCCCACATCACATAAGGCCGGTCGGCCACCGAGGCACCACTCACACTGTCCACATGAGGTCCGCCACAGTGGGATCACATGATCCCCCTTCTTAACGGTCGTGACCCCATCTCCGACCATTTCGACGATCCCGGCCCCTTCGTGGCCCAGGATCGCTGGAAGCGGAATCTCTAGGTCGCCCTTTACCATGTGAAGGTCGCTGTGACAGACCCCGCCGGCCACCATTCGAACCATAACCTCACCAGGCTTCGGTTCCTCAACCTCCACGTCCTCGACCACAAGTCGTGTCTTCGGTTCATATAGGACGGCTGCTTTCATGTTTCCCTCCTCTGCGCTTGGATGTCAAGAAGGAGCTGCACCCAGAGTGTTTAATCACTCTTTTACCAGAGCGGCATAGTGCGGGACATCCAATTGCTCAAAGATCGTCAGCGCTTCGCGGAGCCGTTCGCGAGCCCGCTCGCGGTCCTCCGGCTCCCCGCGTGAAACGTGCGCCTCGGCCAACGACAGTGACGGCTCTTCCAAAGCGCTAGGTTGGGAGCCGAGCTTGTTTTGAGCCTCGGTCAGCAGGCGAGCCCGACCCGAATCAGAGTCAACCAGATCCAACGCTGCGCGATAGTGGCCTTCGGCCTCTTGATTGGTGTACACCACCAGTGCTCGGTCGCCGGCTTTTTCCAGGTAGCCGAACGCCCGTTTCTTCTCCCCGGCGGCCAGGTAGTGATAGCCGAGGAGACCATATTGCTCTTCAATCTGTTCGCCATACAACTGCTCAATTGCCTCACCCGCCTGACGGTGCAGGGCACGGCGCTGCTCGTCGAGCAACGTGTCGTAGGTCACCTGTTGCACCACTGCGTGCTTGAAGATATATTCCAGCTCCGGCAGGCGCGCGCGCTCCCGAAGCAGATCGACGCGCTGCAGCGTCAGCAACCGATAGGACAGGCTACCGTTCTCTGGTGCCACCGCTTCCAGCACCCGGTAGGCGAAGCGTCGACCGAGCACCGAGGCAGCTTGAAGGGTGGCTCGCTCCAGCCGCGGCAGTCGGTCCAGCCGAGCCTGGATCACTTCGTGCAGCGTGTCCGGCACCCCGAGCTCGGCGACATCCTTGGCCGCCCGCCAGCGCTCGCCCTCCCGCACCACAGCGCCTGCCTCGATCAACTCACGGATCAGTTCCTCGACGAAGAAGGGATTGCCTTCGGATTTCTCCAGAATCAACCGGCGCAGTTCGTCGGGCAACTCGGCCACCGTCAGTAAATTCTCCACCAGTGCACGGCTGGCTGTCTCGTCCAGAGGGACGAGCGCTAGCTCGACATAGCGATGAGGGTAATCCGTCTCGGTTTTGACCTTGAGAGTCCAACATGGCTTGTCCCGCTCAGCTCGGAAGAGCAGGGCGATCAGCACCGGCGCGCGTTCGGTCGAGATCATCAACGACTCGATCAAATCCAGCGAACTGGGGTCGGCCCAGTGCAGATCGTCAAACGAGATGACCAACGGCTGGCGCTGCGCCAGCGCCTCCACCGTCCGGCGCACCGCACGGGTGACGGAGGCGTTCAACGCCTCAGGGTCGAGCTGGTGCACAGCGGTTTTGTACTGAGGCGGTACCGGCGTGCCGAGCAGGACGGCCAGGAACGGCCAGACCTCTCCCATCGCCTCGCCAAACAGTGGTTCGAGAGTGCGTTCCAACTTGATATCCAGTACCGCCGGTGAGTCGTCCGGCGCCAGATCGAGCAGTTCACGCAGCAGATCCAGGATCACGCCGTAGGACAGATCCCCACCATAGGAGTAGGCTCGACCTTCCGCCCAGTGTAGTGGCCGGTCAGCGTAAGTCTCTTTAATCTCCTGGAGCAGACGGCTCTTGCCAATTCCCGGCTCGCCGATGAGCGAGACGATCCCTCCGCGTCCGGCTTCCAGCCCTTCCACCAGCTGGGTCAGCTTCCCCCACTCGGCCTCACGACCCACCAGTGGCGAGTACAGGCCGATAATCCCTCGCGCTGATTCAGGCTTGGCCCGCTCACCCACTAGTTCGAAGGCAGGCATCGGTTCGTCAAAGCCTTTGAGCTTCAGAGGTTCTACCGACTCCACCTCGAAACGATGGCGCACCAGGCGGGCGGTGGTTTCGCCCAGCAGGGTATGGCCAGGGGTGGCCGCATCCTGCAGGCGAGCAGCCAGGTTGATCGGCTGGCCCATGGCGGTGTACTCGGAGATGATTTCACCGCCCATTTCGCCCATCACAACGCGCCCGGTGTTGATCCCCACTCGGACCTGTAACGGCTGGTCGAGTTCACGCGCATACTCGGCCACCGATTGATGGATGTGCCCGGCGGCGAGAGCGGCGCGTTCAGGGTCATCTTCGTGAACTTGGGGCGCGCCGAAGAACGCCAGCAGACCATCGCCCATCAGACGGGCGACGGTGCCGCCAGAGTCGTCCACCGCCTGGCTCATGCGGCGCAGACAGCGATCCATGATCAGGTGAACCGTCTCGGCGTCCAGCGTCTCACCTAAAGCGGTGGAGCCGACCACGTCAGCGAACAGGACGGTGACCAGTTTGTATTCGGCGTCGGAGGGTGCAGGGGAAGGTTGCGAGGCAGCAGCCAGCGGCGCACCACACTGGTTGCAGAAGCGAGCATCCTCGGGGTTCTCAAACCCGCAGTTGACGCAGTTCATGATTTGCCCACGTACTGATTAAAACGTCGGCGCAGACCGGCCCCTCTGAGATCAAGATCACTTACACCCTTCAACCAGTTTGAAGTTGGGCCAGACCTCTAAGACAGTATCCCGCAAGAAATCTCGTTCGCAAAAGTCTGGATCGACGAGCTCTCCGTTCCATACCACGATATCCAGATCGATGGTTCGGGGACCGTACCGGTTCTCCGTGCGCACACGGCCCAGTTCCCCCTCCAGCTGGCTTAACCAATTTTTTAGGGATTCCCGTTCCATTGTCGTCTCGATCAGGATGGTTCCGTTGACAAAGTGAGGTTGGTCCAGATAACCGATCGGCTCGGTTTCGACCAGACGAGATTCGGCCACAATACGATGCTGCTCCGCAATCTTTTCCTTGGCTTGTTTAATATGCGCTTCCGGTTGGATGTTAGACCCCATACTGATCACGACTCGGTTCATGCTTCCCTCCCCCGCTCAGCCGAGGACTGGACCGAGACCGAGTCTGAAAACCGTAGCGCGTGCGGCTTATCGACCTCTACAGTCGCTTTTTTCACCCGACGGTCCTCCATCACGATCTGAAGCACGTGGTTGGATAGCGCTTCGAGCAGGTAAAAATCTGACCCTTCCACTTCCTTAATAATTCGTTTCGTGATCGCTTTGTAGTTGACGGTCTCATCGATACTGTCCGTCTCAGCCGCCTTGCTCCCATCGAACTCGATCTTCACATTGATCACGACATCCTGTTTGTTCTCTCGCTCCCAATCGTTAATGCCAATGATCGTTCTCAATCTGAGATCCTTGATGCGGATGATCATATGAGATGCTCTCCTCCGTCTACAAAGATCCATTCTCCGGTGATAAAACGGTGCCCTACCAGGAAGGAGACGGCAGAAGCCACACTCTCTGGGTCTCCTTTTCGCTGAAGCGGAATGCGTTGGCTCATTTGATCGAGATAGGCTTTATCCTTGCCCGGTGGTGGCAGGATCAACCCGGGGCAGACACCGTTGACCCGGATATGCGGACCCAGTTCTTTGGCCGCCATTTTGGTGAATTCAAAGAGCGCCTTCTTGGTGAGCGTATAGACAAAGTATTCCGTGAAATTTTTCGTGATTTTCGTGTCGAGGATGTTAACAATTTGTCCCTCCTGGCCCTGGAGGTGGCGTGCAAAATCGCGTGACAGGAAGAACGGGGTTTTGAGGTTAATATTGAAGTGTCTGTCAAAGAGCTGCTCGTCGGTCTCCACCAACGGAGCCCGCTGGAAGATCGAAGCATTGTTAACGAGGAGATTGCAGTCGGGGAAAACGTCAAAGACTGCGGGAATCAGTGCAGCAACGTCCTTCATATCGTTAAAGTCGCTACGAAACAGGTGATATTCTCTCCCTACCTCCTCTATCTTTCGTGCGAGAGCTTGCGCATCATCGCTGGAACCGCGGTAATGCAGGGCGATGTTATATCCGTTTTCGGCCAGAGTCAACGCGATCGCTCGACCGACCCGCTTCGCGGCTCCGGTCACGAGGGCTGTCCCTTTACCTTGAGCATCCATGGTCATCTTCAAAGATGCCAGAATAGGGAGTGAATGTCAAACACGATGGTGACTCACATCGATCGAAATCTGTGCGCGGTGGCCGGAGATCTTCACGGACGTTGAAGCCATCGGCGTCTCGATGGACGAATGAAAGCGGTCAGAAAGCGTCTCCTCGGCAATGTACTCTCTGTACGTCGACACCGCTTTGTTTAGATCTGAGGAGTCTGTCTGGATACAAAGTACGATGTGCTCCTCGACACGCAATCCAGCATCCTTGCGTAGAACCTGT
>JBHIAT010000058.1:0-19493 GCA_046758705.1 Bipolaricaulia bacterium
CTTGCCGCTGTCACACGGGCAGGGGTCGTTCCTGCCGGGCTCATCCGGCACGCGAACCGGTTGCTGTTTGACCTGTCGCTTGGCCTCGGTCTGGGTCTCCGCCATGACATCGACCGTGCCGTGTTGGTACTGGAGCTCCTGATCGAGGTCCCGGTCTTGGGCGTAGTCCGCCTGCGTCCCGATCTTCAGCCTCGGCTTGATGAGGTAGTTAACGATCTCTTCGCCGATCCGAGAGAGCATCTCCTGGAACAGGTTGAACGACTCCCGCTTGAACTCGACCAGCGGGTCGGTCCCGCCGTAGGCCCGCCAGCCGATCCCCTCTTGCAGATCGTCGAGCGCGTACAGGTGTAGGCGCCAGTTCTCGTCGATGATCCTCAGGATCATCCAACGAGCCACCGGTTCGAAGGCATCACCGAGGCGTTCCACCTGCCGGTGCCGGTTTTCTTCGAGAAAGTCGAAGAGTGCTTCCACAGCACTCTGGTAGTCGAGCTCGAGCAACTGATCGACCTCAAACCGCCCGTTTTGGAACTTGGTCAGCTCAGTCCTCAAGCCCTCTAGGTCCCACTCCTCGGGGTAACGCTCCTCGGCGCCATAGATTCCCATGAGGGTCTCGGCATAGCTCTCCAGGATGCCGTTCAGGTAATTTTCCAGATCGGCCTCCCCGGAGATGAACTGGTCGCGCAGGCCGTAGATCGCCTCTCGCTGCTTGGCCATCACCTCGTCGAACTGGAGCAACTGTTTTCGGATCTGGAAGTTGCGGTCTTCGACCTTCTTTTGCGCGCGGCGGACGGCTCGGGTGAGCAGATCGTGTTCGATCCGATCCCCCTCCTTCATCCCGAGCCGATCCATCACCCCCGCGATCCGATCGCCGCCGAACAGCCGGATGAGGTCGTCCTGGAGCGAGACGAAGAACTGTGAGGAGCCGGGATCACCCTGCCGTCCCGCCCGGCCATGGAGCTGGTTATCGATGCGCCGACTCTCATGACGCTGGGCGCCGATGACGTGTAGTCCGCCGAGCTCGGCGATCCTCTCGCCGAGTTGAATATCGGTGCCACGGCCGGCCATGTTGGTGGCGATGGTGATCGCGCCCCCCTGGCCCGCGTCTTTGATGATCTCGGCCTCCTGCTCGTGGTATTTAGCGTTCAGTACGTTATGTTTCAATCCCTGCTCGTCGAGCATTTGGCTCAGTCGCTCTGAATCTTCCACCGAGGTCGTCCCGACGAGCACCGGTCGGCCTACTCGGTGCAGCGCTTCGATCTCGCCGACGATCGCCTGATATTTGCCCGCCTCGGTTCGGAAGATCACATCCGGAAAGCTGTCTCGGATCAACGGCCTGTTAGTCGGGATGACGACGACACCCAATCCGTAGATCTCCTTGAACTCCTCCTCCTCGGTCGCCGCCGTGCCGGTCATCCCCGCGATCCCGTCGTAGAGTTTGAAGTAATGCTGCAGAGTGATCTGAGCCAGGGTCTGGGATTCGCGGCGGATTTGCATCCCCTCCTTGGCCTCCAGCGCTTGGTGGAGCCCGTCGCTGTAGCGACGATCCTCCATCAACCGGCCGGTGAACTCGTCAATGATCACCACCCGGCCGTCCTTCACCAGATAGTCCCGATCTTTGTGGAACAGCCACTTGGCCCGGAGTGCGACATCGAAGTGGTGAAGCAACTCGACGTGCTCCGGCGCGTACAGGTTATCGACTCGCAACATCCCTTCGGCCTTCGCCACCCCGGCCTCGGTCAGTTGGACCCGTCGCGCCTTCTCGTCGATCTCGAAGTCGAGGTCTTTTTTGAACCGGTGAGCGAGGCTTGCAAACTGCTTGTACCGCTTCGCCGATTCACTCGTCGACCCGGAGATGATCAGCGGCGTCCTCGCCTCGTCGATGAGGATGTTATCGATCTCATCGATGATCGCGTAATCGAGACTCGTCTGGACCTTCCCTTCAGAGAGGGTCGCCATGTTGTCACGCAGATAATCGAAACCGAACTGGTTGTTCGTCCCGTAGACGATATCCGCTTGGTAGGCGTCACGGCGCGCCTCGGGCCCTATCCCCTCCTGGAGCAGACCGACCTTAAGACCCAGGCTCTCGTAGATCGGCCCCATCCAATCGCGGTCACGTCGGGCGAGGTAGTCGTTGACGGTGACGACATGGACGTTACCGACGAGCGCGTTCAGGTAAGCAGGCAGGGTGGCAACCAGCGTCTTCCCCTCGCCGGTGGCCATCTCCGCGATTCCCCCCTGGTGCAGGACGACCGCCCCGAGGATCTGAACATCGAACGGACGCATCTTCACCTGGCGTCGCGCGACTTCTCGGACGATGGCGAACGCCTCGGGCAGAAGCTCATCGGGGGTCTCCCCCTCGACCAGGCGCTCGCGAAACTCATCCGTCTTGGCGCGCAACGCGTCATCCGCCAGCGACTGGACCTGATCCTCTAAAGCGTTCACCTGCTCCAGATACGGTCTCAGTCGCTTCAGCTTCTGCTTGTTCGTCTGGCCGAACAGGCGATCGACCGCCCGTTTGAACCGATCAACGACCATCAAGAAACGCCTCCCGATGCAGTTTTATTATAATACAAGCAGGCAATACCTCTCAACAGAGGAAGACAACTTGAAAGTGAAGGTGCAGTGTGAAGGCGTGATCCGTCCCGTTCCCGGGCTCAGTCCTGCTCTTCGATCACCTTGAGAAAGACGTCCACGACCTGGGCATCGAACTGCAACCCGGCGTTCTTCCTCAGATCCTCGATGGCGATCTTGCGCGGCAGGGCCTCCCGGTAGGGCCGGGTGGAGGTCATCGCATCGTAGGCGTCGACAACGGCGATGATCCGCGCCTCTAAAGAGATCTCCTCCTCGGCCAAGCCCCGAGGGTAGCCGGTGCCGTCCCAGCGCTCCTGATGCTCCTCAACGATGCGGGCCACCCGTCTCAACCGGTTGATTCCGCCGATGATCTCCCGACCGGTAGTCGGATGCCGTTTGACCTCCTGCCATTCCTCGTCGGTGAGTTCTCCTTCCTTACCCAGGATCGTATCAGAGACGCCGATCTTGCCAACGTCGTGGAGCAAGGCGGCATAGCGCAGCTGCTCGAGGCGCCCTTCGGGCAGCTCGAACGCCACACCCACCTTGGTAGCCATCTCCGCCAGCCGACGGCAGTGGTCGTCGGTGTACTGATCCTTCTTCTCGATCGTCTTGGCAAGCGTCGTCACCGTTTGGATGATCAGGTCCTCCAGCTCGAGCCGGCGGCGGATGTTGATGATCGCCACCGCAATCTGGCCTGCGACCGTGGTCATCAGCTCCAGATCCTTCTTGGTAAACGCGTTCGGTTCCAGGCTCTCCACCTCCAGAACGCCGAGCAGCTCGTCGTTGATCTCAATGGGAACGGTCAGCTCCGAGCGGATCCCGACAAACCCTTCCACGTAGCGTGGGTCGTTCGTGACGTCGTTGACCAACACCGGCTCCCCGTGCTCAGCCACCCAGCCGGTGATGCCCTCGACCCCGATCTTGATCCGATCACCGACCTGATAGCCGGAGATCTGCCCTTTCTCCAGGCCCTCGATGCTCTTGATCGTCAGGTAGTCACCATCCCGGAGCAGGATGGCGCCATAGTCGTAGACCAGCTCCCCCTTCAATCGCTGTAACACCTGATTGAACAGCGTTTCGGTGTCGCGGATCCGCGACATCTCCTGGCCGATCAGGTACGAGCGACCCAGTCGCTTCCGCTGTTCGGTCAGCTCCTTGATCTCTTCGAACCGGCTGATGGCTTTGTCCAGGTGAGCAGTCGCCTGTTTGGCGGTCTCCAGGTCGCGCGTGTCGAACGCACGCTTCCGGGAGCGGTTATCGATGTTCAAGTATCCGATCGTCCGTCCGTTGCTCTTGATAGGAAGGGAGAGGGACGACTTGGGCAACCCCACCTGATCGAAGAGTGTAGCCAGCTCTTCCTGTTTGAAGGTTGCCTCAACGTCGTCGATGACCGCCGGCCCCCCCCCAAACTGGATCTCTTGGTAGGCCGCATCTCGCGGGATGCGGATCCGTTTCAACTGCTGCAAGTTCCAGCCAACCGCCGACTTGAACTCGAAGAACGACCCCTCGGGGCCCAGCATCATGACCGATCCAGCCTCGGCATTGCGGATCACGTCGATGGTCTCCCGGAGGATCATGCTCAGGATCTCCTTCAGATCCATATCGCGGGTGATGGCGGTGATAAAGTTGCGCAGGTATTCGAGCTCCTGTTCCAACCGCTCCAGGTACTCGCGCTCGTCCTCCCCCTTGACGATCTTCTCCCCCACCTGGAGGAGGCGCCGGATCACGACTTGCTGGACTTCTGAGACCTTGTCGACCGCCCGGGCGATCCGCACCCGATCCTCGATGGGGAGTTTGAACGTCTCCAACTCCTTGCCCCGGATCCTGCTGACGTCGATCGATAACTTCGGAACGCCCTCCGCCACCGGGCCTGCGAGCGGCAGGTAACACATCCGTACCTTGAGGATCTCCAGAATGCCGGGCTCCTCGATGTTCAGCTCATCGGAGAGCTGCTGGACGGTGGGGAATTCGCCGTGCTCCTGAGACAGTGCCTCGATCGCCGACCTCACCCGCTTGTCCAACCCCTGGACCCATCCCGGGAGGCCGACCAAACCTTGGATCGTCTGACTGATGGGTATCTCAAGCAGCCGATCCCGGTTTCGTTCCTCTTGGATTATCTCGCTTTCGATCAGTCGAGTGGCATAGCTCCGGAAGTCGGCCTCCCCGGCGGGATCGTAGTGATAGAGAGCGTTCAACAGCCCCACGTAACCGACCTGCATCAGGTTCTCAAAGGATGTGCCACCATCCTCCGAAAAGCGTCTAACGATCTCCTCGATCAACCCGAGATGCTGGACGATGAGGGCCCTCTCTACTTCGGGGTCAGGGTGTGGGCTCTCCGCAAGGCGTCGGAGCAGTTGTTGATTGGCGTGTTCCTGGTCCTGGAGTTCAGTTCCCTCCATAAAATTGCCTTCCTATGGATTGAAAACCGATGCAGCAGAGCTACCATGATTATACCCAAAGTCGTGGTGCTCCTGAACTGAAAACCTGCCCTTGATCGTTCTCAACCTTTACAGTCCGTCCCCAAGCAGATACAATTGGGAGAGCTGCCATGGAAGAGCTTGAGGGGAGTTTGAGCCGGATCGCTGAACAGTTGAGAGCACGAACCGAGGCGCGGACACTCCGCGACCTGGAGACAGATGACGCCCCGAGCCCGTTTGCATTAGGGCGGATCTCCTACAATCAGTTTCGCCAAGCGATGGAGATGAAGCAGTTGCTGATCGAGGAGTTTGTCGATCGGCCGCTGAATCAGGTGTTTGAAGGGGAGTCGATCACCAACGAATACGGCAGCTGCTTTCATCTGCATGAGTTCAGATCGGGCGGGCTCGCGATCAACCGCCGCCAGGACCCCAGAGACGCATTGTTGGCCGAGTTCAAGCTGCTTTACGGCATCGGGCCGGTGGTAGAGCAGTCGCTCAAGACGGAGGGCTACCGGACCCTCGAGGATCTGACCGAACATCCGAGGTGGGGGAATGAGGCCCGGGAGCTCCTACACCAGATTCGACGGGGTGACCTGAGATGGCTCCAGCGTCGCATCGGCCGTTGGCTGTCGCTCTCCCACCCGCTGTCGTTGAAGCTCGCCGAAATGCTCCACTCAGACGATCTGTGCTTCTTCGACCTGGAGAGCATGGGGTTGTTCCAGCGGCCGATCATTCTGTTAGGGCTCGCCCAACCCCACGAATCGGGGTTCGAGATCCACCAGTATCTGGCCCGGAACATCACCGAGGAGTTGAGCGCATTGGTCGCGTTGACCGAGCATCTCAACCGGGCAGAGGCGTTGGTGAGTTATAACGGCCGGGCGTTCGACGTCCATTACGTCGAGGAGCGGCTCGCTTACTACGGGATTTACGACGCTCAGCGGATCTCCCGGCTCCCCCACTTCGACTTGCTCCACCACGCAAGGCGGACGTGGGACAGGCTGCCGAACTTCCGATTGGAGACGGTGGAGTCGATCCTGCTCGGCGTGGAACGGACGATCGACCTGCCGAGCGCGCTCATCCCCGACTTTTACAACACCTACCTCGAGGAGCGGAACATCGGGCCGCTCATCCCGATCATCGAGCACAACCGACACGACCTCATCAGCCTCGCCGCCCTGTTCTCCCGACTCTGTGCTGAGTATTGATCATGCTTCTTCTGCTTCTTCAAGTTGCTCCAGGATCTCTTTTGTTCGTTTTACCCGAATTTTCTCAGATAACTTGATCTGGTGATTCTCTAAGAAATCCTTATCTCCTGTCACCAGGATATCGATATCTCCCAGCATGGCCGCCGCCAAAATCGGGGTATCCTCCTCGTTGATCATCTCTTTCGCTTCGTCGAGATGTTTTTGATACGCATCTTTTCCTTTGATCTCGATGCGGCCGGTGCTTAAGATCGTTAACAGCAGATCGAGTGCTTCTTCTCTCTGTCTCTCACTATATTTCTCCGAGATATTCCGTTTCAGTTCCTCAAAGCTCATATCGGTGACCGCAAAATCCACCTCACCTGTCCCTGCCTTCTTCAGCAGATTCCGCTCGTTCCCCTCAAAGCCAAGCCCTGAGAAGAGCGTGTTAGTATCGAGCAGGATCTTCATCGTTCTTGACCGAACATCTCCTGGTAAACTGTCTTCTTGCGGATTCGTTTCAACGCTTTAAAGGCTTCCTCTTTGTCGATACCCTCCTGTTCGGTGATCTCAGCGAACCGTTCCAGGGCCTCGAAGAACTCGGCTTTGCGAACGTAATCCCGAATTGCCTCCGAGCGGCTGGGATATTTACCCGCCTTCACCTGGGCATCGATCTTCTTTAATTGTTCCTGGGTGAGCCTGATCTGCACCGTCTCCATCGCCATAGAGATCCCTCCGATTGTAATTCTATCCAATTACAATCTCAGTATACCTGGAAGAGGGAAACGAGTCAAGAGTTAGCCATCTCAATTAATCGAGATTATGATCGTTTATAGAGCATATGAACATTTTTTCGCATTATTTTGCCTTTTATCTCCGTTTAACTGAACTGAATAAGCTTTTAAACGTTTTTCATATCCTAAATCATTAGGTGGTCTGGATCACCCTTAACTATAAAGATTAGACTTGGGGACTGGGATTGAATGATTTGACAACGTCGAAAAGAGCGGGTACAATGAGCTTAAGTTGAAGGATAGAGATGGGTTTTTGAGATAACGGCAGACCCGATAGGAAGCTAAATAGCTTCACTTTTTGCAAACGCAGACTTGGACAAAGAAGGAATTTTTGAAAAATGAAGCTCGAAGCGGGCCAGCAGTTTCATGTCGAAATCGATCCCGAGTTCCTCGAGATCAGCCTGCTTCCCCTCAATCCTGTCCTCAACAAGCTTCTCGCCTCTCCGGACGAGGCGACACTGACCTTCGTCAATCCCTCGGGAGAGGCAATTTCATGTCGGCTGAACCGCCGTGAGGGGGTCATCAAGGGAGAGGGTCTGGGCGCGTTCTGGCCGGATCCCGGCTCGTGGGTTCAGATCACCGTCCTCGATCCCCAGGCGCCTCGCTTTCTCGTGGAATCGGTCCCGCTCGTTCGGTGGGAGAGCACGGAGGTGGACCCTGTGGACACAAACGGGTTGGCCGTTGAGCTGGACCTCTCGTCCGTCGAGGAGCTTCGGGAACGCTTGGTATCCGCTCAGTTCGACCCCGAGGTGTCCGTCTACCTACACGATCGTGCCCGCTACCTCTGTCTCACGCCGGGCTTTGAGACGCTGATCTCGCTGCCGGTGCTCCGGGTGGAGCCCTTCGACTATCAGCGGGAGACGGCCCGTCAGGTGACCCAACAGATGCGCGGTCGAGCTCTCCTCTGTGATGAGGTCGGGCTGGGAAAGACCATCGAGGCTGGGCTGATCCTGACCGAGTACATGATGCGGGGTCTGGTCAACAAGGCCCTCATCCTTACGCCCCCGTCGCTGGTGAGGCAGTGGAAGGAGGAGATGGAGAGCAAGTTCAACCTCGATTTCGTCCCCTATGACAGTGCCCGGTTTCAAGGGAGCCGGAACGGCTGGGAGACGTTCGACCGGGTCATCGCCTCGTTGTACACGGCCAAACGGGAGCCCCACGCGACGAAGATCGAGAAGATTGCCTATGACCTTGTGATCGTGGACGAGGCCCACCACCTGAAAAACCGGCGGACTTTAAACTGGCGGTTCGTCAGCCGGCTCAAGAAGAAGTACATCCTGCTTTTGACAGCCACGCCGGTACAGAACGACCTCGAGGAGCTCTTTAACCTGATTACCCTGCTGCGACCGGGACAGCTTGAGACATCGAGATCGTTCAACAAGAAGTACCTGACCCGGGGTGATCGGCTCCGACCCCGGAACACTGACGAGCTGAGACGTCTACTTCGCGGGGTGATGATTCGCCATAAACGGAGCGAGGTCGGGGTGGTCCTCCCCCCACGGCACGCCGAGATCATCGAGGTGGTCCCTACCGAGGAGGAGACAGCCTTCTACGGCCGGGTCACCAATCTCGTTCGAGACGAGTACCGGCGCGCCTCGGGCGGGGGGAGGAGCAAGGGCCTCAACCGGTTTGTGCTCAAGTTGTTACAGCGCGAGGCAGGCAGCAGCCTTCGGGCGGTTGTCCCCACCCTGAGGAAGCTCTGCGACGTCGAGAGCCTCCCGTTCCCGACCCGGGAGGCGTTCCGGGAGCTGATCGATTGGGCACAAGCGGTCGAAGAGACCACGAAAGCACGTGCCGTGGTGCAGCTTTTGGAGGGGCTGGGACCGGACGAAAAGGTCCTGCTGTTTACCGGCTTTCGCGAAACCCAGGAGTACCTGGCCGCTATCTTGGAGGAGGCCAACATCTCCTTTACCCGGTTTCACGGAGGTCTGCGCCGGGCTAAGAAGGAGAAGGCGATCGATGGCTTCCGCGACCGGGCGCGGGTGCTGCTGAGCACCGAATCGGGCGGCGAGGGGCGGAATCTCCAGTTCAGTCGCATGATGATCAACTACGACCTCCCCTGGAACCCTATGCGGATCGAGCAACGTATCGGCCGCATCCATCGGATCGGTCAGGACCGCGAGGTCTACATTTACAACCTCTCCGCGTCCAAAACCATCGAAGCCCACATCCTGTGGCTCCTCGATGCGAAGATTAACCTGTTCGAACTGGTCGTCGGGGAGCTGGACATGATCCTCGGAAACCTGCGTGATCGACGCGACTTCGAGGACATCGTTATGGAGATCTGGGCCCGGTGTCTGGACGAACGGGAACTAGAGAGTGAGATGGAGAGCTTCGGAGAGCAGCTGGTGGTCGCCCGCCGCCAATACGATCGAACGCAGGAGTACGATGACACGTTGTTCACAGAGCTGTTCCGCAGAGATCCCGACGGCGCAGGGAGATGATCAGAACCGATGCCGGTGCTCGGGAACGTCCCAGAGGCCGATCTCGACCTCGACCTGCAACGCTTTGTGATAGATTTCCTCAACTGGATCGGTGCCGAAGTGGAGGTGTCGGAGTACGCGTTGGTCGACGTGTTGATCCCGGAGGCGTATGCCGATCACTTCGACGGCCGGGAGATGTTACGGCTGGCCTTCGATTCCGAGGTGGCAAGGGAGCACAAGGAGGCCCAGTTCATCACAGTTGGCAGTCCGCTGTTGGAGCGCATCGCTCGGCTCGCCCTTCGGCACGGACGCCTGTTGCAACGCTACCTTCTCGTTGACTACTTGGGACGGCCCTCCAACCTGTTGGAACGTGTTCGCGAGGTCTGCTCCTTTTATAAGTGCCGCTATCCGGTGGTCACGAACCGACAACAGGTTCACGACCATCCCTACCTGCTCTTCGAGTTCCTGGTGACCTTCGAGTCAGATGAGAAGACGGAGTTTGTACAGCCTGTCCTGGTTGACCTTCACTACGGACGCCTGGAGCAGGAACTCCTCCCGCATCTCGAGCACGCCATGTACGCGCCCAACCGGGAGGATCCCCTCCCGGTCGCAGAGGCGGTGTCGGCCGAGGAAGGCTACCGGCTGGCCATCGCACACCTGGGGGAGATCCTCAAGCCGAAGTTGTGGGAGTATGAACGGGAGCTGCAAGGCTATAAAGCGGGGGAATTGGAGAAGACACACAGCTATTACAACGCCGTGGCTGAGGACCTGCGGGAGCGGATGGAACGTGCCGAGGCCGGGGATGACCCCCGGCGGAGAAGGCGGCTCGAGGAAAAGCTGGAGGCGAACGAAGCGGAACGGGTCCGCCGCCTCGAAGACATCGAGGCCAAGTTTTCGGTTCACGTCGCCGCCCGGCTCGATCGGGCGGTCTGTTACTTGATCCCTCGGCTCACCGTGGCACTCTCTGTGCAGCAGCGATCCTCACGGTATCGCGTACCGGTCATCTACAATCCCCTCTCCCGAGCGATCCTCCCGCCCCGGTGCACCCGGTGTGGGGCACTCCCCTCCTCGATCGATTTCGACGAAGCGAGACGGCCGATCTGCGCCCACCGGCACCGCTGATTCTTATCCAAGGTCTCTGTCCAAATCCAGCGTGGTGCGCATATGAATTCACCTCGATCGAGCCATCGTTTGAATGAACGTAAGCTCCCTATGTATCATAGGGACGAACAACATGGAGGATCTCTGGTCCCAATTCGATCAGGAAATCTATACGATCTCCCGGCTGAACCGGGAGGCACGGGAGCTGCTCGAATCCCACCTCTCGCATCTCTGGATCGAAGGCGAGATCTCCAACTTCAAGCGGGCCGCCTCGGGACATATGTACTTCACCCTAAAGGACGAGAACTCGGAGATCGACGCGGCGATGTTCTCCCACCTCAACAGTCGCCTCGATTTCGAGCCGGAGGACGGGATGAGCGTCCTGGCCTACGGCACGCTCACCATCTACGAGCCCCGCGGCCGGTACCAGATCGTGCTCCGGGAGATGCTGCCCGCGGGGGTTGGAAAGCTGCAGCTCCAGTTCGAGCAACTCAAGGCGAAACTCCAACAGGAGGGGTTGTTCGACGAGGCGCACAAGCGAGGGACTCCTCCGTCCCCTGAGCGGATTGGGATCGTCACCTCGGCAACCGGGGCGGCGGTGCGGGATATCGTCTCGATCCTCTCTCGGCGCTATCCACCGGTGGCGGTCTACCTGTTCCCGGTGCGGGTTCAGGGAGAGGGGGCCGCCGAGGAGATCGCCGCGGCGATCCGGTCGGCTAACCGCTACAGTGAGACTGTCGAGCCGATCGATCTGCTGATCGTCGGGCGGGGCGGCGGATCGCTGGAGGATCTATGGGCGTTCAACGAGGAGGTCGTCGCCCGGGCGATCTTTGACTCTAACGTGCCGATCATCTCGGCCGTCGGCCACGAGATCGACTTCACCATCGCCGACTTTGTCGCCGACCTGCGGGCTCCGACCCCGTCGGCAGCCGCTGAATGGGCCGTCCCCGATCGCAACGAGCTGATCACGCGGGTGAACGAGCTGCTCCTCGGGGCGATCCGCTCGCAACAGGGACGGGTCCAAGACCTGAGCCGGGAGCTCGACGTGCTGCTGAGCCGCTATGCGTTCCGCTATCCCCTGCGCCGAGTTCGGGAGGCCGATCAAACCCTGGACCGTCTGACCGAGATGCTGATCCGTGCGATCGCCTCCCGATGGCGAGACCGGCGCGGCCGGTTCGAAAACCTGGTTCAGCGTCTGGAGCTCGCCAACCCGGCTGCGATCCTGAGACGCGGGTATGCGGTGGTCGAATCCGAGGCGACCGGGGCGATCGTCAAACGGATGGATCAGGTCGACATCGGGGATCGGGTGCGGGTCCGACTGCATCGAGGTGGACTGGTCTGTGAGGTCGAGGGGGTGATTGAAGCAGATGGATATCGAGGAGATCAAGGTGGAGCAGGGACTGACCCGGCTCGAAGAGATTGTGAACGCGCTGGAGAGTGATGAGGTCTCGCTGGAAGAATCGCTGACGCTCTTTGAGGAAGGGGTGAAACTCGCCGACATGCTCAAGCGGAAGCTGAACGAGAGCGAGTTGAGGGTGAAGCAGGTGATGGAGGAGGCGGGATCCTTTGAGTGGAGGGATTTTGAAATCTAAGTTGAGGCCGGTATAATTACCTTGAACTTTCACATCCGTGATTGGAATCGACAACCGATGGAGGGCATGTGCAGATGGATCATGATGTGATCATCCTGGGCGGCGGCCCGGCGGGCCTGGCAGCAGCGATCTATACCTCCAGGGCACAGCTGAGGACGCTGCTCTTGGAGAAGGAAATTCCCGGCGGCCAGCTTAACAAGACGACCGATGTGGAGAACTATCCCGGTTTCGAGGAAGGGATCCAGGGCCCCGAGTTAATGTTACGGATGCGCAACCAAGCGGAGCGCTTCGGGACCGAGATCGAGCAGGAGGAGGTCGTCGACGTCGAGCTGGATAGCTTCGAGAAGGTCGTGATCACCGACGTGGGGCGCCATACCGCCCCGTGCATCATCGTCGCCACCGGTGCCGGGCCGATCGAGCTGCTGGCCAAAGGGGCTCGGGAGTTTACAGGAAAAGGGCTGTCGTACTGCGCCACCTGCGATGGCTACTTCTTCCAGGGGGCGAAGCTCCTGGAGATCGGGGCTGGGGACTCCGGCTTCACCGAAGCGCTGTTCCTCACGCGATTCGCCGATGAGCTCCGCATCGTCGTCCGTCATTCCCAGGACGACCCACACGCGTTCCGGGCTAAGGACGGTCTCCTCCGGGAGAAGGTGATGAACCACGAGAAGATCGGGTTCATCTGGAACGCTGAGGTGGTCGAGATCAAGGGCGACGGCCATGTCTCATCGGTCGTCTTGAGGAACTTGGAGACCGGAGAAGAGTTCGAAGAGCCGGTGGGGGGAGTGTTCGTGAACATCGGTCATGCCCCGGCGACCGCGTTTCTCAACGGGAAGGTCGAGATGAACGAACGTGGCTACCTCCTCACCGATGAGCGGATGAGGACGAACATCCCGGGGATGTACGCCGCTGGCGATGCCCGGGCGCTCGCCGGGGAGTACGCGCAGGCAGTAATCGCCGCCGGTGACGGCTGCATCGCCGCCTTAGAGGTCGAAAAATATATCGAGGATCACCACGACCGGCTGGCGTCCTGATCGTTCACCATCTGCCCGCCGATCAGGATCCGGTCTCGGCGATGATCACCACCTGGCTCCTATCTCCAAGGCCGCCGCTGTCCGTCACCCTCAGCTCCACGACGTATCTTCCCGGGATATCCGGGATGAACTGAGGGGTCGAGGAGTTGGCGTTAATGATGCCCGCCTGGCTGTCGCTCGGTTTCTCGACCATGATCCATTGATAGTCTAGAAATTCGGTGTCCGGGTCCCCGGAACTGGTCCCGTCGAGCGTGACCATCGCTCCGACGGTCACCGTCCGATTCGGCCCCACCGCCACAGCGATCGGCGCACGATTGCGGATGAGGAGGGAGGCGCAACCGGCTATCACCAACAGCACGGAGATGCCGACGACTGATAGGATCCAAATCTTTGTCCGCGTCTGCTTCATGCTTCCCACTCTTCCTCTGCTTCCATCTCTTTCAGCAGTTGTTCAATCCGTCCCGCTCGTTCCACGGTCTCGTCGAGACGGAAGTCGAGTTCAGGGGTATGGCGCAGTGCGAGTCGGTCGGCCAACTCGCTCCTAAAGAAGCCGGCGTGCTCCCGGAATGCCGTCAGTGCTTCATCCCGTCCGGCTTCATCCCCCGGGATATGGAGATAGACCTTAGCGTGTCGCATGTCCCGGGAGAGCTCCACCCCCATGACCGTGACAAATCCGATTCTGGGATCCCGGGTCTCGAACTCGATGATCTGACTGAGTGCTCGCCGGATTTCCTCCTGTCTCTTCTTGAGGACCCGGTTGACCATGATCAGGATCACCCAGGCTAGACGAGTTCGATACGATAGCTCTCGATCAAAATCCGACCCCGATCCTCGTGTTCGACCCGGTTCACCAACTTTGCCAGAACGCGGTCGCTTACCCCACCATCGTTGGAGATGTGAGCAACCCCGATCTGAGCCCGCCTCCAATCGTCCTGATAGCCGAGTTCGGCCACCGAGACATTGTATTGCGACCTGATCCGCTCGATCAACGGCTTGAGGATCGCCCGTTTCTCCTTGAGGGATCGTGGACTGTGGAGAGACAGCTCGAGTGTTAAGATACCGACCTTCATGGCTCGGCTTGCGGATATGGGCCGCTACCCTTTGACCTCCGTGACGGTGTAAATCTCCAGTTGATCCCCGACCTTGATGTCATCGAAGTCGCCGATACGGATCCCGCATTCGCGTCCGCTCGCGACTTGCCGGACGTTCTCTTCATAACGCTTGAGGCTTGCGATCGTGCCCTCGAAGATCATCTCGCCATCCCGCAACACCCTCACCCCCGCGTTACGTTGGACCACTCCATCGCTGACATAGCAGCCGACCACCACACCGACGCCGGGGATGTTGAACAGGTGTCGCACTTCGACCTCACCGATCTTCTCCTCAACGTACTTCGGTTGGACCAATCCGACCATCACTCGCTCGATCGCGTCGGTCAGTTCGTAGATCACCTCATAGACTTGCAGGGTCACCCGTTCCTGCTTCGCCCGGCTCTCTGCGTTGCGATCGACCCCGATCCGATATCCGATGACCGCCGACCGGTTTTGGGAGGCGGAGGCAAGCAGGATGTCGCTCTCAGTGATCGGGCCGACACCTCTGTGGATGAACTCGAGGTTGACCTCCTGCACTTCAAGCTGGCTCAGTTCCCCCTCCAACGCCTCCAGAGAACCGGCTGTGTCCGCTTTGACCACCAGATCGAGCTTCTCCCCCATCGCCGCTTCGAACAGCTCCTCCACGCTCTTCCTGGACTCCCGAAGCCGCTGACTCCGCTGTTCCTGCTGTCGGGCGTTCGCGATCCGCTTGGCCTCGGAGAGGCTCTCGATCACTGCGAACGGGACCCCAGCCGAGGGCACGTCCGAAAGGCCGAGGATCTCGACAGGGATCCCGGGGAGGACCCGTTTGACCCGGTCCCTCTGGTCGTTCAGGAGCGCCCGGATCCGGCCGTAGGCGGTCCCGGCGAGCAGGATGTCTCGTTCCTCGAGCGTCCCTTCCTTGACGATGACCGAGGCGATCGGCCCCCGGGTCGGATCGAGAGAGCCTTCGATGACGGTTCCGACGGCTTTCTTGCCCGGATCGGCCCGCAGATCCTCGAGCTCAGCGACGAGCAGGATCATCTCAAGCAACTCCTCGATGTTCTCCCCGGTGAGGGCCGAGATCGGGATGGTGATCGTCTCGCCCCCCCAGTCCTCGGGGGTGAGCTCCTCCTGGGTGAGCTGATTCATCACTCGGTCGAGGTCGGCGTTCCGTTTGTCGATCTTGTTGATCACCACGATTACCGGGACATCGGCCGCCCGGATGTGGTTGATCGCCTCCTTGGTTTGTGTCATGACGCCTTCATCAGCGGCAACGACCAAGACGGCGATGTCGGTCACCTGAGCGCCACGGGCACGCATGCGGGTGAACGCCTCATGTCCTGGCGTATCGATAAACGTGATCTGCTTGCCGTTGTAGGCAATCTGGTAGGCCCCGATCGCCTGAGTGATCCCGCCGGCCTCGCCCGCAGTCATATCGGTCTGCTTGATCGTCGACAGCAGGGTCGTCTTGCCGTGGTCGATATGGCCGAGCACCGCCACCACCGGCGGCCGGGGTTCTCCTTCCCGCTCCGGTTCGGGAACTTTGACCTTTGTCTTTGTCTTTGTCTCAGTTTGGGCTTCGTCCACCGTCTCGATCCCTCCGAACAGATCGATAATCAGATGGTATGCCTCCTCGTCGAGGGTGTTCAAAGACGAAGTGATCTCTTCCAACCCCACCTCGTGGAGCTGGGCGATCATCTCCTCGGTCGATACCCCGAGCTCTTTGGCGACCTCATAGATCCGTTTTTTGGCCACACCGACATCCTTCTCCCATATACGAGTGGGCTTGGAAAAACAACGATGGTATATAGGAACCTATAGATCTTTTACACGATTAGTTTACTCGCTACTCTGAGGATCGTCAAGTGTAGGCTATCGCATTGATCTTTCGTGGCCGCTCAGTATTCGACCGTCGGTTCATCGCGTTCGGCGCGGCGGTTGACGACCCGGGCAAGGACGAACAACAGATCCGAAAGCCGGTTTAGGTATTTGATCACCTCGTCGTTAATCTCCTCCGACTCGGCTAATCGGACGGTCATCCGTTCCGCCCGGCGGGCGACCGTCCGGGCGAGGTGGAGCAACGCCCCACCCGGGGTGCCTCCCGGCAGGATGAACTGGGAGAGCGGCTGAAGCTCCTGCTCGTAGCGATCGATCCACGCCTCCAGGGCGGCGACGTGGTCGGGCGTGATCTTAGGGCTCTCCCGGCGGCGATCGACGGTGGCGAGGTCCGCCCCCAGGATGAACAGTTCGTTCTGCAGCCTCCCGATCAGCTCTCCGACCTCCTGGTCATCGATTCGGGTGACGGCCACCCCCAACAGGGCGTTCAGTTCATCCACCGTGCCGTAAGCCTCTACTCGAGGTGAGCCCTTGCTCACCCGCCCGCCCCGGTACAGGCTGGTCTCACCCTGATCACCGGTTCTGGTGTAGATCTTCATCCGATTGAGACGGGTCGGAACCCTGGGACGACGACCCCGTCCACCTCGATCGGCTCCACGGCTGCGACGCGCATACCGACGGCGATCGTTTCGGCCGGCTCCCCAACCCCAACCAGGCGACCCATGACCCGTCCCCCCCCGTCCAGGTCCACGATGGCGACGGTGATCGACTCCTGATCTCCAAACCGCTCGGGCAGGACGTGGATGATCGTGTAGGTATAGAGCTCTCCGGTCGTTTCGAGCTCGGTCACCTTCAGATCACCGTTGCCGCAGTCCGGACAGGTCAACCGCGTGTTGACCATGATCCGGTCACAGTTTGAACACCGCAGCCCCAGCAGTTTCCCATCACGCAATGCCTGCTGGTATTCGTGCTGAGTGAGCGCTATCCGGCTCGCTGTTGTTTTCGTTTCCATGTTCCTTATCGCTCCCTCCCTAGGATCGTGACGACGGTGGTGGCTGCATCTCCGCCGAGGTTATGGGCCAGGCCGATCTCGGCTCTGTCCACCTGACGCTCACCACAGCGTCCCAGAAGCTGGTCGGTCAACTCGACGATCTGGGCGGCCCCGGTGGCGCCGATCGGGTGGCCCTTGGCCTTCAGCCCGCCGGACGGGTTGACCGGGATCTCTCCGCCGAGCGCGGTGCGTCCTTCTTCGGCAGCCGGACCACCTGTGCCGATGTCAAACAGCCCCAGCGCTTCGGTGGCGATGATCTCAGCCGAGGTAAAGCAGTCGTGGAGTTCGACCACGTCCACGTCCTGAGGTCCGAGCCCCGCCTGATCGTAGGCCTGCTGCGCCGCCCGCTCGGCCGCTGAGGTACGGGCGAGGTCGGCCTTGTCGTGGAGTGGGACGGTACCGCTCGCGTGACCGATCCCCAGGATCTTCACCCGATCCCGATGAACGGCTCGAGCGACCTTCGCAGAGGCGAGCAGGACCGCCGCCGCTCCATCGCTGAACGGACAGCAGTCGAACAGCTTGAACGGTGAAGCGATGATCGGGCTGGCCAAGACTTGCTCAACGGTGATCTCTTTCCTGAAGTGAGCTTTTGGGTTGAGGACTCCATGATGATGGCTCTTCACGGCGACCGCTGCCATCTGCTCCTCGGTCGTTCCGTACTGATACATATGCCGGCAGGCCATCAGCGCGAACACCCCGGGGAAGGTGAGGCCGACCGGCTGCTCGTAGTGGGCATGTGCAGAGGTGGCGAACACCTGGGTCATTCCCCGGGAGTCCAGACCGGTCGCCTCGGTCGTCTTCTCCACCCCGGCGACGAGTACCAAGTCGTAGAACCCGCCGACGATCCCCATATAGGCGTGCTTGAGGGCATTGGATGAAGTGGCGCACGCATCCTCGAACCGGGTGGTGGGGACCTCGTCGAGACCTAGGGTCGAGGCACACAACGGTCCCATATGGGTCTGATGCTCGGAGAACCCTCCCAAGGCATTGCCCAAGTAGATCGCCTCGATCTCCTGCATGGAGACACCGGCATCGGTGACCGCCTCGAGCGTTGCCTCGGCCAACAGCTCTGGGCCCGGCTCCTCCAGGACGCCGAACTGGGTGATCCCAACGCCAATCACGTACACATCTCTATCGTTATCGCTCTTGGCCATAGTGGCCTTCCGTGCTTGATCGTACTAAAGATCTAATATACTAATAAGAGCCCTGATCGGCCAGTCGACGAAAGATGACCAGCTTCTGAATCTCGCTTGTCCCCTCGAAGATCCGGTTGATCCGGGCATCTCGGTAGAAACGCTCGATCGGATACTCCGTCATGTAGCCCATCCCACCATGGATTTGAACCGCTTTGTCGACGATGTCGTCGAGCATCTCCGAGGCGACCAGCTTGGTGATCGCCGACTCCCGGGTGAACGGTCGACCGCTGTCGTGGAGCCAGGCAGTGCGGTAGGTGAAGCTCTCCATCGCGTAGGTCTGAGCGGTCATCTCGGCGAGCATGAACTGGATCGCTTGATGCTGGGCGATCGGCCGATCGAACTGTTCACGCTCCTGAGCAAAGGCAAGCGACAGGTTGATGAGCTCCTTGGCGGCACCGACACAGCCGGCCGCTAAGCCCAGCCGGCCGCGGTCGAGCACTTGCATCGCCGTCTTGAACCCGGCGCCCACCTCGCCGATGACGTTCTCGGCTGGCACCTCGACGTCCGTGAAGCTGAGTTGCGCCGATCGAGCGCCGCGGATCCCCATCTTCTCCTCGACCTGCTCCACTGCGAACCCGTCCATCTCCGATTCGACGACGAACGCGGTGATGCCGCCGCGTGCCCCCAGGGTCTTGTCGGTGACGGCGAAGACGACGATCACGTCGGCGATGTCCCCGTTGGTGATATAGATCTTGGTGCCGTTGAGAAGATAACTGCCATCGGTCTCTTCAGCGGTCGTCCGGAGCGCTCCCGCATCCGAGCCGGCCTCCGGCTCGGTGAGCGCGAACGCCCCGATCTTCTCCCCCCGGGCCATCGGTTTCAGATACCGCTGCTTCAGCTCCTCGCTCCCGTCCAGATAGATGCCGGTGCACGCCAGGCTCTCATGGGCTCCGACCATCACCGCCACCGATGAGCTGCCCCGCGTGAGCTCTTCGACGACAATGCAGTAGCCGATCTCCCCGAAGTCGCTGCCGCCGTACTCCTCGGGGAAGGTCACCCCGAAAACCCCGAGTTCTGCCAGGGCCTTGATCAACGCCTCCGGAATGCGGGCCTCCTCATCGATCTGTCGCGCCAGTGGCTTGATCTCCTCCTCGACGAACGCGTGGACCGTACGGCGCAGCATCTTATGTTCTTCGTTGAACTCGAAGTCCATGCTCACCTCCGTCTCCAACTGACCTATTTACTTAATTTACTTACATTATTATTATCGGTCAATACACCGGACTT
>JBHIAT010000059.1:0-19198 GCA_046758705.1 Bipolaricaulia bacterium
GAGCAGGAGCAGGAGCAGGAGTCCGACTCGCGCATCAGCGAGCTGGAGGCGGAGCTTGAGGAACGCCAGCGCAAGATCGACGCCTACGTCGATCGCATCCAGCATCTTCAGGCGGACTTCGAGAACTACAAGAAGCGCAACCGACGGGATCAACAGCGGTTCGCTGAGCAGCTTGAATCCCGGATCTTGCTGGAGATCCTTCCGATCTACGATAATCTGGAGCGAGCCTTCCGTAGCTACAACCATAACGAGGACAAGGATTCGTTCGTCGAGGGGATGGAGCGGATCTTCAGCCAATTCAGCGACTTCCTCACCCGCAAAGGGGTCCGGCCGATCGAGACGGTGGGGAATCGGTTCGACCCGGCCAAGCACGAGGCGCTCATGACCGTCGAGACCGATCAATATGAGCCAAACACCGTCCTGGAAGAGTTCGAACGTGGCTACTATCGGAGCGACATGGTCCTGCGGCCGAGCCGGGTCAAGGTGAGCAAGCGGCCGGTGGAGGTCCAAAATTCGAAAGATGAAGATGAAGATGGAGGTGAACCGTAGGAAGATGGCTAAAGAAAAAATCATCGGTATTGACTTAGGAACGACAAACTCTTGTGCTGCAATTATCGAGGGCGGAGAGTCCGAAGTCATCCCCAACGCGGAGGGAGGCCGGGTCACACCCTCGGTCGTTAGCTTCACCGACGGTGAGATCCTGGTCGGGGAGGTGGCCAAGCGTCAGGCGATCACCAATCCCAACCGGACGGTCCGATCGATCAAGCGGCACATGGGGGAAGACTACCCGGTCAAGGTGGACGGCAATAAGTACGCGCCTGAGGAGATCTCCGCCCATATCCTGGGGAAGATCAAGCGGGACGCTGAGGCGTATTTGGGCGGCAAGATTGACAAGGTGGTGATCACCGTCCCCGCGTACTTCAACGACAACCAGCGTCAGGCCACCAAGAATGCCGGCAAGATTGCCGGCCTTCAGGTCGAACGGATCATCAATGAGCCGACAGCGGCCTCACTGGCCTACGGGCTTGACAAAGACGAGGATCAGACGATCCTCGTCTTTGACCTGGGGGGCGGCACGTTCGACGTCTCCATCCTCGACATCGGTGAGGGTGTGTTCGAGGTGGTGGCTACCCACGGTGACACCCATCTCGGTGGCGATGACTTTGACGATCGCGTCATCGACTGGCTGGTGGAGCAATTCAAGAACAAGGAAGGGATCGATCTCAAGCAAGATCCCAACGCCATGCAACGGCTTAAGGAGGCCGCTGAGGCGGCCAAAAAGGAGCTGTCGTCCAAGAAGGAGACAGCGATCCACCTGCCTTATATCACCGCTGATCAGAGCGGCCCGAAGCACCTGGAGGAGAAGCTGACCCGAGCCAAGTTCGAGCAGATGATCACCGATTATCTTGACCGAACGATGAAGATCATGGATCAGGTGCTCCAGGATGCCAAGATGACCGAAGACGACATCGATCAGATCGTCCTGGTCGGCGGATCGACTCGAATGCCCAAGGTTCAGGAGATGCTCATCGAGCGGTTCTCTGAGAGCAAGATCAACAAGGGAATCAATCCCGATGAGGTCGTCGCCGTGGGTGCAGCAATCCAGGCCGGTATCCTGGCAGGCGAGGTGGACGACATCGTGCTGTTGGATGTGACGCCGTTGACGCTGAGCATCGAAACTCTCGGTGGGATCGCCACTCCGTTGATCGAACGTAACACCACCATCCCCACCGAGCGGACGAACACGTTCACCACCGCTGAGGACGGCCAGACGACCGTCGATATCCATGCCGTTCAGGGCGAGCGGAAGATGGCCGCCAACAACCGCAGCCTCGGCCGGTTCCAGCTCACCGGCATCCTGCCGGCGCCGCGTGGCATCCCCCAGATCGACGTCACCTTCAAGATCGACGTCAACGGCATCCTGCAGGTGGAGGCCAAGGATAAAGCGACCGGCAAGTCCCAGAGTATCACCATCAAGGAGACCTCCCGACTCACCGAGGAGGAGATCGAGCGGATGAGACAGGAAGCCGAGGAGCATGAGGAGGAGGACAAGCTCAAGGCCGAGGAAGTGGAGACCCGCAACCAGGCCGATCAGCTGATCTACGCCACCGAGAAGAGTCTGAACGAGCACGGCGAGGTGCTGAGCGACGATGAGCGCAACGAGATTCGGGCGAAGATCGATCAGCTCCAGGAAATGCTCGATCGCGACGCCGACGTTGCCGATCTGAGACGGGGCATCGAGGAGTTGTCCGAAGTGTCCTATCGCCTCGCCGAGGAGATGTACAAGCAGGCCTCCGAGTCCCAGGCCAACGGCGAGGACACCGGAGCAGAGGCAGAGGCAGAGGCTGAGCCGGAGGGCCAAAAGAAGGACAAGGACGATGGGGACGATTACATCGAGGCCGAGTATGAAGACTAACTCCAGCTGAATAAGGAGTTCCTGAGCCTGAAGGATAAAGGTAAGGATAGAGGATACGATGGCCAAACGGGACTACTATGAAGTTCTGGGTGTCGCCCGGGACGCCTCCGAGAAAGAGATCAAAAAGGCTTATCGCCAGCTTGCCAAAAAGTACCATCCCGACATGGGAGAGGGGGCGGCTGACGAGGAGCGGTTCAAGGAGGCGACCGAGGCCTACGAGGTCCTCTCGGATCCAAACCAGCGCGCCCAGTACGATCGGTTCGGTCACACCGGACCGGAGCAGGGGTTCGACTTCGGTGAGATGGACTTCAGACGCGCCCGGGAAGCGTTCGATGAGTTCGGCTTCGGACGCAGCGCCTTCGACGACCTGTTCGATATGTTCTTCGGTCAGGGGATGGGGCGGAGCCGGACCCAGGGACGTACAACCCAGGCGCAGCGGGGCGAAGATCTGGAGTACAGGCTGAAGATCAACCTCGAGGATGCGGCGTCCGGCACCAAGATGAAGGTGACCGTCCCCCGCTACGAGCGCTGCTCCCGTTGTGAGGGCACCGGGGCCGAGCCCGGCCACGGGGTGACCCGTTGTCCCCAGTGTGACGGCCGAGGACAGGTCGAATACCGGCAGAACACGTTGCTCGGCAGCTTCATCAACGTTCAGATCTGTCCAGACTGCGGTGGATCAGGAGAGGTCGTCGAGGTCCCCTGCAAGCGATGCCACGGGGAGGGACGGGTCAAGAAGAAGGATCGTATCTCGATCACCATCCCGGCTGGAGTCGCAGATGGCTCACGCCTGCGGTTGAGGAAACGGGGCAACACCGGACGGGCTGGAGGCCCCCCGGGTGACCTGTATATCGTGACCGAGATCGCTCCCCACCCGACCTTCACGCGGAGCGGGGACGATATCACCTGTGAGGTGTCGATCCAGTTCACTCAGGCAGCCCTCGGTGACACGATCCAGGTCCCGACGCTCAACGGCCAGAGGAAGTTGCATATCCCGTCGGGCACTCAATCGGGAGTGACCTTCAAGCTCCGCGGCGAAGGCATCCCTCACCTGCAGCGTCGAGGCAAGGGGGATCAATACGTGGTGGTGCGGATCATCACCCCCAAGAAGTTGACCTCGAAGCAACAGAAGTTGTTGCAAGAGCTCGCTCAGGCTCTAGAAGAAGGGAAATAACGATCGGGGCGGGATCCTATCTGCTCAGGGGCGAAGCAGGGTGTGCAGCTTGTCTTTGAGCTGTTCCAATGCCCGAGCGCGATGGCTGATCCGGTCCTTGACGTTTGGGCCGAGCTCGGCCAAAGTCCGGTCATAACCTTCGGGAACAAACAACGGGTCGTAACCAAAGCCTCCATCCCCTCGAGGCGCCTCGGCAATCCTGCCGTGCAGTTCACCCTTGGCTACCCACTCGCGACCGTCGGGGAAAGATAGCACGGCCACGGAGCGAAACCGGGCCCGTCTCGATCCGGCCCCCTGCATCAGGGCGAGTAGTTTGCGATTGTTCTCGGCATCGGTCGCCCCCTCGCCCGAAAACCGGGAGGAGCGAATCCCCGGCCGGCCGCCGAGCGCCTCGACTTTCAGGCCCGAATCGTCGGCCAGCACGGTCATCCCCACCTCTGCCTTGATGTTACGCGCCTTCTGAGCCGCGTTCTCATAGAAGCTACGTCCGTCTTCCCGGACGGACGAAAAGTCGTGCTCCCGGTAGGTGAGCAGCTTGAGTCCCTCCAAATCGGAAAGAATACGGCGTATCTCCCGGATCTTCCCGTCGTTCTTCGTCCCCAACAAGATCTCCATCCTGATCTATCGTACACGGGGATCGAGAGAAGAACAAGTTGAAATTTAACCTCCATCGCCCTATATTCGGGGAGATGCGTCATGGATATCCAGAGTCGGATAACGGTCGAAACGATCCGGGATGTGCTCGCCCGTGAGAAGAAGCGTCGTCTCGGAGGGGGCGATCTGAAGCCCTCGGCGGTTCTCTTTCCGATGTTCGAGCGAGACGGCCAGCTGTGCATGCTGTTCACCCAACGGACCGAGACGGTCGCTCACCACAAAGGTCAGATCTCGTTCCCGGGCGGTGTGCAAGATCCGGAGGATGAGACGCTCCTTGAGACTGCGTTGCGAGAGGCCCACGAGGAGATCGGGCTCCGTTCCGAGGATGTGGAGCTCCTCGGGGAGTTGGACGATGTCTTAACCGTCTCCTCCGGATTTGTGATCACCCCGTTCGTGGGGCTCATCCCCTGGCCGTACCGGTTTCAGGTGAACCAGCGGGAGGTGGCGCAGCTGATTGAGGTCCCGGCTGCGGCGCTGGTCGATGAGCGTCGCTTTCGGGTGGAAGTTTGGGCATCACACGAAGTCTACTTTTATGAGTACCAGAGCTATACGATCTGGGGGGCGACCGCCCACATCCTCAAAAGATTTTTCGATCGGATCGGGGATGCGTTATAAACTGTCTATGTAGCAGTTTCTTCATCGGGCTTGATGTCCAACCCTAACACATATCGGTTCATCCAATCGAGAAGCACCTGGTTCTGGACACGGCGGACAATGGGTGCGCCTGCGATTGATCCAACATGGGGGCTTTTCGGGAGGCGCACCATCTCCACGATACAGCCGCTTGCCTTGAGTACGGCGTAAAATTGTTCCGATTGTTCCGCCGGGCAGCGATAATCGGCCTCGCCCTGCACCAACAGGACAGGCGTCTTACAGCGATGCGCATAGGTGATCGGTGAGCAGCGCTGGTAAACCTCGGGAATCTCATGCGGTCGCCCACCCAACTCTTCGACGGCGAACCAGGGTCCGATGTCGCTGACGCCGTAGAAACTGACCCAGTTGGTGACCGGGTTCTCTGGCACGGCCGCCTTAAAACGATCCGTCTGCCCCACGATCCAGCACGTCAGATTGCCACCGCCAGAGAGGCCGCAGCATCCAAGCCGATCCGGGTCGGCAATTCCCTTCTCGATCGCGAAATCGACGCCGGCCATCAGGTCCTTATAGTCCAGATTGCCCCAATCACCAATGATCTGGGTGGCAAACTCGTCCCCATAGCCGGTCGATCCACGCTGGTTGATGAGCAACACCGCATAGCCGGCGCCGGCCAACATCTGAAAATCGAAGGAGAAGATGTGGCCAAAGCCGGAATGGGGTCCACCGTGAATGTACAGAACCGTCGGGTAAGGTGGTTTCCCTACAGGCGGTTTCAACATCCAGCCTTCAACCTGTACTCCATCGGTACTTGGGAACAATAGGCGCTCAACGGTCGGGAGGTCCCGCTCCGCAAGCAGATCGGCGTTGAGCCGGCTGAGTTGTCGCTCGTGGGCTCCGTCCAGTTCGGTGATGAAAAGATTCACGGGATTGTCGAGGGTGCTGCCGGCGAAAAGCAGATGCCTGTCATCCGTGTCCAGTGGAATACACGAGCGCTCACCGGCCACCACCGGAGCCGAGGACTCGGGTCCGGTCAGGGCAACCCGGTGGATCTGAATCGTCCCGCCATCCTGAACCTGCACGTAAGCTGTTGTGCCATCCCTGGTCACCAGAATTTCAGGGGCAACCAAGTTCTCCAAGAGCGCCGGCATATCGGGCTGTAAGCGTCCACCCACCCCGAACTTGAGATCTGGTGTACGACCTTCGGGTTCGCTCCCGTTTCTGTCGATCACCCACAGGTCGTACTTCGATCCAATTGGACGGTCAAGCGGTTTTCCGACGAAAACGGTTCGCTCGCCATCCGGCATCCAGGCGGCGGACAGGACATGACCCCAATCCCCAACAATTTCGCGAACCTTTCCATCCAGATTCACCACCCGAAGCTTGGGGTGGTAAACCTGATGCGAATCCGGTGGCAACGCTGCGGTAAACAGAACCTCTTGTCCATCCGGCGACCAACGCGGTGCACCGTTCTGATAGCCGTCGCTTGTCAGTTGTTGGGGTTCTCCCCCTTCGGCGGGGATCACATAGATATCCTGGACAACGTTGCCCAGGTACCCGACCTGATCGAACCGGTAGATGTGGCGCGTGGCCCGATAAGGCTTTTCCAGATCAAGTGGCTCAACGGCTGGTCCTGCGGTAAAGGCGATGTGCTTCCCATCGGGTGACCAAACGGGACCGCCACTGACCCCCTGTTCCATAGAGGTCAGGGCCTGAGCTTCCCCGCCGTCCACCGGCATCCGATAGATTTGAGGCTTGTCCTTGTCACCCCGGGTCGAGAGAAAGGCAATCTGCTTGCCATCCGGCGACCACTGGGGATTTGAGTCTCGGGTCGATCCTGAGGTGAGTTGGCGTGAGACGCCGGTCTCCAGCGACAAAAGCCAGCGGGTGACGTATTCCTCCTCCTTGTCGGCGTCTGTATGGGAGACGGCGTAAGCAATCGTTTTCCCATCCGGAGAGAGCTTCGCTCCCTGCAGGAACTTAAGACGGAACAAATCTGCGGGTTGGACCGTTCGGAGTTCTTTCGTCTCGTTCATAAAATCCTCGGCACCAGGCGCAGGACGGATCGGGTGACCCGTTCCACCTCCGACTGCGACCAGGCGATGGGCACCCCTTCACCACGTTGCCACAGGGGAAGCAGGTCATCGTAGTGGGGCGAAACGGGGTTGCCGGACTGACCGCCGGGCAGTACGAACCGGCTCGCTTCCCAGTTCCCTACATCAACGACCATTCGCAACGAGGCGATGGCGGCGGGATTGGCTGTGGGAGCGATTGGATCCGTGGCCGCCTGGCCGACGGTGTTGGCATCGCCACCCCAGGGGAAGGGCCCCAGGTTGAACACCCGGTCGAGGGCTGCTCGCTCTCCCACCGGGTGGCGCAGGGTCAGTGGCCGGATGTGCCCCCAGGCCCATTGGCGAGGGTCGTCGCCATAGTCCTGCCTCAGGGTCCGGATGATCGTGGTCAAGGCATCCGCCATCTCCTGCGGCCAGGGCCGCTCAAACCACCCTTCCGGTTGCTCCCGGAGGAGGCGGACCAGGTGACCGACGCGTCGCACGGTGAAGAGAGAATATGGGACGAGCGGGGTAAAACCCGTGCCGAGGGCCCATTGTGTAGCACGCGGAGCCTTGGTCTCCACCATCCGCCGGACCATCTCAGTCACGAAGAGTTCAAAGATGGTGGCGGCCGGAGAGCCGGCTGTCACCACGCCGCCCCAGGTCTCCAGCAAGGCGAGGGCGTTGCGGGCTTCATCGGTCTCGGCGGGTGTGGCCAGGACGATGTCATGCAACTCACGCCAGGGGAGGGATTTTTGGTCCATCTGGAGTGCCTGTACACTGGCCAGATCCCAGTCATGGCGGCCATCGAGCGCTTCCACGATGCGAGCCAGACGATAGCCGTCAATCCAGTCTACTCCCAGGAATGGGTCCTCATCTTCGGGGGTTGGCCGGGTGTTGGCGCTAGCGACGAAGCCGGTTTCTGGATTGGCCAGGTGAGGCATCTTATTAAAGGGGATTGGAGCGTTTTCCCATCCGACCTCCGGGTCCCACCCTGGGAGTGGGATAGTTCCCCATCCCTTCCGCCGTTGCGGGGCCTCGCCCACCAGCTGCCAACCGACGGTGCCGGAGGTGTCCGCGTAGACCATGTTGAACGATGCGAATGGCCATTCTGCGAGAGCACGCCGGAACGCTTCAAAGCTACGCGCACGGTGAATCTGAAAGAACCCCTTCGCCGGCCGAGGGTCCAGCCAGGTGGCGCGCAGGGAGATTGCCCCGACCTCGCCCTCCAGCGCCGGGCCGATGATGGGACCTCGGGGGGTAACCAAAACCTCCTCCTCGACGGTTTCCCCACCCTTAACCCGGATGATTTCCAGCCGGGTTTCGCAACGGACAAATTGGTCGCCCTCTCGGATGCTCCGTCCGTCGGGACCGATCTCTTCGATGAACAGGTCGGTGTTGTCCAACAGGCCAGCGGTCACTCCCCAGGCGGCGGTGTCGTTGTGGCCCACGAAGAAGCCTGGGACTCCGATAAAGGCGGCCCCAGCGACGGCCCAGTCAGGCGTGCGGACGTGAGCCAGGTACCAATGTGGGGGAAGGGCAGGGGCAAGGTGAGGGTCGTTGGCCAGAAGGGCTCGCCCTGTGGCGGTGTGGGACGGGGCAATGGCCCAGTTGTTCGACCCGCCGCCCTGGCCGACGGTTGCCGTGAAAACGGCCAGATCCTCGGCCAGTCGGTCGACCGTGCTACCAGCGAGTGCAGTAGGTGGGGATGTGACGGGGAGCCATTCCGGATATGCGGGGTCAAGAGCCGCCAACGCCTCAGGCCCATCTTCGCTGAGGATCTTGAGGCGCGCCAGTTCGATGTCCCAGTTGGAGGCCAGGGTGAAGGACAACAGTTTGCCCACCGCCAGGACGTCGGCGGCGCGGTACGGGGTGGACTGGGTTCGTAGCAGGGTGAACTCGTGGGCTGGTCGGCGGCATCCTCGCTTCGCGCCATCGGTGACCCCTCGAGCATAGGCCGCTAGTGTTTGACGGTTCTCGTCGTCGAGAGCTTCCAACTGTTGTTCGGCGGCGTTGTGGAAACCAATCCGTCGAGACAGACGATCCAGAGGGAGCGCCTCAGGACCAATGAGCTCAGCCAAGGTGCCACGCGTGACGCGGAGCAGTCCTTCGATCTGAAACGCGCGGTCCTGTCCGTGACAGAACCCGAGACCGTACCAGGCGTCCTCATCCCGTTCCGTTTCAATGTAGGGGATGCCGTAGCGATCACGCCGGATCAATACCGGTTGATTGATGCCGGGGATCTTCAGAGTGCCGGTGGTGATAGGGAGACGGCGGCCAAGCAGCAGACGGAACAGTAGGCGGGGGATGTTCATTGGGATCTCCATCGACGATATTAAACTGTATAGGTTGAAGCTGCGGTAGTACCTCCTCGCCCTGTCCAGTTAGTATGGAAAAATTCACCTCTGGGTTTGTCAACTCGTTCGTAAGTATGTGCGCCGAAGTAGTCACGTTGAGCCTGTAAAAGATTGGCTGGTAATCTTTCACTGCGATAGCCGTCATAGAATGCAAGGGCTGAGCTAATGGCCGGCATCGGGATGCCCATTTCAACAGCAGTGGTTACCACTTTACGCCATGAGGACTGAGCCTTTTCGACAGCATCTTTGAAAAACGGGTCGAGCAGTAAATTATCGATATTTGGATTATTGTCGAAGGCGTCTTTAATCTTTCCTAAGAATACTGACCGAATGATGCAGCCACCCCGCCACATCAGAGCGATACCTCCATAATTCAGATTCCATTTATATTCCTCGGCAGCCGCTTGCATAAGTTGATAGCCCTGTGCATAGCTGACTATTTTAGAAGCATACAAAGCCTTGCGCAAATCATCGATGAAAGCATCTTTATCAGCTTTAAATTCCGGTTTTGGGCCTGAAAGGACTTTCGAGGCCGCGACACGTTTTTCCTTAAGGGCTGAAAGGCAGCGAGCGAAAACAGCTTCGCCTATCAATGTTAATGGCTGGCCTAAATCCAAAGCTTCAATTGCTGTCCATTTGCCAGTTCCTTTTTGTCCGGCAGTATCAAGGATAAGGTCAATGACCTCATTCCCGTCTTGATCTTTATACCCGAGAATGTCACGTGTAATTTCAATCAGGTATGAATTCAACTCGCCCTCATACCATTGAGAGAAGACTTCGTGCATTTGCTGATTTGTCATCCCGAGGCCTTGTTTCATTATCTGATATGTTTCACAAATCATCTGCATGTCGCCGTATTCGATTCCGTTGTGGACCATTTTTACGAAATGTCCGGCACCATTTTCACCGACCCAGTCGCAGCAAGGTTCGCCGTCATCAGTTTTAGCGCAAATTGCCTGAAATATGGGTTTTACATGTTCCCAGGCTTTTGGTGAACCGCCGGGCATGATCGATGGGCCTAATAAGGCGCCTTCTTCACCGCCTGAGACGCCTGTACCGATGTAAAGCATGCCTTTACTTTCCACTAATTCTGTTCTGCGCATTGTGTCGGGAAAATGCGAATTACCTCCGTCGATGATAATGTCACCCTCATCGAGATAAGGTAGGATTTGGTCGATGACAGCATCGACCGCTTTGCCGGCTTTGACCATGAGCATAAGCTTGCGCGGAGTTTTCAATGAGGACACAAAGTCTTCTATTGATTTACAGCCGATGATATTTTTGCCTTTGGCTCTTGTGCTCAAAAAGTCATCAACTTTGGAAACCGTGCGATTATAACATGAGACGGTAAAGCCCTTGCTTTCCATATTGAGGATAAGATTCTCGCCCATGACCGCTAAACCGACGACACCGATGTCTGCTTTTGACATTTTTAATCCTCCTTAAAAGTTAATTTCCTTATTGATCATTAAATCTATCTTTTGAAGACCACAGACCCAAAGAGGGATTTGAGATAAAGTATATTTGCTCATCGTTTGGTAAGTTATTGAAGCCATCTTTTAATTTTTTGGGATTATATTTTTTCATCATTTCTGAAAGATCAGCATATTCGAAATAGACGCTTTCTATTTCCTGTCTGGTTAATCTGCCCGGACAATAGGTAACTTCGAATCTGCCTTCAGAAGAGCCATGTATCAAATGCGCCGCGGCACTTAGGTTCTGTTTTAAATCTTCGTTTTCCTTAACGGCTTTTAAAACCTTTGGTGTTTCGATATATCCATACTTTCTGATTAATTTGTCTATTTGGGCATCTTCACCGAATTCCGAAAGTCCCGGAGCCAATACAATTAACTGACCGCCATCGGCCATTGCCATCCGCGTTCGATAAATGCTTTTATTTCCCAGCCAGGTGCTTTTATACTCATCCGGGTCGAGATAGACAACAACCTTTTTCAGAGGTTCATCCAAAAGCTGAAAATTGACCTTGAGAGAAAGCTCGGCAGCGAGATTGAAACATTCAATGTCATCACCGATAAACAGGCCGCGCAGTATATTTTGGCCGTCATCATCGGGGCTCACGACTGTGAGGATATAAATAATGGGCAAATCTTTTGCAAAATGCTCAGAGGCATAATTCAAAACTTTTCTTACAGGCGTATCCGCTCGGCCCATCATTTTTTCCATGCCATATGCAGCACCGAGAAAGTGACTTTTATTTATTCCCTCTGTACCCCCTGTACCTATAAGAACATTTTTATTATAATTTGCCATTCCAACCACTTCGTGAGGGACCACCTGGCCAATGGAAAGAATCAGGTCAAAATTTCCTTCTACAAGCAATTTATCTACCTGCGCCGGCCAGCTGTAATCGACCAGACCCTTGCTTACCTCTTTAACAAATTCGGCAGGTACTTCACCGAGAGTTATCAGGCCGGTTCTCCAATTATGCTCGCGGAAAAGAGAAACCGGAGTTTGGCCGAACATCTCGGTAAGTTGCTTTTCGGTCATGGGAGAATGAGTCCCTAACGCAGGTAGGATATCCGTAAGCCGGTCACCGTAATATTGCCACAGCATTTCTGTTATATCACCGGCTCGGGAGTGAAACCTGGTAAAATCAGGGGGTATGGCCAAAACTTTATTTTTGTGCTCGAGCTTTTCCATTGATGAACAAACAGCATCTCTGAGTTCATCTGGGGTTATACAATCATTTTCGTGTCCGCGTTTAAATAGTAACATTTTTACCAGCTTGGATGTTCAGGTAAGTATTCGTCAAATTCCGTGATTAGTTCTTCTTCGTATTGGCCAGTATATTCGCCGCTGATGAACTTATCAAAAGCTTCATCGTGGAATCTCTTCCAGGACTCCGGTTCGTCTCCGGGATTGATGGGGTAAAATAGGGCGTTATTTGCTCTTGCCGCTTTCAGGTCACCGGGGGCATCGCCAATCATGAGGATATGGTTCTGTTCGTACCTACCCTTGGTCGCGTATTCAAGATGCTGGGCTTTGGTTCCCATCTCCTGGCCCGCGATGACCTTGACAAACCTGGCAATATCATGCTCCTGCCATTCTCTTTCGAGCGCTTCGTTGGGTGTCGCTGAGACGACAACGACATCGGCTTGGGTGGAGATCTTTTCGAGGCTCTCGCGAACATACGGGAAAGGAGGAATATCTTTGACTATTTCAACGATAAGTTCGTTCACCCTTTTGCTCCATTTAAGGACATGTTGAAGCTCCCGTTTAGCATCTTCATCGTTTGCCTGGTCGATTGCCTGGGCAAGCCCCTCGTCGCTCAACAGGCTATTCGGATCGTTTACCCAATTGCAATAATATCTGAATTCAGGGATTTCAAATCCGCGTTCTTTTACGACCGGATGAGATGGAAGAAGTTCGGTAAGGATTCGGACGATCGTTTGATGACGATTTGCTCCGCGGGTCTTTGAAAACAGATCGGCAAATTCTTTGCATTGTCTTGCAGCTTCTGCTACCGGCTGAAGGTGGAAATAGGCGATCATCATCGGGCAAAAACACTCGCTCTGTTTGATTTCCATGGTATCAAAAACACAGCCGTCTGAATCTATCCCTACGAAGAACTCTTTTGTCGGTTTAAACTCTTTCAGCGGCCTTGCAGGGTCAGAATTTGTCATTTTTTGTCCTTTTTTAGACGCCACTAAATGCACTAAAGCCGCCGTCTACCGGTACGACAATGCCCGTGACAAATTTGGCGGCGTCACTCAGCAGCCAAATTACAGTTCCAGTTAAGTCTTCAGGCTGGCCAAATCTTGCCATAGGCGTATGGTCGACTATCGTTTTGCCCCTGGGAGTCAGGTCGCCCGTTTTTTCATCGGTCAGCAAGAAACGGTTCTGTTCGGTCAGGAAAAAACCCGGAGCGATCGCGTTTACACGGATATCTTTAGAATAGTTCTGGCACATATGAACCGCAAGCCATTGTGTGAAATTGCTGATGGCGGCTTTGGCGGCTGAATAAGCGGGAATTTTCGTCAAAGGTCTGAAGGCATTCATACTGGAAATATTTAAGATCACACCACTTTTATTCTCAGCCATGTGTTTGGCAAAGACCTGTGAAGGCAAGAGTGTCCCAAGAAAATTCAAATCGAAAACAAAACGAACAGCATCAGGAGGTAAATCAAAGAAAGGTAAATCCTCAGTGGTTGTGGCTTCTTTTTTGTTGCCCCCGGCTCCGTTAATTAAGATGTCGATGTTGCCAAATTCAGAGATGACGTTTTCTTTTGCTTTTTCCAGAGTCTCTTTTTGAAGAACATTGCACGTTACCGCTATCGCAGTGCCGCCTTGAGCGGTAATATCATGGACGACTTTTTTTGCGGCATCTTCTATAAGATCGAGTACTGCGATTTTTGCTTTGGCTTTAGCTAAATCTTTTGCTAATTGCCCACAAAGTACGCCACCTGCTCCGGTGATTACGATCGTTTTATCCGATAAATCAAATAATGGATGCATAATAATCCCCTTTTAATCAATAAATATAGGTTTTATGTGTCTTTGGTAAATGTTTTCAGTGACATTTTGGGCGATGGTTTGCTCGTATTGTTTTAAGACGTTTAGATATTCGTCTTGCATTTCTGCTGCAACTTTGTATCCAACGTGTAAAAGCTGTCTTACGTTCAGGTTGTAATCATCACAGTTCTGATCATGGCGCAGGACATTGGCAAATTTCTCAGCTGTCCATGTATCAACTTCTTCAGGTTCAGGCAGCTTATCTTTATCTATATCGATAACGGGGCTATAAGGACCACACAGCTCGTCAAAACGTGAAAGCGCTTTCCTATAAACATCCTTAGCAATCTTTAAACCCGTTCCGCCAGCAGAGGCTAAGCCGATCAATTCCTCAAGCCATGTAGTGCCGGCGGTTTTGATATGTAAACCCGCATTGGATTTTTTGAGAGCTTTATTCATTGGTTTATAAATGGAAAATTTATCACTTCCAGAATGAACACTCAATTTCAAGTTCTTCGGTAAACCAAATTTCTCAATTGCAAATGCAATAACGGCTAAATCCTGATTAAACTCTGTCTCAAACTGGGGGACATCGCCAACATAGTCAACGCCCTTGTTGAATCGGCCTGTAAACTTAGGCGCTATGGTTTGAGCGGGTATACCTTCGTCGGCTATGGCTGCAAGGATGAAAAACATTTCGACGGGGCTTTGCGGTAAGTCTGTTTCGTCGATTGAAACTTCAGTAATAAAATTATCAGCACCTTTGGCAGTTTCTATGTGACGATAAATTTTGCCTGCTTGTTTTACAGCATCAAGCACTTTAGAAGCAATTTCTCTGATATTATGTTCAGTTATTTCAATATTATCATCTATACCGGGAATATTCAACTTTCCGATATATTTTTTGTTCTTATTAACGAATTGATCTATTTCATTTTGACTTGCAGTTTTGCCAATGAAATCTGCAACGTCAAGAGTGAAAAAATCGCTTGAATCCATGAAAAGATCGACGTTGGTAAGGTTTATATGGTCGGCATCGACATAATATGAACCTTTATAGTCTAAATCTTTTACAGCACTGTCAGCTTCGCTGCGTACCGACGTAGGTTCGGTATGAATTATTGTATGTTCACGATGTGACTTATTCCATACAGGTACGATTTCAACGCCCTGTTTTGTAGCCTGGATGATTGCCTGTAATTGAGCTTTTCCCTGATGAGCAAATCTGTCACCAACACCAAACGAATATTTCTCAAGTTTCATAAATATTTTGGAAGTTTCTTTTCAATGGGTTTACGTTCAAATCTCATATAAACCGGCAGGCCATTGTCACCGATTGTGATAGGTGCCTGGCCTTGTACTAAAGGTCGAACGTAATCAAGCATAGCCTGTGTTACGCCATTACCGTTTTCATTGATATATTCGGCTGGGATCTTTTTTTCACCATTAGCAACATCGCTCAGTTCAGCGAGGCCTGTGGTGCATTTGTACTCAGCGCCACCTTCTCGAACCAAAGTGACCATTTTGCCGGTTACGCCGTTGAGGGCATTTTTTACGGCCATTTGGCCGCACAGATAGGCTTCATTGAGATCCGTAAGGGATGCAAAGTGCATAGCGCTTCTCTGATTTGTTCCTAACTTATTGAAACGTGTTTTAATGCCTACTTCTTTTTCAATGACCGTTTTCAGCATTTCGGCCACCCCGCCAAGCTGGGCATGGCCAAAACTGTCTGTGCCCAAGGCACTGTTTTCAGCAGTAACATAATTTCCATTTTCATCTTTCAGTCCTTCGCCAACAACGATGAAGACTCTGCCGATATTTTGGTAAACTTCTTTGACATCCTTAACCAGTTTTTCAAAACTAAAGGCAGCTTCAGGCACATATATAAGATGCGGAGCATCCTGTTCGAGCTGATGGGCAAGACCTGTAGCTGCGGCGATCCAGCCCGCGTTTCTTCCCATCACTTCAAGAATTGTACATGTGTCGGTCGTATAAAGGGCTTCGGTGTCTCTGCCTGCGTTGGCTGCACTTGTTGCAACGTACTTTGCAACACTGCCATATCCGGGGCAATGATCGGTACAGGCCAGGTCATTGTCTATCGTTTTCGGGACCCCCATGCAAATCAGTTCATAGCCGCTATCGGCGGCGAGGTTGTTGATCTTGTCAGCGGTATCCATTGAATCATTACCGCCTATGTAAAAGAAGTAGTGAATATTGTGGGCCTTGAAAACGTCGATGATTCTTTCGTAATCGGCTTTTGATCCTTCAAGGGACTTCAACTTATAGCGACATGAGCCGAGCGCTGCCGCGGGCGTTCTTTTCAAATTTTCGATAGTTTCAGGTTTTTCGGCGGTAATATCGAACAAATCTTCGTTTAGAACCCCCAATATTCCATTAATAGCTCCAAATACTTTTTCCACTTTCGCTGATTTAATGAGTTCCTGAATCACTCCGCAGGCACTTGAATTGATGACAGTGGTTGGTCCGCCAGATTGTGCTACTATTGCATTTGGTTTGCCTGACATATATTTGCTCCTAATATTCATTTTAATTCAGATCTCATAACAATGCAAGATATTTTATCACACGAGACGAGACAGGGTGGGAACACTTTTTTCTATCCGGTTCTATTCAGTTCTATTTCAATTCTATCCCTTGAAAGTCTCCGAATTTACAAGTGTCGGCGGTCGCTCGCCTTTCAGAGCGCTGATGACATTTTGGACCGCCAGTTTGGCCATGTTGATGCGCGTCTCGGTCGTGGCGCTTCCGAGGTGAGGCAGGAGCACGACAGACTCTTCGAGTTTCACCAGTTCCGGATGAACCTTGGGCTCTTCTTCGTAGACATCCAAGGCAGCACCCCGGATCTCTCCAGTCTTCAACGCTTCGACCAGCGCTGCTTCGTCGACCACCGGGCCGCGAGACGAGTTGATCAGAATCGCGTTGGACTTCATCTTTTTGAACGCTTCGGCGTTGAACAGATGCCGGGTCTGTTCGGTCAGCGGGACGTGAGCGGTCACGAAGTCGCTGCGTTCCAGCAGTTCGTCCATGCTGACGTATTGGGCGCCCAGTTTCTGCTCTGCCCTTTCGTTGCGGATCGCGTCATAGTATAAGACGGTCATATCGAAGCCCAGCCGACCGCGTTTGGCGACCGAAAAGCCGATGCGGCCGATGCCGACGACGCCGAGCGTCTTGCCGTAGATGTCGACGCCGAGGTGGGGTTGGAACAACTCCCAGCCTTCGTACTTTCCGGCCCGCATGTAGCGATCAGCCTCAGGAATCCTGCGGGCGGCGCTCATCAGCAGCGAGAACGCGAGATCGGCGGTCGTCTCGGTCAACACGTCCGGTGTATTGGAGACCATGATACCACGCTCGGTCGCCGCCGGGATATCGATGTTGTCGAACCCGACGGCGACGTTGGCCACGATCTTCAGATTGGGGTTGGCGCCGAGCAGCTTGCCGTCGATCTTGTCGGTGAGCAGGCAGATGAGCGCATCGACGTCCCGAATCTTTTCGGCCAGTTCGGCCTTGGGGAGCGGGATGTCGGCTTCGTTCATCTCAAACTCGATTCCTGCGTCCTTCAGCACACCCAGTGCCTCATCGAACAACTTCCGCGAGATATAGACCTTGCTCATTCGGGGCCCCCCTCTTAACGTTTTGAATTTCTAATCGATTTGGCGAATCTCGATATTGGCAGCGCTGTCGATCGTTTTGAACGCCTGTGGGTCTTTGACTTTACCGATCACGGTGACGTCGGAAGCCGCCTTCGGTTTATCCCCAGTGCTCGCCGGGGTTGGTCCGTAAAAGATGCAGAACCCCCGGCCGGGAGGCCAGTAGGCAAGATCGCCGACCTCAACCTCCTGCTTCGGCTTCTCGTTCTCCAGTTTGACCGGGATCTCGAAGTAGATCTCCTCGCCCCAGAAGTTCCCCGAAGCCTGGATCGGAAGCGCTTCATAGATCCACTTGGCCGTTTGGGTATCGTTGAGCTCGGCCGCGAAGATCTGCTCGTCGATCATGATCTCGATCTGCTTTCCCATCTCGCTGGTTCACCTCCGTTTCTACACCTGCACCTGGCCCCACGCCTCCTGGAACACTCGCTTGGCATTGGCGATGACGATCTGTGGAGGCTCGTCCGGCAGAGGCTTGACCTCGAACCCGACGAACGGCTTCGTCTTGCTACCCAAGAACCCGATCTCGAACAGAGTTTCCAGGTACTCGACCACCTCGGGGACGTCGTTCTCACCGTCCTCGATGCCGAACCGGGGGTGCTGGTCTCCGTAAGCGGGGTGGTCTGGATTTCGCATCACACAGTTGCTGATGTGGGCATGGACCAGATGGTCCTTGGCGGTATGAAGCGCTTCGGCGATCGTTTCGTGCTGGATTGGGATATGACCGAGGTCGAGCATCAGGCCGAAGTTCGGATGTTCGTTGCGCACCACCTCGGAGACCCGGACGCCGTCGGCGTTCGGACCGATGAGCGACTTCTTCTCGATGTCGGGATCGAAGGTCTCAAGGGTGATCCCCAGGTTGCCTTCCGATTCCGCGTACGCGCAGATCTGGTTCAGGGAGTCGATCAACAGCTCGATCTGTTCCTCCCGCGCTCCGGGATCGGCTGGCGCCGGTCCGCTGAGCAACGTCATTCGGCCGGCTCCAAGCTCGTACGCTTGATCCACAGCCTGCTTCAACACCTCGATCGCCTGCGCTCGTTTGTCAGGATCCGGATCGTTAGGGTTGTGACCTCCCAAGAGGACGATCGGCTGAGCTCCGAAGCCGACCTTAACATGGGCACGACGAAGCAGAAAGGCCGCTTCGCGACGGACGGACGCATCGTTGATCGGACCGACCTCGACCGCGGTGAAGAACGGATCTTCTGCGATCTCCGTCAGGGTTTCAATGATCGGTCCGTTCCCACGGATCACCTCCGGATAGGCCATGAAATGGACGATGCTGAGCTCAAAGTAGTTTTGGTACGGTTCGTTCACCGTGGATCTCCCCTCTAGCCAACCATTATGATAATCTTGCCGAAAATGTCAAACGAACTGGGACAACCACTGGGCGATCCCACGGTCCATCCCCCGCTTTCAGACAAGGCCCTCGAATGCCTCTTCGATATTCAGGGTCTTGCCCTCATCCAGATTGTGTAGGGATTCCTCTAGGAGGTTCTCCCGAGGCGGCGTCCGCTCCAGCGAAAGGTAACTCCGGAACCTGCAATCTTTTTCATCGCCTCCAAGACCGTGTCGCTGGGCTTTCCATAAATCTCGAAGCTGACGATCTCCATGAACTCGTACGCCTTCTTTGCTATTTCGCCAACCCCTTGCATGTGCAACTCCATAGACTTCGCATCGGGGAAGATATGTACGACACTCACCTCGGTGCCGTCCTCGTTGACGTAGGCGAGATGGGCGACCGTTAGGTTTTGTTGTCATGTTCCAAAGTTATTATCGGTCAATACACCGGACTTCAGTCCGCGTGGACTTTCTCCTCTTTC
>JBHIAT010000060.1:0-19134 GCA_046758705.1 Bipolaricaulia bacterium
ATCTAATTTTGAAAGGAGAAGACAACATGGCAATAAGAAGCGGTGTGGCAGTAGCAAGTGAGGTGACACCGATTGAACTGCCCCAAACCCAGCCCAACTTTGTAGAGACGCCGGCTGTAGCGAATGTCATCGGGAGAGCGATGCGGTATTTTCAAGCCGGCCTGCCGGTCCATTTCAGCGGTCCAACAGGCACCGGCAAAACCACCCTGGCCCTGCATCTCGCCGGTCAGCTCGGACGACCGGTCATACTGATCCATGGAGATGAAGAGTTCAGTACCTCAGACCTCGTGGGTGGAGAGTACGGTTTTAAAAGATCAACGGGGGTCGATAATTATATTAAATCCGTTCTCAAGACGCAAGAGAGTTTAAAGGTAAGCTGGGTGGATAAAGGGCTCACCACAGCATGCAGGCACGGGTATACCTTCCTTTATGATGAGTTCACCCGGGCCCGTCCGGAAGCAAACAACATATTGCTTTCGGTTCTGGAGGAGAGGATTCTCGACTTACCCATCGCCCGAGAAACGGACGGCCATATGCAGGTTTCTCCCAACTTCAGAGCCATCTTCACCAGCAATCCCGAGGAATATGCCGGCGTTCATCCAGCCCAAGACGCCCTACGAGATAGGATGATGACCATAAAATTACGGGGTTACGATCGGGAGACGGAGGTCGCTATTACCCAGGTCAAAGGGGGTATTCCTCGCAGCGAAGCTGAGAAGATCGTGAAGATCGTTCGCGGATTCAGAGAGGCAAACAACGTATCCACCGCAACGGTGCGGGAAAGCGTGATGATTGCCAAGGCGTTAAGTGTAGATGGCTCGCAAGCGAGAGCCGATAGCGAGAGCTTTGTACAGGCGTGTATAGATGTTTTGGGGGCGAAGACCGAGGATAGTGGTGAATTTGAACAGACGGTCACCGATTTAATTTTGGAGCATTGTTAGCTCAGGAGGGTTGAAAATGCTCGGCGTAGAAAGGCAGGTTTTAGCGTTAATCAAGGGGTTAGGATGGGCTGATAGGGAAGCCATAGCCCAAAAGATGGGGGTTTCCCCCAACTATCTGGATAAGATACTCAATGGCTTGATCAGAGATCGTTATCTATATAAAACAGAGCGAGGGCAGTACAGGCTGAGATCTAAAGCCAAACGAGCGCTGGCCCCCTATCGAGGGGCGGTCATTGCCAGCACCGGCCCCCTATAGAGGGTGATACGAAATGTCCACAGATAGAAAGTTCATCTACGGGGTAATAAACACGGAACGGGAGAAAAGATTTGATTTCACCGGGATCGGGGGCGGGGAAGTTTATAACATATGCCACCGAGATATCTCCGCGCTGGTCAGCGATGCCCCCGGCCTGGCGTTCGATTCTATACCTAAAGAGGAGATCCTCCGCCACCTGGTCATCTACCAGTATGTGGCTGAGCAGGTGATGAGGGATGGGGATTGCACCGTCATCCCGGTGAAGTTTGGCACGATGGCCGAGGGACAGGCGGAGGTCAAGAAAATCCTATCCAAGGGCTATCCCCGATTTAAACACTCACTTGATGAGCTGGACGGGAAGATCGAGTTCGATATCGTCGCTCTATGGAACGACATGGATTCTGTCTTCCAGGAGATCAGGGAGGAACAGGAGATCCAGGAGGTCATCGCCGGGATCACCGGGAAACCTCCCCGGGAAGCTCACCAAGACAAGGTCAAGGTGGGCGAGCTCGTCCAGGAGAAACTGGTTCAAAAGCGGAAAAAGCTTTCAGATGAAATAACAGGCTCCCTGAAACAGGCGGCTTGTGATCTCCGAGAGCATGAGCTTCTGGAAGGTGAAGCGATGATCATGAACGTCTCTTTCCTGGTCGATAAGAAAGATGTGGAGGGATTCAACCGGAAGCTCTACGAGCTGGACGAGCGATATGAGGGACAGTTGACCTTCAGGCAGGTGGGGCCCCTTCCCCCGTATAGCTTTAATATGATGGAGGTCCAAGAGATCGGTTTCGAGCAATTCAATCATGCCTGCCGGCGTTTGGAGTTAAGGGGAGACCAGGTCACCGCTCTCGAGATCGAGCAGGCCTATCAAAGGTTATCCCGAAAGTACCATCCCGATCAGCGGGGTGGCGACCCGGAGAGGTTCGAACAGATCACCGAGGCCTACCAGCTGCTGATCGATTATTGTGAGAACACCCCGAAGGAAGACGGGAGATACCCCTTTATCGAGGAAAATCGCAAAGATTTCATCATCAAGGTGGTAGCACCTCAGCCGCTCAAAAGCGTTGTCGCGGCTTAAAGAGGGAGATCATCGCGAAAGATGGACAAAGGAAAGTACATTTACTGCATCATAGGAACCGATAAGGAGAAAGAATTTGACGTCGAAGCGATCGGAGATCCGGCTCATCGGGTCTATACGGTCGGTTACCGAGATATCGCGGCCGTCGTCTCCGATTCACCCGTGGAGGAATATGAGATTACCCGAGAGAACACCCTGGCGCACCAACGGGTCATGGAGGGGGTAATGAGGGAACATACCGTCCTGCCGGTGAGGTTCAACACGATCGCCGAGAGCAACCAGAAAAACGGTCCCGAAGCGCGGATTAACCAGGAGGTCCTGAAGCGGAGATCTAAGGAGTTCAAGGATCTGCTCGCAGAATTAAATGGGAAAGAGGCGCTCGGCGTAAAGGCGTTATGGACCGATATGGACCTGGTCTACGCCGAGATCGCCACGAACAACAGGACGATCAGGAGATTGCGGGGGAAGCGGGTAAGCCGCGACACGGGGATTGAGATCGGCCATCAGGTCAGGGCCGCATTGGAGGAGAAAAAAGAGAGGGAGGAGCGGGCGATACTGAACGTTCTCAAGGAAGTTTCGCATGATTTCTGTATCAATGAGGGATATGGTGACAGGATGGTGACCAATGCCTCCTTCCTGGTGGAGACGGACCGCAGGGAGGCGTTCGATGATCGGCTGGATCAACTGATGACCAAGCGTGATGGGAGGATGGTGTTCAAGTATGTGGGCCCCATGCCGCCCAGCGATTTTGTGGAGATTGTGGTGAACTGGGAGGCGTGATCGACGATGGCGTTCCTGGTGGATGATATCCTACTGGCTCCGGTCAAGTTCCCTGCATGGATGGCGAAAAAACTTATGGACCAGGCGGAGGAGGAGATGACCGATGAATCGAAGGTGCGAGAGTTGCTTTTAGAGCTCCAAATGAAGCTTGAGCTGGGAGATATCGGTGAAGAAGAGTATGAGAAGCAAGAGACAGAGATCATGGAATGGTTAAATTTCATCAGAGCGCGTAAGAAAGAAAACGGGTAAGGAGGTGAGTTCAATATGGCCACACCGGCGGAGTTAGTCAGAACGGCCCGGGAACAACTGAGTGAGCTGACCGGATTGGAGCTTGCCAGTACGTTGGGTGTCACCAGAAAAGAGGAAGGTTGGCAGATATCCTTGGAGTTGGTGGAGAAGCATTCCATCCCCGAGCAGATGGATATCCTGGCAAGATACGAAGCTACGCTAGATGACGACGGCAACCTGCTGGACTTCAAGCGCAGGGGCCTCCGCAAGCGCGTCGATACCGAGTGGATTACCGAGGAGGAGCTGGCGGAATAACCGTAAGAATGGAGATCAACGATTGATTTTTTCCTCAGTGACTCAAGAGCATGAAACGAAGGCAACCCAGGACGGGATGCCGAGCTTTCTGAATAACGAGGATTTGCGACTGATCATCTTTGGTGGCAAGGGGGGCACGGGGAAGACGACCTCGGCAGCGGCCACAGCCGTCTATCTGGCCCAACGCCACCCGGCGAAGAACATCGTGGTGATCTCTACCGACCCGGCACACTCGCTGGGAGATAGTCTGAGCTGTTCGGTCAGGGGGGAAAGGACATCTATAACGAGAAATCTCTCGGCTTTGGAGTTAGATCCGGCAAAGTCCCTTGAGACGTTCAAGGCAGACCATAAACGCCGGATTGAGGAGCTCGTTCAGCGATCCGGTTTCTATGGCCAGGTGGATATCAAGGAGTTCCTCTCTTTTTCCCTGCCGGGGATGGAAGAGATAATGATCTTTATGGAGATGGCCAAGTTGTTCAAATCCACCTGGCAGAAAAGACCTGGAGAGGATCGTTCCGTTTACCGCCCCAGGTGTGATGTGATGATACTTGACACGGCTCCCACCGGTCACACCCTTCGGCTACTCTCTCTGCCTCAGAGGATGGAGGAGTGGATTGAGGTCCTTGATGAATCGCTCAACAAATACCGCACCCACCCCAGGCTGTACGCGACCAGTGAACCGAGACGGGGAGGAGATTGGGTTGACCGGTTCGTGGAACAGCTACACAGGGACATGGAGTGGGTCGGCTCGCTGCTTACCAACGCTGAAACCACTGAATTCGTTCCGGTGATCATTCCGGAACGGATGGCCATCGCTGAGACGGAAGACCTCCTCCTCACCTTAGAAGAACGGGGGATCGCCGTCAGGAATATCATCATCAATAGGACTCGGGAAGATCGGGAATGTGTGTTCTGTTCATCTCAACGGGGGAAACAGAAGATGGCTATCGCGGAGATCGAGGAGAAATTTTCCAGTTATCGGCTCATCGAAGTGCCCCTCTTCCCCTACGAAATTCGTGGCGATCAACGCCTGGCCGAATATGCTGAACGGTTGGCCGGAGAGACCCATCAGGATCGGCAACTAGAACCCAGTCGACCCCAACCTTCGGCATCTTTTCCAGTGAAGCTGCCCGAGCTGCTAACCCAGGATCTGAAATTTATCCTATTTGGCGGCAAAGGTGGAGTGGGCAAAACCTCCGTATCCGCTGCCACAGCTTTGCATGTGGCGAGGTGCTATCCCCAAAAAAAGGTGCTCGTCTACTCCATCGATCCTGCTCATTCATTGGCCGACAGCTTCGACTATCCGATCGGGGACCGGATCACCCAGGTGCCGGGGATTGACAATCTCTATGCCTTGGAGACGGATGCTGAAAGATTGTTTGAGAACTTCATGGGTGAATACCGAGCCCTTATCAAGGACGCCTTCGATATCTGGACCCAGGACGATAGGACCCGACGAAGGTTGGCATTACAGTTTGATCGGAACGTGATGAGCGCATTTTCCAAATCCGTGCCTCCGGGGTTCAATGAGCTCCTCGGGTTAGAGCAAATTATGGAATTCGTGGGGAAGAACGCCTATGACCTCTATGTTCTGGATACCGCACCCACCGGACACCTGCTTGAGCTCCTACAATTTCCTCAACTGATTAGAGATTGGGTGAAATACGCTTACCGAGGACTGCTGAAGTGGCAGCTGGAACTGCCCGTGACTGAGCTTCAGGAGTTGGGCAACAGGATCTTGCGGTCAACCACAGCGGTGAGAAAGATGCGAGACGCCCTCACCGACTCTGAAACGAGTGAATTTGTGGCGGTGACCATCCCTGAAGCAATGGGGATTGCTGAAACCGATCGGCTGACCTCGGCCATTCGAAAACTTGAAATCCCCTGGAGGCATGTCATTATGAATCAGATCGTACCGCCCATGAACTGTGGCTTCTGCGCTTCCAAACGGGATGAACAGCTCAAGTATATTCAACAGGTGAAGACTGAAGATCGATATCGCGATTGCCTGATCACCGAGATACCGTTGTTCCCTCATGAGATTAACGGGATGGATGATCTAACCGAGCTTACCAAGCTGATGTATGGGGAGGTAGAAAGCTGATGATCACAAAAGCGGGGAAACGGATCGCCCGTCCTGCGAGTGGAATGCCTCCCCCCGTCAGTGAGGAGCGTGATGAGCGATGACCATAGAGGCCACGAAGGAGCGGACCGACGGGGGTCTGGCAGAGATGATTGACCGGATCTTGGACAAAGGGTTGGTGATCAACGCGGATATCACCGTATCGGTCGCCGGCGTAGAGCTTTTGGGGATCAAGATCAACGCCGCATTGGCTTCATTTGAAACCGCGGCCAAGTACGGCCTGGAGTTCCCCTCGGGGACCAACACCGAGACCGCAGCCTGGAAGGAAGCGATGCAACCCAAGGAAGCCTGCCCAAACTGCGACAAAAACGTAGCCGAAGCAGCGCTCCTGGATGGCGGCTGTCCGTGGTGCGGGTGGACCAGTGCCTGGGCCAAGATAAAAACATAGAGGATAAGGAGGAAGGGTGCCCATCAACATCGATGAGCGCAGTTTAAAACACGGCGTTTTGGGGCTGGTCATCGCCCTGGTAGAGATCATCCAGGATGCGCTTAACCACCAGGCGCTCAGACGGATGGAAAGCGGCAGCCTCACCGAAGCGGAGGTCGAAAGATTGGGAAAGGCACTCATGGAGCTGGATACCGCGATTGAGGAACTGAAACAGGAGCAGGGAATCGTCGAAGCGGTGCAATCGGTACGGGATGGCCTGGATCATCTTGCCTATGACACCATCAATCAGTTAGTGAACCCAGAGAAGTGGGCAGAGATCAGAAGGAAGGCAGAAGAGCGTCAACATGCAAGAACAAGCAGAGGACAGTTCTAACGCCCAATATCTTTACTGTATCGCCAACAGCCCGGCACAGGTTACCCTGGGTGAGATAGGCATAGAGGGGAACGAGGTCTATACGATCGCCTATAAGGATCTGTGTGTGGTCGTTCATGATTGTGCCCCGCAGCCCTATGAATCCGAGGACGAGCAGATGGTTAAAGAGTGGGTGGTCGCTCATGTGAACGTTGTGGAGGCTGCTTGGGAGCGGTTCGGCACCGTGATCCCGTTCCGCTTCGATACCATCATCGATGGCGCTCAGGAGAACGTAACCAGCTGGCTAAAGGAGACATATGAAGATTTGAAGCACAGGATAATCCAATTCGAAGGGTTGGCAGAATACGGAGTTCAGATCTTTTGGGATCCTGAGATTATCATCGAAAGGGTGTCTGGTACAGATACGACCATCAAGGAGTTGAACCAGAAGATAGCCGCCATGTCCGAGGGGACCGCCTATCTGCACCAGCAGAAGCTGGTGAAGCTGTTAAAGGAGAAGGTGGAGGAGGAAGCGGATCGATGTTTCAGGGACTGCTACAACCGGATTAGGGTGTGCATTGAGGACATACAGGTGGGGAGGGTGAAACAGGAGAAGGAGAGGGAGCAGGAACAGGGCAAACAGATGCTGGCCAATCTGGCCTGTCTGGCCGAAAAGCCCCCGCGGAGGTTGGGGGAGGAATTGGGGAAGATCGCGCGGATGGACGGATTTTCCGTCCGGTTCACCGGACCCTGGCCGCCGTATAGTTTTGCCGATTAAAAAAATGGATCGATTGAAGATGGAACCGACCCGAGATAAACAGGTCACGATAGCCGACCTGCTCGATAGGGTTTTGGATAACGGGGTCGTGATCAGAGCCGATATCGTCATCTCCGTCGCCGGCATTCCCCTGATCGGAGTCAATCTACAGGCCGCGCTGGCCGGGATGGAGACGATGCTGGAATGGGGGATGTTAGAAAGCTTTGATAAAGAGCTCCGAGAGCGGGAAGGTCAGCATCGGGACGAGCTGTCCCTGGCCCAGGTATGAACCGATGGTAGTAGAAGGAGGGTTGGGAGATGTCTAAAGCAGTGGGCATTGATCTGGGGACCACCAACTCGGTAGCGGCTGTCATAGAGAACGGTCGGCCCATCGTGATACCCAACGCGGAAGGTGGGCGACTCACTCCATCGGTGGTTGCGTTTCAACGGGACGGAGCCCGATTGGCCGGACAGTTAGCAAAAAGACAGGCCGCAGCGAACCCAGAGCATACCATCTTTTCGATCAAGCGGCAGATGGGGGACGGCTGGAAGATGAGAGTTGATGGGGTCGCCTATACCCCCGAGAAGATCTCCAGTCTGATCTTGGGAAAGATCAAAGCCGATGTAGAAAGCTATTTGGGCGAGCGGGTGGAGCAGGCCGTGATTACCGTGCCGGCTTACTTCAACGACCACCAGCGTCGGGCGACCCAAGCTGCGGCCAGAATCGCCGGGCTGGAGGTGCTCAGAATCATCAACGAGCCCACCGCCGCCGCGTTGTCGTATGGATTGCATCGGCAAAGGGTTCATAAGATCCTGGTTTGGGACCTGGGGGGCGGCACGTTTGACGTCTCCATCTTAGCATTGAGTGAAGGGTTTTTTAGAGTGGTGGCCGTCAATGGGAATACCCGACTGGGGGGAGATGACTGGGATCAGCGGATCACGCAGTATTTGGTCGATAAGCTCGCCCATGAGCACGGGATTGAGCTGCGGGAGGACAAGATAGCTTATCAAAGGCTGAAACAGGCCGCAGAGACGGCCAAGATTGAGCTATCCAGCCAATCGGTCACCGATGTGAGGTTGCCGTTTATCAGCGACACCGACACTCACCCCCTGAATATCACCTTAACCCGGGAGCAAGTTGAGGCGTTAACGGAAGACCTCCTGGAGAAGATGGTCGCTCCCACCCGACAAGCGCTTGCCGATGCCGAACTGAAATCTGAAGATATCGATCGCGTCGTTTTAGTCGGCGGAGCCACCCGGATCCCCGCCGTCCAAGCGTTGGCCAAAGAACTTTTGGGACAAGAACCCTATAAGGAGATTGACCCCGATCAGGTCGTAGCCGTAGGCGCAGCGATTCAGGCGGGTATTCTGACCGGCGAAGTCAAAGATGTGATCCTGGTCGATGTGACCCCATTATCTTTGGGCATTGAGACCCGAGGTGGAATCTTCGCGAAAATCATCGGCAGGAATACGACCATTCCCGTCTCCCGAGGACAGATATTTACCAACGCCTACGATGATCAGGCTGAAATAGATGTCCATGTCCTGCAAGGGGAGAGGGAGTTAGCTGAGTATAATATGAGTTTAGGCAAATTTCAGCTGGATATTCCTCCATTAGAACGGGGAAAAGCAAGAATTGAGGTGAACTTTAACATCGACGTCGACGGCATTATCCATGTGACCGCCCGTGATCTCCATACCGATCATGAGAAAAGGGTCATCATCGATTCTCCTTCTGGATTATCAGAGGAGGAGATCGAGGCGATGGTGAAGGAAGCCCGCCAACACGCCCAACAGGATGAACATAAGCGAAGGGAGATAGAGGTAAAGATTCGTGCGGATAACGCAATCCATGTAGCAGAAGGGATAATCGAGGAGGTAACGGACGAATCCCAACGGAAGGAACTGCAACAGGCCATATTAAGAACAAAAGATGCCCTTTCCGGTGAAGATAGCGACATGATCAACCTAAGAACTGAGGAGTTGGGTGAGCTCATTGAGAATTGGGAACGCCAATGCCAACAGACCTCCCTTACTAGAGGATGAACCGGTCATCTTATCCGGTCAGGGGGTCTGCAAAGATAATGGTTCACGATCGGGCTGGAGACCTGGGCATCTTTATCTGACCCAGAAAAGATTGCTCCTGTTTCAACCGGCAGGGATGATATTTGAAACCCTGCTAGATAACGTTACGGATATCTCAGTGGGGAAAAAACAGTTTGTCCTGACGAAGAAGCCAGCCATTTGCATATCCTATAAGCATCCGAGAAGTGAAACAAGCTCAAAGATCTGGATCATCGCAGACGACCTTAACACCTGGAAGAGAGAGATATATGGAAGAACGCTGTTAACGATTGATGAGCAGGCGGTCGATCGAATCGTTCAACAGTTGGATCAAGACAGCCAGGAGATACTCTGGTATTGTTGGAGAAACGGACACGCGACGATCGATGAATTATCCGAAGTGATGAAAGCCCTGGCTCACATGGATCTCCTCCATAAGATCAAGAAGGTGATCAACCCGACCGCGGAGCGGACGATCGGAAGTCCGATATTGACATTTGAACGATCCAGAGTTGATCCGGTGACCGGGGAGAAGATCTTATTCGGTTGGTGGCTTATGGGCAAAAAGTGTCTGGAGGGAAGGGAGCCGATCCTGGATATCTTCGACGAGGAAGATCATCTCACGGTGATCCTGGAGCTACTGGATGTCCAGGTCCAGGAAGAGGAGATCCTGGTGAGAGCGGGAGATGATGAGCTGACCGTATCGGCTAGAGGGTACCATAAGAAATTTTCTCTGCCGGCAGAGGTCCACAGTGAGGTATTCACCCAAAGGTGCAACAATAACATGTTACAGATCAAACTGAACAAGACAAATGGGTCGGGACGGGACAGCGTTCACCGTTTCAGCGGACGTAGATCCCTTCCCTGAGTCACGAAGTGGATGTTCTGGGTGAACGCCTGTCCTTCATCCAGACAGGGATGGAGGCTAAACTTTTGAGGCTGGCAAAGGAAGAGTAAGCAATGGGAGGTGAAGAGATGACCGGTAAACGGGAAGGAGAAGAGAAGAAAGCACCTGAGTTCGATATCGGCATTGACCTGGGGGGGCTGTTCGGGGGAATCTTCAAAGGGATCAATGATCTGGCCGACTTGGCCGCAGAGCTGGCCGAAAAAGGGGAGGTGGTCCGAGAGGGAGCGTTCGACTTCGAGGATCGTAAAGGGAGGTTCGGCTTCGCCATGAAGACCGGGGTCGCGGACGACACGGAATTTAGAGTCCGCACATCCGAAAGGAAAAAAACCGGTAAGCGCGAGGAGATCCGCGAACCCCTCATCGACATGTTTGAGGAGGAGGACGAGACGGTGATCTACGTCGAACTCCCCGGGGTCGAGCAGCAGGATATCAAGACCGAACTGAAACAAGGTCGCTTGCACATAGAAGCTGAGCACAGAGGGATTAAATACAAAAAGGAGATAGAGCTGTCTGAGCGTGCCAAAGGCGAGCCAAGCTACGAATACAAGAACGGCATCTTGAAGGTCCGGTTCGCTCAGTCAGAGAGATGAAACCGCGAATACTGGCGGTGAGGAATGCTCTATCGGGTGGATAAGAGATTGCCTGGGGATATCAAGGTCATTTATCTTTCAAGCCTCCGTGGTCCGTTTCAAAAGCGCTATGGAAAAGATTCCGTTCTTCGAGGTGATCTTCGGCCGACCTGTCACCGCGCATGGAAGCTCAACACATTGTCTGAGGCGCAACGGGACACTAAGCCGGACCATATTCCTGTCTACATCGACTTTCAAAGCTGATTTTTCGATATACATCGGAAATACTGCCAATATTTTTATGGTATTTCGCTCTTCAAACACATTGATCAGCGATTCTCTCCTGTTTACCTGAATCTGATCGCGTTTCCCATTGCTCTTTACCCACTGCTTTGGCCACCCGTTGGCTGTGGTGATCGGGTGACTTCTTCTGGCGTTACGAGGCCGAGTCCTGACTGCCTTAGACCTTCCCGTTACTCCTCCTAAAGTACGAATCCTGATAATCATCGCGACCCCTCCTCGGGCATCCAAGACATCCCGAATGTCCTACAGAGATATCCTAAATGACCAATCAGAATGGCTCAAATGTCCTACTAAGGTTATTTTACCCAGGATTCATCGTCAAGGGGTATGAGAAGGGAACTTTGTCCCATTGTTGCCTTGAGCTTATATCTCACCAGATTAACCATCCCCTAAGGGCATGAACCGGATTGGGTCGAAACAACAGTCACCTTTTCAACGAACGTAGATCCCTTCCTGGGTTAACGCATGTCCTTCATCCCGGGAGAGATGGAGACTAAAATCCTGAGGGTGGCAATAGAGACCGAGTTGCCCAGCTACTCGGGATCCTCCTTCTTAGAGGCTGACCGGCTGCATCCCGATCATAACCCCGAGAATCTGGAGGCCGAGGCCCACATGGCCGCGCTGACCCGGGCCTATCGGCTCCTCACCGCCTACGCCGAAAGCCAGGCGCTGACAAACGCCGACGTGCATTGTGACTTCAGCCAGGAGGTGCCAGTCCAAGCCAAATGATGCAGGCTATCATGTACCAGAACCAGAACGACCGCGAACACGCTTACTACGTCTACGCCGTCGCCCAATCCCAGGACAGCCGGGAGCCTGGCCCCTTGCCGGCCGAGGGCATCGTCCCGCAGGTTTCGGTCTCTACTCTGACCTACCGGGACCTGCTCGCCGTCGTTAGCCCCGTTCCCTTGGCGGAGTTCGGCCCGCTGGCTCTAGAGGATCACCTACAGGATGCGGACTGGGCCCAAGCCCGGGTACTGGCCCACCAGCAGGTCCTGGCGGCGCTCCTCGATGGCTACACCCTGGTTCCCTTCAAGTTCTGCACTCTCTACCACAGCTGGGTGCGGGTACGGGAGATGCTGGCCTGGCACTATGAGGCTCTGAACCAGGCCTTGCAGCGCCTGAAAGGAGCTACCGAGTGGGGCGTCAAGCTCTACTGCGACCGGCGGGCGCTGATGGAATGGGTGCGGAAGGACAGCGGGGTACTCCAATCGCAGCGGGAGGCGATCGCTCAGGCATCAGCGGGAGTCGGCTATTTTCTGCGCAAGAAGTTAGAGCAGGAAGCAGAGGAAGAGGTTGAGCGGGTGATGGATGTCTGCGTAAACGAGAGCCACTGGCATTTGGCCGACTGTGCCCGGGAAGCGGTCACCAATCCAGTCCAGCCTCCGACGGTGCACGGACACAAGGCCGAGATGGTCCTCAACAGCGCCTATCTGGTGGACGAGATCGACCTGGAGGCGTTTCGGAGGACCCTGGCGATCCTGGAGAGGAGCTATGCCCCCCAGTTCCGGTACGAACTAACGGGCCCCTGGCCCCCTTACAACTTCGCCACCCTAGAGCTAGAGGAGGTTACCGATGAGTCCAGCCCGGTGGAATGAGAATGGACGCGATGTCGCCCTGGTGGAGCTCCTGGACCGCGCCCTGGACAAAGGGGTGATCCTCTGGGGAGACATCATCCTGTCCGTGGCCGACGTGGACCTGATTTACGTGGGTCTGAAGGTGCTGTTGAGCTCGGTGGAGACGGCTGAGCGGATGCGGAGCGCAGTGGCTCAACCGACACTAGAGCTGGAGCGTAAACCATGATGTATCTATATGCCATCACCGACCGACCCGAGGCACCCGTGCCTGCCGGGCCCAGCCTGGAGGAAGCTTCCCCCCTCAGCCTCTCCTACCGGGGCATCGCTGCCGTGGTCAGTCCCCTCATCATGGCCGAAGTGCCGCTGACGGCGGTTAACCTGTGGCGTCATGAGGCGGTTGTGAGGGTGCCAGGCAGATCGGTGCGAAAATATATGATTTGGTCAACTGTCCAATTCAATGTTCTCTTTTCCTATCTCCCTAATGTCTCAAAAGGAGAAAAATCAGACACTACAGTAAAAACAGCAGTCCCTTTGATCCTTCTGAAATCCCCTAGGAGCGGGAATCAAGTTTGCCAAAACTAGACAATATGTATGAATTGTCTAGTTTCCAGGGTTTGTTGAATAATTGACTCTGGCAGTTGGTCAGGTGCAGCGAGTGGTTAGCCCGCCTTCTGCTCTATCTGCATAGGGTGTGAGCAACAGCAACACCCTCTGAGATTCAACCCCCGTTGCGACAACCTCAAAACTGTCTGATCCTTTTTGGCTTATACCTGGTGTGGGTGTAAGCCAAAAAAGTCACGGGGATGGCCCGACAAGCCCGTCAGGACCCCGATCCGGTCTATGTCCAGGGTGCCCGAAACCGTTGAAGGGCAATAGAAAGCCGCTCAGAACACGCTACATCCTGCATGGGCAGGGTGATTTGTAAAGGGGGAATACTAAAAAGCCAACGTGAAGAAGCCACCAGGCCCGTTATAGATCAACACACAATGCGAGAGCACGTCACGGCCTACCAACACAACGATATCTTGACCCCCAGTACTTTGCCCTTTGAGATCCACACCCACTACGGAACTGAACTCGGTTTCCAAGGCCACCCCCGGGAAGCGGAATTTTGCAGGATAGAGATTGTGTTGACCTAGCCCGCGAGCGCTTCCTATGGTGGTTACGCCGATGGGACTAACCCCTAGGCTCTCGATAGCTTGCACATCGACGCAACTCCTCGACGCTCCCGTGTCAATGAGTGCCAAGCCGGACACTGGTGCAGGAATTGGTTGGTCTTGTTCAGTCAGGTATTGGGCAAGTACTGAGGGAACAGAAACCTCGACGTTTAGGAGGGGACCTATTTGCCTCAGGACCTTGGGATCAACCTTGACAGGCCCTTGTTGAGGCAATTGAAAGAATCGGCTATAAACGGGCATTGATCAACCCCAGCGTTAATGTAGGGATGTAATCAACCTCTTCCGTTTCATCCTTGACAACCAGCTTGATAAGAAAGGGTTGGTTCCCAAGCTCCCTGATCCCCGCTTCATAGGCTTCAGACTCCGTGGTAAAGGCCCCTTTCAGGGAGTCATCCTTGATCAAAACAAATTGATTCTCGTAATGCTCTACCAACTCTTCCTTATGAGCATTGTAATATTCAAGTTCCTTTTCCAAGGCCATTCCATTCTCTCCCTCTGTTCGTCTTAATGTAACATATTGATATAAAGATGTCAATTGCAAAGACCCTCTGTCTACTATGGGTAGGGTGATCCGTCAATTTCCCCGTCTGAACCAGCGCCTGTTCGCCCTCCTCAAGTGATGCACAGCTTGCGCTTGAGGCCATAGGGGAGATTGCAAGCCGCGTTCGCGTTAGAAGCGGATCATCACTCCCCCCTTGGCTGTCATGCCCGGTTCCATATCCCCCGGGAACGGTAGATGGCCCAAGGGCACCCTAAAGCCGATTCCACCAAATAAGGTGAAGATGCGGAAGTTCAGATGGAGACCCGCTGAACCGACCAATGAGAGTGTGTATGGGGTTCGCTCAAACATATCCCAGGTCCCTCCCCTGATGAGATCCTCACTCGTGCCTTCTCCCATGGCAATTACAACTCCGACTCCAGCACCGCCGTAGAACCGCACGTTCCCCCGACCGATATAGTACAGTAACAATCCGTCGATGGGGATCATCGTGAGTGCATTGATCGTGTCTCTTCCCTCTATCTCACCCGTGTCAGGATTCACCCACTCCGACACAAACGTCTCCCCGTTCAGCACATCCGCGTACCCGACAGTCAATCGCAGATGTACGGTAGGGCGGAGCGACGTCTGGACCAGCAGGCCGGGAAGGATCTCTTCCACCCGTTTATCTTTTTCTGGACCACCACCCCAAAAGATGAAGCTGAACATGCCCGCCTCGCCACCGATATACGATTCGGCCAATCCTCTTTCCTGAGCCTGGGCTACATCGTTAAGCCCAACCAGAACTCCCAATAAGACTAAAACACCTGCCACTATCACTATCCCTTTCTTCATCAAACTCACCTCTTCAAGAATGTTCAGTCAGTTATATCGGATCACAGTCGCCAAAGGAGATCAAGCGCCTTTGTCTACTCCGGAGAGGTATTTTGTCCTCCAGCGTGTTCTCAGCGCCCTGTTCCGGTTTGTCGGGACAACGCTCACCTTTTCAGCGAACGTAGGTCCCGTCTCTCAGTCACGAAGTGGATGTTCTAGGTGAACACATGTCCTTCTATCCAGAGAGGAATGGAGACTAGACTCTTGAGGATGGCAAAGGAGGGGTAAGGAGTCAATATGCCTAAAAGGGCTGGGAAAGAACCCAAGTCTGAGATTGCCGAGGAATTCTTTAAGGAGCTGGGATTAGGGGGTTTGATCGACAGGTTAAAGAGATCCGAAGTCTTCAGGAAGCGGATGGAGGAAGTCAATCGCCAGATCGAGGAGAACCTGGAGCGAGGGGTTGAGGGTGGGCAGGTCCGCCCACGGGTCAGATACGGCTTTTCGATGAGAACGCTGACGAGCCGCCCTTCCCAGGGTCTAAAGGAACGCTGGACGCCGAGAGGCAGGCAGGGGAGGGAGAAGCAACCGCAGGAACCCGAGCCGTTTGTCGAAACCTTCGATGAGGGCGGTTTTATTGACGTGATCGCCACCTTCCCCGGAGTCGAGGAGGAGCAACAGCTTAAGGTGGAAGTGAAGGAGAACGTGTTGCTGTTATCCGCCGGTTCTTATCGTGAGGAGATCGAGCTGCCGGGTCCGGTGAGGGGTAAGCCCCAGGTGCGGTTCAAAAACGGGGTGTTCGGCATCAAGCTGGAAAAGCAGGGTCAAGATAACGGTCGAGATCGACGAAAAGAACTAGAAACGGGGCCTGGGCCTGGCGAGACTTAATAGACCGTTGACCGGATAAGACAGGATATAAGTCCTGGATTAATGGGACTACTGGAATTTAAGTATAAGTCACCGCTCACAAAGGCCAACAACGGGCTTCTCAGAACATGCTGAGAAACTGGAGGAGGGGACGGATGCACGCTGAGGTCTGGTTGTTGTGGGAAACCCCGATGGGGACGAAGCAGGATGTGCGGATCGGTACGGTCGAGGGCTGTAGAAAGATTGACCTGCTCGGAAAAGCCCGGGAGCTGGTCCGCAAGTCGGAGGCGTCCCAGGAGGAATACCCGGACGCGGTGAAGTTGATCGAACTGAGAGGCGATGGCATAGGTGACCCGAGAACGTTTTTCCCATGAGGAGATGGTTAATCCCTCGCTACGTTCACTGAAAAGGTGAGCGTTGACCCGACCCGCCTGCCTGTCCGTTCCTCGCTGGCACTTTGACACCTCCCGAGCAGATGGAGTGGAGATCTGCGGGGGACCTCTGTCCTGTTATTCCTGAGGGATGACGGTTAAGCTGAAGCTGAAAGGAAGTGAGATCCATGTTGATGTTGAGCATCGCAACCAGAGGCAGGGCAATCATCGCTGTGTTCACGGTCTTGGGGCTCGTATCGCTCGCCCTGTACGCCGTCCCGTTCGGGGGATACGCCGGCGAAGAAGCTGAGGTCGAACACCTGTACTTCAACAACTTCGCCGAACTGCCCTCCGTGTTTCAGTATATGTGGGACAGGGTGCAGAATGAGGGATGGACATGGCTCGTCTACTTCCATCGTGAACTCAACGGGTATACGGCCGGGGAGGAGTCCTATGAATTCGATCACGCCGTTCACTACGCGGTCTCTTACACGTTCTTCTCACCACAACCCTACGGAGTCTCGGTCGTCTACATTATCGACGTCACCGGTCGGGTATTGCTCGCCTTATTAGGGGAGAACTATAACCCATCGGACCCTACGGAGTACGATCTCACCTATTGGGATCATGAGCGCAAACAGTTGTTGAAAATCCACGTAGGGAGCTACGATCACCCGGATCCACTGTTCACCTCCCGCACAACGCCTTCCTGATCGCTCTCTATTGAACAACTATACGCATCATGGGAAAATAGGACATGAGGTAGATTTGCATGCGCCAGTTGATCTACGTCCCGATACTGCACACCCCGGAGGATATGGGCTCGTTAGCCGAGAGACTCAGGGAGGAATACATCGCCCGGATCGGGGAATCTGAATGGCGTCAACATCTTGAGGAGATTGACAACCTCTGGGCTCGGATCAGGGAGAAGATCCTCGCGTTCCCGTTGGACTGGAAAACGGTCAAGGTTTATCAGGATGGATTGCCCCAATGCGGCAGGGAGCTCGAGATCACCGCAGAGTTGGCGAACACAGGGAGCAAAAACTACCAATTGGTTCTGGATCTGGTGGCAAAGGGGGCCAGGCTCATAGGGACTGAAGATCCGAACCTCCTGGTTGAGGAGTACAGTCATCTTAAGGGGAAACGGACGCAGCCCAAACACAGCCTGGATCTGCTCGTTCAGCGGGATGAATACATGGCAAACCGGATCGCTGAGACGTTGAATGAAGGTGAGACGGGTATCCTGTTCTTAGGGGTGCTCCATCGGGTGGATAAGAGATTGCCTGGAGATATCAAGGTCACTCATCTTTAACCCGTTATATTCAGATACTCGATCCTTTGTGCCACAGCACCTCTTCCAGCGAGGTGATGCCACTGATGACCTTATGCAAACCATCTTCGATGAGGGTGGTCATCCCACTGTTGATCGCTTCCCGAGCGATCTCCTCATCAGAAGCCCCCTGCACGATCATATCCCGGGTCCATTCGTCGATGACGAACAGCTCGAAGATGCCGGTCCTTCCCCGGTATCCCCGGTTGCTGCACCGAGGACAGCCGACCGGACGATAGATCGTTCCGACCGGCTCGACCGCCCCGCGAAGGTGCGCTTCGAGGATCTTCCGTTCCCATTCCTCCGGTTGAACCGGCTGTTTGCAATTGCTACAGAGCTTACGGACAAGCCGCTGGGCGATCACCCCGTTCAGCGCAGCGGCCAGCAGGTAGAGCTCCACACCCATGTTGAGCAGTCGCGATACCGCCCCGAGGGCCGAATGGGTGTGAAGCGTCGAGAAGACGAGGTGGCCGGTGAGCGCGGCGCGCATGGCCATCTGGACCGTCTGCTCGTCACGGATCTCCCCGACCATGATCACGTCTGGATCCTGCCTGAACAGGTATCGAAGTGCATGGGCGAAATCGATTTTCTTCCCCGAGTTGACTCGAGCTTGATTGACATTCTCAATCCGGTATTCCGGAGGATCCTCGATGGTGGTGATGTTGATCTTGGGGGAGCTGATCGCCTTGAGGCTGGCGGTCAGCGTGGTCGTCTTTCCGCTCCCGCTGGGTCCGGTGGCCAGGATGAGACCGGAGGGATCGTGAATCAGCTGCTGGTACTGATGGAGCGTCTCCCCTTGCAACCCGAGTTCCTCAATCGAGAAGGTGATCATGGGGTTCAGCACGCGCAAGACGATCTTCTCACCGTAGATGAACGGGAAGATCGACACGCGAAGCTCGCGCTCCTCCAGCGCGATACTGCCGTCCTGGGGAGTCTCCTTCTCAGGGATGTCGAGATCGGCCATGACCCGAACCCGGCCAACCAGTTCTTTGTGAATATCCATGGGGAATCGCGCCACTCCTTGCAGGACCCCGTCGATGCGATAACGTACCTGAAGCTGATCGGCGAGCGGTTCGATGTGGATGTCGCTGGCCTCTCGTCGCAGCGCTTCGTTGATGATCGCCTCCACGATCTGGCTGACCGGCATATCGTCGGTCACCTGGGTGAGCGGGGGAATCCTCTCCTTCCGCACCCCGGGACGCCTGAGCCACATTCGGCCGTAAGTGGTCTCGATCTTCCGTTTGATCTCGGAGGGGGTGGAGACACGCGGCTTGATCTTCATACCCGTCTGGGACCGCAGATCATCGATGATCGTGACGTCATTGGGGTCGCCGATCGCCACCATCAGCTGGTTGCCAATCTTCTGGATCGGCATCACGATCTTGCGGCGGGCAAAATCCTTATCGACCAACGCCAGCGCTTCG